>NZ_CADCUP010000046.1 GCF_902805925.1 uncultured Nocardioides sp.
CCGTGGTCCCGGCGCTGGTGGGGCTGACCGGCATCTACCTGCTCGACCTGTGGAACGACACGATGGTCGTGCTCAACATGACCCTCGTCGCGACGCTGCTGGTCATGGTGCTCGCGCTCGTCTTCGGTGTCTGGATGGCGCGGAGCCCGAGGACCGACCTCCTCCTGCGACCGGTGCTCGACGCCGGGCAGACGATCCCGGCCTTCGTCTTCCTCATCCCGGTGCTGGCGCTGTTCGACCCCACGCGGTTCACCGCGATCGTCGCCGGGACCATCTACGCCGCGCCCGCGGCGATCAAGCTGGTGGCCGATGGCGTCCGGGGCGTCGACCCCGGGGTCATCGAGGCCGCCCGGTCGACCGGCTCGACGCGGTGGCAGGAGATCACCACGGTGCAGCTGCCGATGGCCAAGGCGTCGCTGGTGCTCGCGACGAACCAGGGACTCCTCTACGTGCTGGCCATGGTCGTCATCGGCGGGCTGGTGGGTGCCGGCGCGCTGGGCTACGACGTAATCTACGCCCTCGCGCACGCCGACTACGCCGGCAAGGGCGCGGCTGCGGGGTTCTCGATCGTGCTCCTCGGGATCGTCATCGACCGGGTGACACGGGCGGCTGCCGACCGCGCAGGTCCCGGCTCCCGCCCCGCCGGCGCCCGCGGTCGCGGGCTCCGCGGGCTGGTCCCCCACAAGCAGTCGTCGACACGGCGACCCAACGGAACGGAGTGAGGATGCTGGTACGAGGGAAGCGGCGGTGGCGCAGTGCCACGGCCGCAGTGAGTACTGCGCTGGGCACCGCCCTCGCGCTGACAGCGTGTGGCGGGGGCTCGGTGTCGGAGCAGACGGAGGCCAACGAGTCGCAGGCCGGGTCCGGCGGGGGGGACTGCGGGGAGTTCAACATCCTGGTCCACCCCTGGGTGGGCTACACCGCCGACGCCTACGTCGTCGGGCACGTGGCCGAGGAGGAGCTCGGCTGCACGGTCAACTACGTCGAGCTCAAGGAGGGCGGGCCGTCGTACCAGGCGCTGGCGTCCGGTGACGGCCACGTCATCCTCGAGGAGTGGTCACACCAGGCCGAGCTCGAGGGAGCGGTCGAGGACGGCACCGCGGTCGACCTCGGGTCGATGGGCGCGACCGGCGTCATCGGGTGGTACGTCCCGGGCTGGCTGGCCGAGGAGCACCCGGAGGTCCTGAACTACGAGAACCTCAACGACTTCTCCGAGGAGTTCCAGACCTCGGAGTCCGGTGACCAGGGTCAGTTCCTGGGGTCGGACCCGACCTACACCCAGTACGACGAGGCGATCGTGAAGAACCTCGACCTGGACTTCAAGGTCGTCTTCTCCGGCGGCGAGACCGCGACGGTCGAGGCGTTCGAGCGGGCGCAGAAGAACGAGGAGTGGCTGCTCGGCTACTTCTGGGAGCCGCACTACGTCCACGCGGAGATCCCGCTGGAGCGCGTGAAGCTGCCCGAGTACGAGGAGGGCTGCGACGCCAACAAGGCCGACGTCGCCTGCGACTACGCCGAGACCGAGCTGAAGAAGGTCGCCTCGAAGGAGTTCATGGACTCCGGTTCGCCCGCGGCCGGCCTGGTCGAGAAGTGGGAGTGGTCCAACGACGACCAGAACCAGGTCGCGGCGTACATCACCTCCGGCTTCCCGCCGGGCGCCATCCTCATCAGCATGCCGGTGAAGTTCTGGGCGACGTAGGCAGTGCCGTCGCGCGAGACGGCGAGGCTCAACGGGCTGACGAGCCCCTTGGCGAGCGTCTCCGCCTTCGGCTTGGCGGCGGCCTGCTCTGCCGACGCCGGTGCGGTGGCTGCGGCTCCGGCCACGAGCGCCACGAGTGCGAACGATGATGCGAGTGCTCCCCGACGGGGCATGGGTCCTCCCAGAGCTGGTGGGGCGGGCCCTCCCAGGCCCGATCTTGGGCGGTCACACTTCCGGTGGCCGCCGGTCGGCAGCATCACCACAATGGGTGAACGTTCACCGAACCACGCGCGGATCGCGGTGGATGCGTCCGCTCTCGACGGCCAGCCGCCGTCCGGTGCCGCCCCACTGCCGGGCCACGATCTCCGCGGCGATGGACACCGCGGTCTCCTCGGGAGTGCGGGCGCCGAGGTCGAGGCCGATGGGGCTGCTGAGCCGGGCGAGCTCGTCCTCGGTCAGGCCCGCCTCGCGCAGCCGGGCCAGCCGGTCGTCGTGGGTGCGCCGCGAGCCCATCGCCCCGACGTAGGCCACCGCGGGCAGCCGCAGCGCCACCTCGAGCAGCGGCACGTCGAACTTCGGGTCGTGGGTGAGCACGCAGAGCACGGTGCGCTGGTCGACGCGCCCGGCCTGGGCCTCGGCCTCGAGGTAGCGGTGGGGCCAGTCGACGACGACGTCGTCCGCGCCGGGGAAGCGCGAGGCGGTCGCGAAGACGGGCCGCGCGTCGCAGACGGTGACGTGGTAGCCGAGGAACGCGCCCATCCGGGCCACCGCGGCGGCGAAGTCGATGGCGCCGAAGACCAGCATCCGTGGCGGCGGTGCGAACGCCCACACGAAGACCCGCATGCCCTCGCCGCGGCGCTCGCCGTCGGGGCCGTAGGTGAGCGTCGCGTGGTGGCCCGAGGCCAGCAGGCCGAGCACGTCGTCGGCGACGGCGTCGTCGGCACGCCCGCTGCCCAGCGAGCCGGTGCGCGGGACGTCGGCGTCGGGACGCAGCACCATCCGCCTGCCCAGCCACGCCGGGTCGGGGTGCTCGATGACGGTCGCCAGCGCGACCGGACGGCCCGCCTCGATGTCGGCCGCGACGTCGGCCAGCTCGGGGAAGGTCGCGCGGTCCACCTTCTCGACGAACACGTCGAGGATGCCGCCGCAGGTGAGGCCGACGGCGAAGGCGTCGTCGTCGGAGACGCCGTACCTCTCCAGGACGGGCGTGCCGGACCCCACCACCGCCTGACCGAGCTCGTAGACCGCTCCCTCGACGCAGCCCCCGGACACCGAGCCGACGGCCTGGCCGTCGGGGCCGACCAGCATCGAGGCGCCGGGCGGGCGGGGCGCCGACTGGAAGGTCGCGACCACCGTGCCGACCCCGACCGTGTCGCCGGCCTCCCACCACGCCAGCAGCTCGGGCATCACCTCACGCACGAGCCACCACCTCGCATACCTCGGCGAAGGCGGCCAGCGAGTGGCCGGCGACGAAGTCGTCGATGTGCGGCAGGGCCGCGGCGATCCCCTGCTGGACCGGCGCGTAGCCCGCCTTGCCCCGGTGCGGGTTGACCCACACGACGCGGTGGGCGATACGACCGAGCCGCTGCATCTGGGCGGCCAGCAGGCCGGCGTCGCCGCGCTCCCAGCCGTCGCTGAAGATCACCACGACCGCGCCGCGGGCCATGCCTCGGGCGCCCCAGCGGTCGAGGAAGACCTTGAGCGTCTCGCCCAGCCGGGTGCCTCCGGACCAGTCGGGCACGGTGTCGCCGGCCGCCACGATCGCCCGCTCCGGGTCGCGGTGGTGCATCGCGCGGGTCAGGTGCGTGAGCCGGGTGCCGACGGTGAACACCTCGACCCGATCGCCGGTGACCACGAACCGGTGGGCGAGCCGGAGCAGGGCGTCGGCGTACCCGCTCATCGATCCGCTCACGTCGAGGAGCAGCACCACCCGGCGGGGCCGTCGCCGCCGGCGGCGCCGGACCATCTCGGCCGGCTCGCCGAAGCGGCGCATGCTCGCCCGCAGGGTGCGCGAGGCGTCGAGGCTGCCGCGGTGCCAGCGCTGGCGTCGCGCCGTACGACGCAGCGGCGCGCTCGCGCGCAGGGTCGCGAAGAGGGCGGCGAGCCGGGCCCTCTCGGCCGCGTCGAGGGTGGCGACGTCTCGGTGGCGCAGCACCTCGCTGGTCGTCGCGGCGGCGCGGACCGCGTCCTCGTCGCCATCGGCGCCCTCGCCCGACGACTCCGCCTCGGGGAACCCCGCCACCGGCGTGCTGGGGATGCTCGCCGGCCGGGTGCGGGGCAGGCCGGATCGGGCGTCGAACCACGCCGCGAAGACCTGGTCGTAGCGGTCGAGGTCGTCGGGGCCGGCGCAGAGCGTCGCGCGGCCGGCCCGATAGGCCGCGCTGCGGTCGTCGAGGCCGAGCAGCGCGGTGGCCTCGAGGAAGCCGTGGGACCGGTCGGCGGTGACCGGCACGCCGGCGGCGCGCAGGGCGCGGGTGAACCCGAGCAGCACCTCGTCGGGCTGCCGCACCGTGCCCGGGGCGCTCATGTGGTGAGCATCCGGTCGAGCGCCTGGCGCACGCGGTCGGCGTCCTCGCGGTACTTCACCAGCGCGCCGAGCGTGGCCGCGGCCGAGGCGAGGTCGAGCTCGGCGGTGCCGAGGTAGGTCAGGGCGCGCGCCCAGTCGATGGTCTCCGCGACCCCGGGCGGCTTGAGCAGGTCGCCGCCGGCGCGCAGCTGCTGCACCACGCCGGCCACCTGGCGGGCCAGTGCCTCCGACACCTCGGGGGCCCGCGACCGGACGATCTCGACCTCGCGCTCCAGGCCCGGGTGGTCGATCCAGTGGTAGAGGCACCGGCGCTTCAGCGCGTCGTGCAGCTCGCGGGTGCGGTTGGAGGTGAGCACCACCAGCGGCGGCTCGGCGGCAGCGACCGTGCCGAGCTCCGGCACGCTCACCTGCCAGGTGCTGAGCACCTCGAGGAGGAACGCCTCGAACTCGTCGTCGGCGCGGTCGACCTCGTCCACGAGCAGCACCGCCGGACTCTGCTGGAGCGCCTGCAGGACCGGACGGGCGAGCAGGAAACGGGCGTCGTACAGGCTCTTCTCGGCCTCCTCGACCGAGCCCCCCGCGGTGCCGCCGGCGACCGCCTCCAGCGCGCGGAGGTGGAGGATCTGGCGGGGGAAGTCCCAGTCGTAGAGGGCCTGGGTGGCGTCGATGCCCTCGTAGCACTGCAGCCGGACGAGCGGCAGCTCCAGCGACGAGGCCAGCGCCTCGGCGAGCGCGGTCTTGCCGGTGCCCGGCTCGCCCTCGAGCAGCAGCGGGCGCTGCATCCGGGTGGCGAGGAAGACGACCGTCGCCAGCTCGGGGCCGGCGAGGTAGCCGGCCGTGCCGAGGCGGGAGGCGACGTCGGACGCGGACTCCATGCCTGCAGGCTACGTGCGGGGACGTTGGCCGGACGTTGGCGTGTCACCCCGGACGTCCCCCCGGCTGTCGACGTCGTGCCCGGTGGCGAGGTCGCCGCACTCCACCAGCGTGACGTCCGCGGCGGCGAGGTGGTCGCGGGCCCCGGCGTCGCCGACCGCGGTGGCGGTGACCGCCGCCCAGTGGTCGCGGCCGATCAGCACCGGGTGCCCCGGCCTGCCGTCGTACGCCGCCCGCGCGAGGACGCCGGGCCCCGACCCGGACCCCAGCACCCGGGCCACCACGACCGCCGTCACGTCGGGCAGGTCGACGAGGCTGACGAGCACCGCGTCGCCGCTCGCCGCGGCCAGCCCGGCCCGCAGGGACGCGCCCATCCCCTCGGCCCAGTCGTCGGCGAGGACCACCTGCACGTCGAGCCCCTCGAGCAGCGGCCGGGCCTCGTCGGCGGCCGCGCCGAGCACGACCTGCACCGGCCGGCAGCCGCCCTCCGCCAGCGCGCCGACGGAGCGGCGCAGCCAGCTCGTGCCGTCGTCGTCGTGCACCAGCGCCTTGGGCGTGCCCATCCGGCGGCCGGCGCCGGCGGCGAGCAGGAGCCCGGTGGTCATGGGCCCACTGTCGCAGCAACCGGCCGAGACGTCAGCGCACCTCGACGAGCCGGTCCATCTCGAAGTGCATGGGATCGGTGTAGCTCCAGTCGCCGCCCCACGCGAAGCCCCACTTCTTGAAGATCGCCACGACCCGGCGGTCCATCTCGCCGACGGTGCCGCGCTGGTTGCCCGGCACGTTGAGGTCGACGGCGATGCCGAAGGAGTGCAGCGAGAGCTGGGTGGTCCCGGCGATGAACCGCGGGTAGAAGCACCCGGCGTACTCGGAGGGGTCGACCTCGCCGGCCAGGCCCGCCCTCTGCACCTCCGCCAGGGCCGCCCGCAGCTGGGGGATCATCACGCGGTGGCAGGTGACGCTGCCCAGGATCGGCACCGGCTCGGTGCGGATGTTCGACGCCACCCACGAGCCCTCGGGCGAGATGCGGCCCCCGCCGGCGACGCGGTAGGAGAACGTGCCGACCGCCTCGGCCACCGAGCCGCCGGTGAGGAAGGCGGTCTGCACGGCGTCGACGTCGAGGTCGGGGCCGAGGATCTGCACCGACATCCCCTCGCCGACGATGTCCTGGATGCGGTCCCGCACGACCTGCGGCGAGGTGATGTCGGTGGAGACGAGGAGCGCGTTGCCGCGGCGCATGCCCAGCGTCTCGGCCCATCTGCGGTTGACCACCGCGTCGAGCTGCGGCACCTGGGTCGCGTACGCGCCGATGTGCACCTGCGCGGCGTCCTGGTCGTTGCCGAGCCGGACGTAGCCCGCGTCGTCCTGGAGCCTGCGGCCCAGCGCCTCGTCGATCGCCAGCTCGCCCCCGGCGACCCGCTCCCAGACCTCCTGCAGCTGCGCGGTGCCGGCGACGGTGAAGCGGCGGTACGACGCCGGGTCGACCGCGCCGATCGTGATGACCCGGTTCTCCACGGCGACCTGGGCCAGCGACAGGGACTCGGTCGCGTCGACGCCCCTCACCCTCCGCAGGCGCGCCGTCATGTCGCCGGGGAGCGGCTGCTCGCTGGAGACCAGGATGTCGGCCTCCTGGCAGCAGTCCTCGATCCGGCCGGGCGCCCGGATCTCGTGCTCACCGGCCGGACGGGCGCTCGCCGGGCTGCTGGGCGGCGGCGTCGGGTCGGGCGGCGGGTCGGCCACCGGCGGCTCCCCGCCGCAGGCGGCCAGGGTGAGCACGAGCGCGGCACAGGCGACCAGCGCCCGCCCGCCCGTGCGTCCCGTGCCCCTGCGCCCCATGCCCCCCATTCTTCCAGCCGGTGGGGAGCCCGCGAGCCGGTTCGCCCGGCTTCGCGCCCCGGCCGTGGCACCCTGGGGCGCATGTCGACGTCGCGGCTCGTGGCCGCCCTGGTCCTCTCCGTGCTGGCGACCGTGGGCTGCGGGACCACCGGGGGCGACGAGCCGGTCGCGCGGACGGTCGACTCGGCGGCCGCAGCGGTCGCGCCGACGGCCACGCCCGTACGCCGCGCGGTCGAGCCCACGAAGGCCCGCGGGAGGGGCTGCCGGGCCAGGCGCGAGGTGGAGGTCTGCTTCTCCTCCCCGGGCACCCACGGCGGCACCCACCCGACGGTCATCAACCGGCTGCGGCGGCTGTTCAAGGACGCCGGCGCCGGCGACTCGCTGCGGATCGCGATGTTCCGGTGGGACATCCGGGGAGCGGCCGAGGACCTGGTGGAGGCGCAGGCTCGCGGCGCGGAGGTGCGGCTCGTCGTCGACGACGACGTGCTGCTCAACCCGGTGGGAGCCGGCCTCGTGCAGCGCATCGAGGCGGGCGACCCGGCCCCCGGCAACACCGTGGTGTGCGACGGCGCGTGCCTGCCGTGGACCGCGCCCGGCCCGGCGCCGGTCGCCCAGGACATCAACCACCTCAAGCTGGTGCTCGCCGACATCGACGGCGAGCGCTCGGTGGTGACCACCTCGAGCAACCTCGTGGGCCTGCAGTACCGGCAGTACAACTCGCTGCTGCGCATCGTCGACAAGCGGTACTACCGCTTCGCGGGCCGCTGGTTCCGCGCGCTCGCGGCACAGCGCTGGGACGGCGCCCGCACCCGCCTGCGCCGGCCGGCGGCCGTGCTCTACCCCAGGCGCGGCGACCTCCTCATCGACACCCTGCGGAAGGTGCGGTGCCGGCGCGGGCTCCGCCAGGTCGACGTCAACCTCGCGGTGATCCAGCGCGCCGACGTCCGAAGCAGGCTGGTGCAGCTGCACGAGAGGGGCTGCGACGTGCGCGTCGTGGTCGACCGGCCGCCGGTCGAGAAGTGGCTGGAGCAGCCGGTCCGCGGAGGCCGGCTGCCTGCGTCCCGCGTGCGCCAGGTCAGCACCCACGACAAGGGCGTGGCCATCCACGCCGTCGTCGGCGGCCGCCCCCGGTACGTCGTGGTCACGGGCACCAGCAACGCCACCTGCGGCGGGCTGCACTACAACGACGAGATCATGCTGCGGCTGACGGGCCGCTGGATCCACCAGCACTACGCGCGGCACTTCGCCGACGCGTTCGGCCACGGACGCCACAGCGCACCCCGCCTCCCGGTGCCGGACTACGCCCCCTGCCGCTAGCCCCCGTGACGCCAGCCTCGTGACGCCGGCCCCGTGACGACTAGGGGGTCTCCACCAGCGGCGCCAGCTGCTCGGGGGTGCGGATCGTCAGCCAGCTGAGCACGCCCCCCAGCGCCAGCAGCACGGCACACGCGAGGGTGGCGCGGTCGTAGGCCTGGTCGAACGCGGCCGGCACGGCGTACTGCTCACCGGACAGCCCGACCGCCACCGGGAGCGCGGCGACGGCGAGCAGCGAGCCCGCCCGCGCGACGGCGTTGTTGACGCCGCTGGCGATGCCGGCGTTGTCGTCGGGAGCCGCCGCCAGGACCGTGCCGGTGAGGGGGGCGACCATCAGGGAGAGGCCCAGGCCGAAGACGGTCAGGCCGGGCATCACGTCGATCCAGTAGCTGACGTCGTCGTCGACGCGGAGCAGCAGCAGCGACCCCGCCGCCATCACCACCGGGCCGACGGTCATCGGGATGCGGGGGCCGATGCGGGTGCCGAGCTCGCCGGCGCGGGAGGCCAGGAGGAGCATGCACACGGTGATGGGCAGGGTGGCCACCCCGGCCTCCAGGGCGCCGTACCCGCTCACCGTCTGCAGCTGGATGATGAGGAAGAACAGCACCGCCCCGAGCGCGGCGTAGACGAGGAACGTCATGGCGTTGGCCGCGCTGAACGTGCGGTCGCCGAACAGGCCCAGCGGCATCATCGGCTCGTGGCTGCGGGCCTCCACGAGGACGAACGCGGCGCCGCAGAGCAGCCCGACGGCGCCGGCGTACGGCGCCGAGGGCGAGCCCCACTCGATGAGCGACCAGGTGACACCGCCCAGGGCGACGCAGGCCAGGACCGCGCCGGCCACGTCGAAGCGCCCGGTGGCATGGGGGTCGTGGCTCTCGGGCACGCAGCGCTGGGCGATGAGCACCGTGATGGCCGCCAGGGGCAGGTTGATCAGGAAGATCCACCGCCAGGAGACGTACTCGACGAGGGCGCCGCCGACGAACGGCCCGATCGCCGCGGCGATGCCGCCGAGGCCCGACCACGCCCCGATGGCCCTGCCGCGGTCGGCCGGCTGGAACACCGACTGGATGATCGCGAGGCTGCCGGGGGTGAGCAGTGCCCCGCCGATGCCCTGCAGGACCCGCGCCACGATCAGGACCATGGGTGTCGGCGCCAGCCCGCACAGCAGCGAGGCGAGTGCGAACCACACCGTGCCGACGACGAAGACGCGCCGCCGGCCGAAGCGGTCGCCGAGCGCGCCGCCGAGCAGGATGAGGGAGGCCAGCGAGAGGAGGTAGCCGTTGGTGATCCACTGGAGGTCGGCCAGCGAGGCGTCGAGGTCCTCGCCGATGGTCTTGAGGGCGACGTTGACGACGCTGCCGTCGAGCATCGTCAGCCCGGAGCCGAGCACGGCCGCGGTGACGACCATCCGCCCGACCGCGGAGTCCAGCGAGACCAGCTCGTGGTTGCTCACCCCACCACGGTAGAGCAGAGCTCCGTGTGCGAGCCGCGGGGAACGCTGGCGAACCTCACCCGCGTACGGCGACCGCCTCCCGCAGCAGTGCCTGCAGCTGGTCCCACTTGCCGGCGCCGAGGCGGGCGCGCCACTCCGCCTCGACCTCCTCGATGACCGCCGTGCCCTCGGCGACCGCCGCGCGACCCGCGGCCGTCGGACGCAGGATCCGCACCCGCCGGTCGGCGGGGTCGCGCAGGCTCTCGAGCAGGCCGCGGTCCTCCAGCACGGTCGCGAACTCGCCCAGCGCCTGCTTCGTCATCCCGACCCGCTCGGCGAGGTCGGTGACGCGCAGGCCGTCGGCGGGCGTGAGGCTGAGCAGCCGCAGCTGCGAGGTGCGCAGCCCCGTCCCGGCGATCCCCTGGGTGCGAGCGCGGACGTCACGCCCGATGGCGTCCAGGAGGTGGCCCAGGAGCGCCAGCAGGTGGTCGGGCCCGTCCCCCTTGACGGAGCTCATAAGGCCACCTTACCTTCGTGTAATAGGAAGGGAGCCTTACCGATGAACGACGTGACGACGGGCATCCGCGCCTGGACCGTCGACCGACTCCTCGACGTGGCGCCCACGGCCGTCGACACGGCCGTCTCCGAGCTCGTGGGGCAGGCCCTCGGCCGGGAGGCCCGGCCGGCTGCGACTCTCGAGGTGGTCGGCTACCCCTCAGGCGGCCGGCCGTGGTCACTGTTCTGCAAGGTGCTCCAGCACGTCCGCCACTGGCCGATGCTGGCCTTCATGCCACCCGACGAGGCGGTCCACTTCGCAGCCGACTTCCCCTGGCGCAGCGAGGTCGAGCTCTGGGACGCCGAGGTGCTGGCCACGCTGCCGCCCGGGCTTCGCGCGCCGGCCCTGCACCGCGTCGTCGAGCTCAGCGACGACCGGGTGGCCGTCTGGCAGGAGGACGTCGTCGAGGCGCCGCGCACCTGGGACGTCGAGCTCTTCGCCAGGGCCGCGCAC
>NZ_CADCUP010000047.1 GCF_902805925.1 uncultured Nocardioides sp.
CCTCGACGAGGCCGCCTTCTGACCTAGCAATCGCTCCCGAGCCCCGCGGTAGTCCGGGGCGGATCGCACCTCACATCGGGGATCCAGGTGCATCCCGCCCCGGACTACCCCGCCGCCGCGGCGCCGGTGGGCGAGGGTCAGGCGTTGGTCGAGGAGCCCTTGCGGACCCGCAGGAAGTCGGTCCAGTCGCCGCGCCGGCCGTAGACCGTGGTGGCCTTGAGCGTGGCCACCCGGCCCTGGGCGGCCAGGCACGACTGCGGGACGCGGACCTTCACCAGGCCGCGGTCGAAGTCCCAGGACCCCCGGACGCCACCGCAGTCGATCGGCGTGCCGTCGAACTCCATGCCCAGCGCCAGCAGGAGCCGGGTCCGCACCGCCCGCCCGGGCCGCTTGACCGACTCCACGACGTACTGGGTGGTGTCCTTGGGCGCCGGGTCCACCAGGACCTTCACCCGGGCCCGGCGCTCCGGGTCGAGGTCGGCGAACGTGACCTTCACGCGCACGGCGTCGTCGCCGTTGCGCGCCTTCAGGCGGACGATGTCGGCGTTGGCCGGCCGGTCCTCTCCCAGGCCGTCGGCGACGACGCCGATGTCGGCGGCGGCCGGGACGGCCAGCGCGGTCAGGGCCAGCGCCGACACCGTCGCGGTGGCGAGTCTTCTCATGTGCAGTTCCCCCTGCGCTCGAACCCGGCTTCGTGGTCCAAGCCTCGCACGAGCGCCTCCGCTGACCCGCTTCCGCAGCGCGAGGTGCACGGTACGGCGCCCCCGCATCGACCGGTCCCCGCGGCGGCCGATCAGGGGCGCAGCCCTGCCGCGGCCGCCGACGCGACGGCCGCGGTGAGGGCGTCCAGCCGCTCGGAGGCCAGGCGCCAGCGCTGCCAGTACAACGGCACGTCGACCCGGCCCAGCGCCGGCAGCACCTCGACGTCGCCGGCCACCTCCGCCAGCTGCGGCTCGGGCAGCATGCCCCACCCCAGCCCGCGGCGTACGGCCTCGAGGAAGTCCGCCGAGGTCGGCACCCGGTGCACGACCCGTGGATGCGCCCGGCCGCGGCGCTGCAGGGCCGCGAGCTGCAGGCTGTCCTTCTCGTTGAAGTCGACCATCGGCAGGGCCGCCCAGTCGGTGCGGCCGCCGCGCCGGTGGCGGTGCACGAGCGCCGGGGTGGCGGCCGGCACGTAGCGCAGCGTGCCGAGCCTCGTCACCGAGCACCCCTGCACCGGCGAGGGGTCGGAGGTCACCGCCGCGAGCGTCTCGCCGCGGCGCAGGAGGTCGGCAGACCAGCCCTGGTCCTCGACGTGAAGCCGCAACGCCACGCCCTCCATGCCGGCCACCGCACCGAGGACGTCGCGGAACCAGGTCGCGAGCGAGTCGGCGTTCACCGCGACCGCGAGGGTCGTGCCGGTGAGCGAGCCGAGCGCGGCTGTCGCCTCGTCCTGCAGCAGGCGGGTCTGCCGGGCCAGCCGCAGCAGCGGCTCGGCGACCTCGGTGGCCGTGCACGGCGTGGCACGCCGCACCAGGACCTGGCCCACCTCCGACTCGAGCGCGCGGATGCGCTGGCTCACGGCGCTCGGGGTCAGGTGCAGGCTGGCGGCGGCCGACTCGAACGTGCCCTGCTCCACGACGGCGACGAGCGCCTCGAGGTGCTGGGGGTTCGGCCGCATGAAGCGATGCTAACGTTCCTTCAGGAAGTTTCGCTGGTCTGAACGCGCGTAGCACGCCTACGGTCGTGCCGTGCTCTCGACCACGGCCGCCGGACTGCTCACCGGCCTCGCCCTGATCATCGCCATCGGGGCGCAGAACGCGCACGTGCTCCGGCAGGGCCTGGCGCGGGAGCACGTCGGGCTCGTCGTCGCCATCTGCGCGGTCTCCGACCTCGTCCTGATCCTCGCCGGAGTGGCCGGCATCGGGGCGGTGGTGGAGCAGGCGCCGTGGGCGATCACGGTGGTCACCTGGGTGGGCGTGGCCTTCCTGACGTGGTACGGCGTGAGCGCGCTGCTGCGGGCGCGGCGCAACGAGTCGCTGCACGCCGCCACGGGCGCGAGGTCGTCGCGCTCGGGCGTCGCCGTACGCACCTTGGCGCTCACGCTGCTCAACCCGCACGTCTACCTCGACACCGTGCTGCTGCTGGGATCCATCGCCGCCAGCCACGGCAGCCCCGGGCGCTGGTGGTTCGCGCTGGGGGCCTGCGTCGGGAGCGTCGTGTGGTTCACCGGGCTCGGGTACGCCGCCCGGGCCGCGTCGCGGCTCTTCGCCCGGTCCCGCGCGTGGCAGGTGCTGGACGTGGTCATCGGGCTCACCATGCTGGCCATCGCCGGGTCCCTCGCGCTCGGTGCCTAGGCTGATGGCCATGACCGACGAGGAGACGCTGCGCGGGTACGTCGAGGTGTGGTGGCAGGCGGTCGACGACTTCACCCACCTGCTCGAGAGCCTCGCGCCCGAGGACTGGGACCGTGAGACCGACCTGCCCGGCTGGGACGTGCGCTCGATAGCCGCCCACACCGCCCACCTCGAGGCCGTGCTCGCCGGCACCCGGCACGAGGAGGTCGAGGTCGGCGCGCGCGAGCACGTCCGCGGCGTGCAGGGCGCCTACACCGAGCAGGGGGTCGTGGCGCGGTCCGAGGCCGACCGCGACGACATCATCAACGAGATCCGGGAGTCGGCCACCCAGCGGCACACCGCGCTGCTGGCCGACCCGCCCCTCGACCCCGACGCCAAGCCCGACACCGTCCTCGGGACCCTCGGCTGGAGCTGGGCCACCCTGCTCCGCAACCGGCCGCTCGACCTCTGGATGCACGAGCAGGACATCCGGCGCGCCGTCGGGCGGCCCGGCAACCTCGACGGTCCGGCGGCCCTGCACGCCTCCGTCTACCTGGCCGAGAGCCTGGGCTACATCGTCGCCAAGCGCGCCGAGGCGCCTCCCGGCACCACGGTCGTGCTGGAGGTGGCAGGCCAGCCGCCGACCTCGGTGGTGGTCGACGAGACCGGCCGCGGGCAGGCCCTGGCCGCGGAGCCCGCAGACCCCACGGTGCGGATCGCCACCGACCGCGAGTCGTTCACCCTGCTCGCCGGTGGGCGGCGCGCCCCCGAGGCGGGGCGGGTGCAGATCACCGGCGACGTCGAGCTCGGCCGGCGGGTGCTCGACCTGATGGCCGTCACGCCGTGAGCGACTCCTGGTCGCCGGCGCAGATCCCCGACCAGGACGGTCGCACCGTGCTGATCACGGGCACCACGCGCGGTGGTCTCGGCCACCACACCGCCCTCGAGCTCGCCCGCTGCGGCGCCCGGGTCGTGCTCGCCGGCCGCAGCAGGGCCAGGCTCGAGGAGACCGCGGCCACGATCCGCGGGGAGCTGCCGCAGGCGCGGCTCGAGCAGCTGGAGGTGGACCTGGCGAGCCTCGACTCCGTGCGCTCGGCCGCGGGGCGGGCCTCCGCGCTCGGTGCGGTCGACGTGCTGGTCAACAACGCCGGCGTGATGGCGCCGCCGTACCGGCGCACGCCCGACGGCTTCGAGTCGCAGATGGCCACCAACCACCTCGGCCCCTTCCTCCTGACCGGGCTGCTGCTCCCGCAGCTGACGCAGTCGGGCGACGCCCGCGTCGTGACGGTGTCCTCGGTCGCGCACCGCAGCGCGCGGTCGGCCCCCACGGGGGATCCCCGGATGGACGACGGTCGCTACCGGCGCTGGCCGGCGTACGCCGCGTCGAAGCTGGCCAACCTGCTCTTCACGTTCGAGGCCGACCGGCGCCTCGCGGCTGCCGGGCTGCCGGTGCGCGCGATGGCCGCCCATCCCGGGCTCGCCGGCACCCACCTCGCCGCCAACGGGCAGTTCGGGCGCTCGAGGGGCGGGCCCGCGACGATCCTCGACGCCGCCGTGAAGGCGGTGTCCCAGTCCGCGGCCGCCGGCGCCTGGCCGACGCTGTTGGCGGCCACCGCCGACATCCCGGGATCGACGTACGCGGGGCCGGGCGGCTTCCGCGAGCTCCGGGGGCGCCCGCGGCTGGTCGGCTGCAGCGCGCTGGCGTGCGACGAGGGGGCCCAGCGACGGCTGTGGGAGGTCAGCGAGCAGGCGGTCGGGCTGCGCTGGCCCTGATCAGCGGGCCCGCGGCCCGAACTCCGGCGTCCGCCTCTCCACGACCGCCCGCTGGGCGGCCCTGGTGTTGCGCGCGAACAGCAGCCGCGCCTGCTCGACGCGCTCCCTGCTGAAGGTCCGCCGGGCGCTGGTGTGCCAGGTGTCCTCGAAGAGCCGCTTGGCCGCCGCGAGCTGGTCGGGCGAGCGGGTGCGCAGCCGCGCCACCAGGTCGTACGCCGCGGCGTACGGGTCGCCGGAGACGCCGGTGGCCAGCCCCAGCTCGTGCGCCTCGTCGCCGGTGATGTTCTCGGCCGTCATGGTCAGTCGCTTCGCGGTGTCGATGCCGACGAGCTCGCTGAGGCTCCGCACGCCCGACATGTCCGGGATGATCCCCCACTTGCCCTCGAGCACCGACCACGTCGCGTCGGGCGTCGTGTAGCGGAAGTCGGCGGCCAGGGCGATCTGCAGCCCGCCGCCGAGGCAGTGCCCGTGCACCGCGGCGACGACCGGCACCGGCAGCCGGCGCCACGCCCAGCACGCCTCCTGGAAGGTGTTGGTGCCGCGCCACGGCCGCGGCACGAACGCCACCGCGATCGCCGTCGGGTCCTTCATCACCGTGGCGAAGTCGAGCCCGGCGCAGAACGCCTCGCCCTCCCCCGACAGCACCACCGCGCGCAGCGTCGTGTCGCGCCGCAGCCGCTGCGCCGTCGCGACCAGCTCACGCAGCGTCTCGAGGGTGAGCGCGTTGAGCTTCTCGGGGCGGTCGAGGCGGACGTCGGCGACGCCGTCGGTCACGGTGCAGGTCACGGTGGGCATGGGGGTGATGGTAGGTGACCGGTCGGTAACTTGGGCGGTTGCGATCCCCGGATATCCGGGGATCGCCACGGTTCGCCAGCGTTGCAACGGCATCGAACCGCGAGGAACCAGTGCCAGGCTCGGCTCACCGCAGCGCCAGCGCCGCCAGGGCGGCGTTGACCACCGACCCGGCGTCCAGGTCGTGGGCGCGGTACAGGTCCGACACCCGGCCGGACTGGCCGAAGGCGTCGACGCCGAGGGAGACGCAGGGGGCACCGACGGCCGAGCCGAGCCAGGCCATCGTGTGCGACGAGGCGTCGTGGACGGTGACGACGGGCACGCCCATGGCGAAGGCCTGGCGCACCGCGCCCGGGATCGAGGGGGTGGTGGCGGTGCGGATGCCCTGGCGCAGGGTGCGCTGCCACGCGGCGTACACGCGGTCCAGGGAGGTGACGTCGACGACGTGCGCGCGCACGCCCTCCTCCTCGAGCTCGGCCGCGGCCAGCAGCGCCTCGGGCACGGTGGCGCCGGACGCGGCGATCTGCACCACCGGGCCGTCGTCGGTACGGCGCGGCGAGTCCACCAGGCGGTAGGCACCCGACAGCACCTGCCGGCGCAGCGTCGCGTCGCCGATGCGGGTGCGCGCGTCCTCGAACGGCGTCTGGTCGAGCGGGCGCGTGGTGAGCCGGAAGTAGTAGGAGCCGTCCTCGACCTGGCCCACCGCGTCGGCCTTGGCCCCACCGGGCGCGGCCGCGGCGGCGATGTCGCCGACGGCCGAGCAGAGCAGCCAGTCGAGGGCGACGCCGTACGCCGGCTCCAGGAGGGTGACGTTCGGCAGCTCCATGCCGACGCTGGGCGTGATGGTCGACTGGTGGGCACCGCCCTCGGGCGCCAGCGTGACGCCGCTGGGGGTGCCGGCCACGACGAAGCGCGCGCCGGAGTAGACCGAGTAGATGAACGCGTCGAGGCCCCGCAGCACGAACGGGTCGTACAGCGTGCCCACGGGGAGCAGCAGCTGGTCGGAGAGGTCCCAGGTGAGGCCCAGCTGCCCGAGCAGCAGGAAGAGGTTCATCTCCGAGATGCCGAGCTCGATGTGCTGGCCGGTGGGCCCCTCGTGCCACCGGATCATCGGGTCCTCGGCCCACCGCGGCCGGTCGGCCGGCGAGAACACGCCGGCCCGGTTGATGAAGCCGGCGAGGTTGGTGCTCGTCGCCACGTCGGGCGCGGCGGTGACGAGGTGCTTGCCGACGGCCTCGTCGCGGGAGAGCCCGACGAGGATCCGGCCGAAGGCCTCCTGCGTCGAGATCGGCTTGCCGGAGCGGAAGTCCGTCGACGTGGGTACGACGAGCGCCGGCCGCGGCGTGCGCGCCGGCTTCTCCAGCGCCTCGGCGCGCACCGCCGCCCACTGGCCCGCGGCGGTGGTCGGGTCGAGGCGGTCCCACTCGTCGTCGAGCGTGAGCCCTGTCGCGGCGCGCAGCTGCTCGACCTGCTCCGCGGTCAGCAGCGCGCTGTGGTTGCGCGGGTTGCCCGCTATCGGCAGCCCCCACCCCTTGACGGTGTAGGCGAAGACGACGCTCGGCCGGCTCGTCTCGGCGTCGCACTGCGCGAACGCGTCGAGCATCGCGCCCATGTCGTGGCCGCCGAGGTCGGTGACCAGCCGCGCGACCTCGTCGTCGGGCAGGCCGGCGAGGTGGTCGGTCACGGCGGCCGGCGCCTCGTCGACGAAGCGGGCGCGGACCTCGGCCGGCTCCAGGCCGAACAGCGACTGGTAGCGCTCGTTGGGCATCAGGTCGATCCAGCGCTCGAGCTCGGGGCACTGCGCGTAGGCCTTCTGCAGCAGCGGCCCGTACTTCACCTCCACGACGTGCCAGCCGGCCGCCTCGAACTGCTGGCGCCACTGGTCGATGCGGATGCCCGGGATGACGCGGTCGAGCGACTGGCGGTTGAAGTCGACGATCCACATGACGTTGCCCAGGGCCGCGGTGGCGTCGTCGGCCACGGCCTCCCAGATGTTGCCCTCGTCGAGCTCGGCGTCGCCGAGCATCGCCACGAACCGCGAGGCCGGCCGCGGACCGAAGTGCGCGTCGACGTACCTGCGCGCGGCGGCGGCGAACAGCGGCGCCGCCGGGCCCAGCCCCACCGACCCGGTGGAGAAGTCGACGGGGTCGGGGTCCTTGGTGCGGCTGGGGTAGGACTGCAGGCCGCCGTACTCCCGCAGCCGGGTGAGGTAGGAGCGGTCGAGGTTGCCCAGGAGGTACTGGATCGCGTGGAAGACGGGGCTGGCGTGCGGCTTGACGCTGACCCGGTCGGGGGCGTCGAGGTGGGCGAAGTACAGCGCGGTCATCGTGGTGACCAGCGACGCGCTCGAGGCCTGGTGTCCGCCCACCTTCACCCCCTCGCCGGTGTCGCGCTCGCGGTTGGCGGCGTCGACGATGCGGGTCGAGAGCCACAGCACCCGCTGGGCGATCTCGTCGAGCAGGGCGCGGTCGGGGGCGGCAGGCATGGGCTCAGACTTCCAGACCCCCGCCCGGGCCGGGCGACCGCTGGCCACCGCAGTGTGGGACGACCTACCGAAGTCACCACGCCGCCGACCTTCGCCCGATGCGGGGCCGGGAGCGGCGGCCCTACCGTCGACGGGTGAAGCGGCAGCTGTGGGAGGTCACCGACCGGGGCGAGCGCCATCGGGTCGAGGTGACCGGCGAGGTCGTCCGGACGCTGCGGTGGTGGGTCGAGGACGAGCTCGTGGTCGAGAAGAGGTCGATGGAGGACAAGCTCACCGTCACCCGCGAGGGCGGCCAGGCGCTGCGCGTCCGGTACTCCTCGCTGGGTGCGCCGCGCCGCGCCAGCCTGTACGCCGACCACGCGACCGCCCTGGTCCGCGCCGGTGGCGTCGACCTGGTGCCCGAGGAGGGCTCGCGCGCGGCCCTGTGGGAGCGCCGGGTCATCGAGCACCCCCGCCGGCACACGCTGCTGGCGACCGTCGGCGCGGCGGCGGGCGTGGTCGTCCCGATCCTGCTGCTCGCCATCCTGCTGCCGCTGCTCGGGCGGATCCCGTGGCCGGACGTCGACCTGCCCCTGCCCGACCTCCCGGCAATCCCGTGGCCCGACCTGCCCTCGATCCCCTGGCCGGACATCACCCTGCCCGGCTGGCGGCTGCCGGGGTGGGTGCGATGGGTGCTGGACCACGCGCCGTACGTCGTCCCGGTGGTGATCGCCTTCGTCGTGGCCCGAAGCGAGGTCCGCCGCCGCCGTCAGCAGCTCCTGCAGCGGGAGGAGCGCGCCGCGGACCGGCGCGAGCAAGGCCGCTGAGGCAGGGACGGCGGTCCGGGTCGTACGGCGTGGCTCAGGCAGCGAGCTCGGTGGCGGCCTCGGCCTCCGCGCGACGTGCCTGCTGCGTCAGGCGGGCCTGCGCGGCGCGGCGTACCTTGGGGCCCTTGGTCGACATGGCCCACAGGGTCTTCAGCTGCTCCGGCAGGTTGCGCGCGTTCGTGGTGGCCAGCCAGCCGTTGGGCAGGCTCAGGCGCACGACCTTGTGCCAGGCGGAGTAGACCTGCTGCGGCATCGGCCGGGTGCAGTAGGTGAGGTCGTACTTGTCGAAGAGCGCCCGCACCCTGGGCGCGATCTCGGCGTACCTGTTCGACGGCAGGTCGGGGAAGAGGTGGTGCTCGACCTGGTGCGAGAGGTTGCCGGTCATCACGTGCAGGGCCTTGGAGCCGGAGATGTTGGCCGAGCCGAGCATCTGGCGGACGTACCACTCGCCCTTGGTCTCGCCGTCGATCGAGCGCTTCTCGAACGTCTCGACGCCCTCGGGGAAGTGGCCGCAGAGGATGACGGAGTTGCTCCACAGGTTGCGCACCACGTTGGCGGTGAAGTTGGCCGCGAGCGTGGGCAGGAACGAGCCGGTGGGGGCCGAGAGCAGCGGGTGCGCGACGTAGTCCTTCGTGACCTGCCTGCGGATCTTGGTGAGCACCTGCTTGGCGCGGCGCCGGAACTCGGGGTCCTGGGTCTGCTTCTTCTTGACCACGGCGCCGAGGTCGAGGTCGTAGGCGGCGATGCCGTACTCGAAGAAGACCGCGTTGATGAAGCACCACACCGGCTGGCCGAGGTGGAACGGCGACCAGCGCTGGTCCTCGTCGACGCGCATGATGCCGTAGCCGAGGTCGTTGTCCTTGCCGACGACGTTGGTGTAGGTGTGGTGCACCTCGTTGTGGCTGTGCTTCCACTGCTCGGCGGGCGAGGCCATGTCCCACTCCCAGGTCGTGGAGTGGATCTTGGGGTCGCGCATCCAGTCCCACTGGCCGTGGAGGATGTTGTGGCCGATCTCCATGTTGTCGAGGATCTTCGCGACGCTCAGGCCGGCGGTGCCGAGCACCCAGGCGGGCGGGAAGGCGCTGAAGAGGAGCACCGCCCGCGAGCCGAGCTCGAGCGAGCGCTGCGTGTGGATCATCCGGCGGATGTACGCCGCGTCGGAGGCGCCGCGGGAGTCGATGACGTCCTGGCGGATCGTGTCGAGCTCGACGCCGAGCTGCTCGATGTCCTCGGGGGTGAGGTGGGCGATCGGGTTGTCGGGCTTCTTCTGGATGACGGTCATGGTCGTCTCCCTTCGTGGTGACGGGTGCGTCAGTGGTCGATGTGGCAGGCGCCGGCGGCGGCGCTGATGCAGGTCTGGATCTTGATGTCGTTGCTCTCGCCGGGCACGGCGGTGGTGACCTCGCCGTTGCGCAGGTCGCGCACCGATCCCTCGCGGAGCGGGAGCACGCAACCCATGCAGATGCCCATCCGGCAACCGCTCGGCATCAGCACACCGGCCGCCTCGGCGGCGTCGAGGATGGGCGTCGCGCCGTCGGCCACGACCTCGGTGCCGGTGCGCAGGAAGCCGACGGTGCCGCCCTCGCCGGGCGCGACGCGCGCGGTCCGGAACTGCTCGGTCGACAGCGACAGGCCGGCCCGGTCGTGGTGGTCGGCCAGGGCGTCCAGCAGGCCACCCGGCCCGCAGGCGAACGTCTTGCGCGCGCCGAGGTCGGGCACGAGGTCGCCGAGCCGGTCGACGTCGAGCACCCCGTGCTCGTCGTCGTAGCGCGCGACGAGCGAGATCGCCCCGGCCACGTCGAGGGCCTCGAGGTCGCGCAGGAAGATCGAGTCGGGCCGCGTCGGCGCCACGTGCACGACCACGATGTTGTAGTCGGCGCTGCGGGGCAGGCGCAGCACGCCGTCGTCGGTGGAGGGGAAGAGGTTGCGCAGCATGCCGATCACCGGGGTGATGCCGGAGCCGGCGGTGACGAACAGCAGCTTGCCGCCGTCGGTCGGGAGCACGAACTCACCCGCGGCCTGCTCGAGGTGCACCAGCGTGCCGACCTCGGCCTCGTGCACGAGGTGGTTGCTCACCAGGCCGTCGGGAACGGCCTTGACCGTGACCGAGATGAAGCCGTCGGCGCGGGGGCCGTGCGTCAGGGAGTACGCGCGCCACTGGCGGACGCCGTCGACGTCGATGCCGATCCGGACGTACTGGCCGGGCCGGTGCCCCGCCCAGTCGGCACCGGGACGGATCACGATGGTGGCCGCGTCGCGGGTCTCGGGCTCGATCGCCACGATGCGTCCGCGAAGGTCGGCCCCAGAACGCAGGGGCGCGAAGAGGTCGAAGAAGTCGGCCGGCACCAGGGGCGTGGTGGCGGCCTCGGCTACGCGAGTGAGGCGTTCGCGAAGTCTCGGGCTCATGACATCCATCCTGTCCGACTCCTAGGATGAATGCCTGACCCACCGGCGTGAACCTGCCGCTGGAAACTGTGCGCAGGAGACAAA
>NZ_CADCUP010000048.1 GCF_902805925.1 uncultured Nocardioides sp.
GGGCGCTCGGAGGAGGGACCGTAGGCTCCGGCCCGTGGCCCGCGCAGACCTCGACAAGCAGCCGACCGACGTACGACGCATGTTCGACGCCGTGGCCCGGCGGTACGACGTGACCAACGACGTGCTCTCACTCGGCCAGGACCGGCGCTGGCGCCGCGACGTCGTCGACGCCGTCGACCCCGGCGCGGGGGAGTGGGTGCTCGACCTCGCGGCCGGCACCGGCACGTCGAGCCAGCCCTTCGCCGACGCCGGGGCGGTCGTCGTGCCCTGCGACTTCTCCCTCGGCATGCTGCGGGTCGGCAAGCGCGCACGGCCGGCGCTGCCCTTCACCGCCGGCGACGGCACCCGGCTGCCCTTCGCCGACGACACCTTCGACGCCGTGACGATCTCCTTCGGGCTGCGCAACATCGTCGACCCGATGGCCGGGCTGCGCGAGATGCTGCGCGTGACGCGGCCGGGCGGCCGGCTGGTGGTGTGCGAGTTCAGCCACCCGACCTGGACGCCGTTTCGCACCGTCTACCTCGAGTACCTGATGAAGGCGCTGCCCACCGTCGCCCGCGCCGTCTCCTCCAGCCCCGACGCCTACGTCTACCTCGCCGAGTCGATCCGTGCCTGGCCCGACCAGGCGGGTCTGGCCGCCCTGGTCGCCGAGGCGGGCTGGCGGCGTCCGGAGTGGCGCGACCTGACCGGCGGGGTGGTCGCGCTGCACCGCGCGACCGCCTGAGACGTCTCCACCGGGGCCTGTGCCGGGCGTGCTGATTTTGAGAAGCGGTTCGTGCGTTAAATGCGCAGGTCAACGGCGGTGACGGCGGGGCCCCACCCCGAGATGACGGATGTACGGGCGCCGCCTAGACTGGGGGCTGCGCCACTCGTGAAGTGATTCACAAGGTCACATGACGCGGTCATGGACAGAGGTCCCGCGGGGGCGGCTCGACGGAAGGGAACGCACGGCAATGGAGCTCTACACGCCAGTCCTGGCGTTGGCCCTCCTCGCGGCGGGCTTCGCGATCTTCTCGGTGGGCGTCAGCACGCTGACCGGGCCCAAGCGCTACAACCGGGCCAAGCTCGACTCCTACGAGTGCGGCATCGAGCCGACACCGCAGCCCGTGGGCGGCGGCCGGTTCCCGGTGAAGTACTACATCACCGCGATGCTCTTCATCATCTTCGACATCGAGATCATCTTCCTCTACCCGTGGGCCGTGCACTTCGACGCCATGGCGTGGTTCGGGTTGATCGAGATGGTGCTGTTCATCGCCACCGTGTTCGTCGCCTACGCCTACGTCTGGCGTCGCGGCGGCCTGGAATGGGACTGAGGTAATCATGGGACTCGAAGAGAAGCTGCCCAGCGGCGTCCTGCTGACGACCGTCGAGGGGGTCGCCGGCTACATGCGCAAGGCGTCGTTCTGGCCCGCGACCTTCGGGCTGGCCTGCTGTGCCATCGAGATGATGACCTCCGGCGGCCCGAAGTACGACCTCGCCCGCTTCGGCATGGAGGTCTTCCGGGCCAGCCCGCGCCAGGCCGACCTGATGATCGTCGCCGGCCGGGTGAGCCAGAAGATGGCTCCCGTGCTGCGCCAGATCTACGACCAGATGGCGGAGCCGAAGTACGTCCTGGCCATGGGCGTCTGCGCCAGCTCCGGTGGCATGTTCAACAACTACTCGATCGTGCAGGGCGTCGACCACATCGTGCCCGTCGACATGTACCTCCCCGGCTGCCCGCCCCGCCCCGAGATGCTGATCGACGCGATCCTCAAGCTCCATGACCAGGTGCAGGCCACCAAGCTGGGCGTCAACCGCAGCAAGGAGGTCGAGGAGCTGGAGACCGCGGCCCTCACCGCCGTGCCCACCTCGCAGATGAGGGGCCTGCTGCGATGAGCGGCGACAACCGCTCGGGCCGCAGCTCCGACAACCGTCCGAAGGGCGCCGAGGACGAGCGCGTCCGCGGTGAGCAGCCGGTGTCGGTGGCGCCCACCGACGCCAGCCCCCACGTCCGGCAGGACGGTGCCGAGCGCAGCGAGACCCGCGAGGACAAGGTCCGCGCCGCCGGCCTGGTGCCCGACCGCACCACCGTCGAGCAGGCCGTCGGCGTGCGCCACGGCATGTTCGGCGCCCGCGGCACCGGCGACACCAGCGGCTACGGCGGCCTGGTGGCCCCGATCGTCTACCCCGGCACCGCCTCGCGCCCGTACGGCGGCTGGTTCGACGAGGTCGCCGACGCGCTCGAGGCGCGGCTGCGCCAGACCGACCTCGAGGCGGCGATCCACCGGGTCGTCATCTTCCGCGGCGAGATCACGTTCCACGTGCGGCGCCACGACCTCCCGTTCGTCGCCCAGATGCTGCGCGACGACGAGACGCTGCGCTTCGAGCTCTGCTCGGGCGTGAGCGGCGTGCACTACCCCGACGACACCGGGAGCGAGCTGCACGCGGTCTACCACCTGCTCTCGATGACCCACAACCGCCGGATCCGGCTCGAGGTCACCGCGCCCGACGCCGACCCCCACATCCCGTCGCTGGTCAGCATCTACCCGACCATCGACTGGCACGAGCGCGAGACCTACGACATGTTCGGCCTGCAGTTCGACGGCCACCCCGCGCTCACGCGCATCCTCATGCCCGACGACTGGCCGGGCCACCCGCAGCGCAAGGACTACCCCTTGGGCGGCATTCCCGTGGAGTACAAGGGCGGCAGCATCCCGCCGCCCGATCAGCGGAGGACCTACAACTGATGTCGACCACCGAAGATCTCTACGCACAGCCCTCCGACACCAGCCAGGGCAAGGTGTTCACCGTCACCGGCCAGGACTGGGACTCCATCACCCAGGGCCTCGGCGACTCCGCCGAGGAGCGCGTCGTCGTCAACATGGGGCCCCAGCACCCCTCGACCCACGGCGTGCTGCGGCTCATCCTCGAGCTGGAGGGCGAGACGGTCACCGAGGCCCGCTGCGGCATCGGCTACCTCCACACCGGCATCGAGAAGAACATGGAGTACCGCTCCTGGGTGCAGGGCGTCACGTTCTGCACGCGGATGGACTACCTCTCCCCGTTCTACAACGAGGCGACGTACTCCCTGGGCGTCGAGCGGCTCCTCGACATCGAGGACGACATCCCCGAGAAGGCCCAGGTCATGCGGGTCCTGCTCATGGAGCTCAACCGCATCTCCTCCCACCTCGTCGCCGTGGCGACCGGTGGCATGGAGATCGGCGCGCTGACGGTCATGACCGTCGGCTTCCGCGAGCGCGAGCTGGTCCTCGACCTGTTCGAGCTGATCACCGGCCTGCGCATGAACCACGCGTTCATCCGCCCCGGTGGCGTGGCCCAGGACGTCCCGCCCGGTGCCCTCGACGAGATCCGCGACTTCGTCGTGCTGATGAGGAAGCGCCTGCCCGAGTACGCCGCCCTGTGCAACGCCAACCCGATCTTCAAGGCCCGCCTGGAGGGCGTGGGCCACCTCGACCTGGCGGGCTGCATCGCGCTGGGCCTGACCGGGCCGCCGCTGCGCGCCACCGGCTACGCCTGGGACCTCCGCAAGACCCAGCCGTACTCCGGCTACGAGACCTACGACTTCGACGTGCACACGTGGGACACCGCCGACGCCTACGGCCGCTTCCGCGTCCGCCTGGCCGAGATGGACGAGTCGCTGCGGATCGTCGAGCAGTGCGTCGAGCGCCTCGCCGGCCTGGAGGGGGCGCCGGTCATGGTCGGCGACAAGAAGATCGCCTGGCCCAGCCAGCTCGCCATCGGCAGCGACGGCATGGGCAACAGCCTGGACCACATCAAGCACATCATGGGCGAGTCCATGGAGGCGCTGATCCACCACTTCAAGCTGGTGACCGAGGGCTTCCGCGTCCCGCCGGGCCAGGCCTACGTGCCGGTCGAGTCGCCGCGCGGCGAGCTCGGTGCGCACGTCGTCTCCGACGGCGGCACGCGCCCGTTCCGGGCCCACTTCCGCGACCCGTCCTTCACCAACCTGCAGGCGACGAGCGTGATGAGCGAGGGCGGCATGGTCGCCGACGTGATCGTCGCGATCGCCTCGATCGACCCCGTCATGGGAGGCGTTGACCGATGAGCACCCCGATGAGCACCCCGATCAGCGTCCCGGTGACCACCCCGACGGTCATCGACGACACCACCTACGCCGAGCTCCGCGAGATCGCCGCCCGCTACCCCCAGGCGCGGTCGGGCCTGCTGCCGATGCTGCACCTCGTGCAGTCGGTGCACGGCCGGGTGACGCCGGAGGGCATCGAGGCGTGTGCCGAGGTCCTCGGGCTCAGCGCGGCCGAGGTCAGCGGGGTGGCGACCTTCTACACGATGTTCAAGCGCAAGCCGGTCGGCGACTACCTCGTCGGCGTCTGCACCAACACGCTCTGCGCGGTGATGGGCGGCGACGCGATCTTCGACCGGCTCAAGGAGCACCTCGACGTCGGCAACGACGAGACCGCCGAGCGACGACCCCAGGACGCCGCGACCGTCTCCCTCGAGCACATCGAGTGCAACGCGGCGTGCGACTACGCGCCGGTGGTGATGGTCAACTGGGAGTTCATGGACAACCAGACCCCGGAGTCCGCGACGCAGCTGGTCGACGACCTGCGCACCGGCGCCGGCGTCCGCTCCACCCGGGGCCCGAGGATCTGCTCGTGGCGCCAGGCCGAGCGGGTGCTCGCCGGGTTCAACGACGGCCAGGCCGACGAGGGCCCGGCCGGCGGCGCCCCCACGATGCACGGACTCGGCATCGCCCGTGACCGCGGCTGGACGGCGCCCGACCCGGCGTCCGTCCCGGCCCAGCCCCAGGAAGGCGACTCGAAGTGACTGACACCCTGACCCCGGTCCTCACCCGCAACTGGGACGCCGACCGCAGCTGGACCCTCGCCTCCTACGAGGCCCAGGGCGGCTACGCCGGCCTGAAGAAGGCGCTGGCCCCCGAGTTCGGCGGGCCCGACGCCGTCGTCTCGGCCGTCAAGGACTCAGGCCTGCGCGGCCGCGGCGGTGCCGGCTTCCCGACCGGCATGAAGTGGGGCTTCATCCCGCAGGACAACCCCAAGCCGAAGTACCTCGTGGTCAACGCCGACGAGTCGGAGCCGGGCACCTGCAAGGACATCCCGCTGATGATGGCCAGCCCGCACACCCTGGTGGAGGGCGTGATCATCAGCTCCTTCGCCATCCGGGCCAACCAGGCGTTCATCTACATCCGCGGCGAGGTGCTCCACGTGATCCGTCGCGTGCAGCGCGCCGTGCAGGAGGCCTACCTCGCCGGCCACCTCGGCAAGAACATCCACGGCTCGGGCTACGACCTCGACGTCGTGGTGCACGCCGGTGCGGGCGCCTACATCTGCGGCGAGGAGACCGCCCTGCTCGAGGGTCTCGAGGGCCGGCGCGGCCAACCGCGGCTCCGCCCGCCGTTCCCGGCGGTGGCCGGCCTCTACGCCAGCCCGACGGTGATCAACAACGTCGAGTCGATCGCCTCGGTGCCGAGCATCATCGACAACGGTGCCGCCTGGTTCTCCTCCATGGGCACCGAGCGGTCCAAGGGCTTCGGCATCTTCAGCCTGTCCGGCCACGTGACCAACCCGGGACAGTACGAGGCCCCGCTGGGCATCACCCTGCGCACGCTGATCGACCTCGCCGGCGGCATGCGCGGTGGGCGGCAGCTGAAGTTCTGGACCCCGGGCGGCTCCTCGACGCCGATGCTGACCGCCGAGCACCTCGACGTGCCGCTGGACTTCGAGGGTGTCGGCGCTGCCGGCTCGATGCTCGGCACCCGCGCCCTCCAGCTCTTCGACGAGACGGTGTGCGCGGTGCGCGCCACGCTGCGCTGGACCGAGTTCTACAAGCACGAGTCCTGCGGCAAGTGCACCCCGTGCCGCGAGGGCACCTGGTGGCTGGTGCAGACCCTGGCCCGTCTCGAGAAGGGGCAGGGCAGCGAGGCCGACCTCGACCTGCTGCTCGACCAGTGCGACAACATCCTCGGCCGCTCCTTCTGCGCCCTCGCCGACGGTGCGGTCAGCCCCATCCAGTCCTCCATCCAGTACTTCCGCGACGAGTTCGTCGAGCACTTCACCTCCGGCGGCTGCCCCTTCGACCCGGCGGCCTCGACCCTCTTCGCACCGGCAGGAGCATCCGCTTCATGACGACCACCCCCTCGAAGACCGACCTCGTCACGCTGACGATCGACGGCGTCTCGGTCAGCGTGCCGCCCGGCACGCTGGTGATCCGCGCCGCCGAGCAGGTCGGCGTGCAGATCCCGCGCTTCTGCGACCACCCGCTGCTCGCCCCGGTCGGCGCGTGCCGCCAGTGCCTCGTCGAGGTCGCCATGCCCGGGCCCGACGGCTCGATGCGCCAGATGCAGGGCCCGCCCGGGCGCATGAAGCCGCAGGCCTCGTGCACCCTGGTCGCCACCGAGGGCATGGAGGTGAAGACGCAGATCTCCTCCGCTGGTGCCGACAAGGCGCAGCAGGGGATCATGGAGTTCCTGCTGGTCAACCATCCCCTCGACTGCCCGGTCTGCGACAAGGGCGGCGAGTGCCCGCTGCAGAACCAGGCGATGTCCAACGGTCGCGGCGAGTCCCGCTTCGACGGTGTCAAGCGCACCTTCCCCAAGCCGATCAACATCTCCGCGCAGGTCCTCCTCGACCGCGAGCGCTGCGTGCTGTGCGCGCGGTGCACCCGCTTCTCCGAGGAGATCGCCGGCGACCCCTTCATCGCGCTCATCGAGCGGGGCGCCCTGCAGCAGGTCGGCATCTACGAGAAGGAGCCCTTCGAGTCCTACTTCTCGGGCAACACCATCCAGATCTGCCCGGTCGGCGCCCTCACCTCGGCCGACTACCGCTTCCGCTCGCGCCCCTTCGACCTCGTCTCCAGCCCGTCGGTGGCCGAGCACGACGCCTGCGGATCCGCGATCCGGGTCGACCACCGTCGCGGCAAGGTCATGCGCCGCCTGGCCGGCAACGACCCCGAGGTCAACGAGGAGTGGATCACCGACAAGGACCGCTTCGCCTTCGGCTACTCCCGCGCCGCCGACCGCATCACCTACCCGATGGTGCGCGACGACCAGAGCGGTGAGCTGCGCCCGGCGTCGTGGCCCGAGGCCTTCACCGTGGCCGCTCGCGGGCTCCGCGCCGCCGGGGCCGGCGCCGTGCTCACCGGTGGCCGGGTCACCGCCGAGGACGCCTACGCCTACGCCAAGTTCGCCCGGGTGGCGCTCGGCACCAACGACATCGACTTCCGCTCGCGGCCGCTCTCGGCTGAGGAGACATCGTTCCTCGGCGCCCACGTCGCCCTCTCCGGGGGCGTGACGTACGCCGACCTGGAGCAGGCCTCGGTCGTGGTCCTCGCCGGCTTCGAGCCCGAGGACGAGGCCGGCCCGGTCTTCCTGCGCCTGCGCAAGGCCACCCGCGGTCGCACCCGCGTGGTGTCGGTCGCGCCGTACACCTCCCGCGGGCTGGCCAAGCTGGACGGCCGGCTCGTGCGCACGGTCCCCGGCGAGGAGGCCGCAGCGCTGGCTGCGCTCGCCGACGACGGGGTGGTCGCCCTCGACAGCGGCGGCATCATCATGGTCGGCGAGCGCCTGGCCACCTCACCCGGCGCCTACGCCGCGGCCCTGGACCTCGCGGCCACCACCGGTGCCCGGCTCGTCTGGGTGCCGCGCCGCGCAGGCGACCGCGGTGCGGTCGAGGCCGGCTGCCTGCCGACCCTGCTGCCGGGCGGCCGTCCGGTCGCCGACGCGCAGGCCCGGGTCGACGCCGCCGCCGCGTGGGGCGTCGCCTCCGTGCCCGAGCAGGTCGGCCGCGACGCCGACGCGATCGTGGCCGCCCTCCTCGGCGGAGAGGTGGGCGGGCTCGTGATCGGGGGCGTCGACCCCGACGACACCCGCGACCCCGCCGCCACCCGTGCCGCCGTCGCGGCCGCCCGCTTCGTGGTGGCCCTGGAGCTGCGCGAGACCGACGTGACCCGTGCCGCCGACGTCGTCCTGCCCGTGGCCCCGGTCTTCGACAAGGCGGGCACGTTCGTCACCTGGGACGCCCGCACGCGTCCCTTCGAGGCCCTGCTCAGCAACCCCGCGTCCCTGCCCGACCTGCGGGTGCTCTCCGGCGTCGCCGAGGAGATGGGCGCCCCGCTCGGCTTCCGCACCGTCGAGCAGGTCCGCGCCGAGATGATGGCGATCGGCCCCTGGGACGGCGCCCGTCCGGTGTTCGCGCAGAGCAGGCCGACGGCCGCGCCAGCAGGCGCCGGGACCTTCCGGCTCGCCACCTGGAAGCAGATGGTCGACCTCGGCTCCATGCAGGACGGTGTCGACCACCTCCGCGCCACCGCCCGCCGGCCCGTCGCCCGCCTGGGCCAGGCGGCGTACGACGACCTGTTCGGGACGCTCGACCCCGGCGCGGTCCCGCAGGTCACCGTGACCGGTGACCGTGGCGCGGTGACCCTGCCGGTCGTGGTCGCCGACCTGCCCGCGGGCGTCGTGTGGGTGCCCGCCAACTCGTTCGGCAACGGTGTGCTGGCCGACCTCGCCTCCCCGGGGAGCTCGGTCGACGTGAAGGGAGTCCGCGCATGACGATCCCGAGCCTGCTGCTGCCGATGGCGGTCGACGACCTGTCGGCCTTCGGCAAGGACCCGTGGTGGCTGGTCATCATCAAGGCCGTGGTGATCTTCGTCGTGCTGGTGCTGCTCACGCTGTTCAACATCTGGTGGGAGCGCCGCGTCGTCGCGCGCATGCAGCACCGCATCGGCCCCAACGTGCACGGGCCCTTCGGCCTGCTGCAGTCGCTCGCCGACGGCGTGAAGCTGGCGCTGAAGGAGGACGTCATCCCCAAGGCCGCCGACAAGGTGGTCTTCGTCATCGCGCCGGTGATCGCGGTGATCCCGGCGTTCGTGACGTTCGCGGTGATCCCGTTCGGCCCCGAGGTGGGGCTGCCGTTCACCGACCGCACCACCCCGCTTCAGCTGACCGACATGCCGGTCGCGGTGCTGTTCGTGATGGCGATCGCCTCGATCGGCATCTACGGCATCGTGCTCGGAGGCTGGTCCTCCGGATCGACGTACTCCCTGCTCGGGGGCCTGCGCTCGAGCGCCCAGATGATCTCCTACGAGGTCGCCATGGGCCTGGCGCTGGTGGCGGTGTTCCTCTACGCCGGGTCGATGTCGACCTCGCAGATCGTGGACGCCCAGGCCAGCACCAACACCCTGGACGTGCTGGGCCTCGAGGTGCCCGTGCCCGGGTGGTTCGCGCTGATCCTGCTGCCGTCGTTCGTGGTCTACATCATCGCGATGGTCGGCGAGACCAACCGTGCGCCGTTCGACCTCCCCGAGGCCGAGGGCGAGCTGGTCGGCGGCTTCCACACCGAGTACTCCAGCCTGAAGTTCGCGCTGTTCTTCCTCGCCGAGTACATCAACATGGCGACCGTCTCGGCGCTGGCCACCACGCTGTTCCTCGGTGGCTGGCGCGCGCCCTGGCCGCTCTCGATGTGGGACGGCGCCAACGAGGGCTACCTGCCGGTGCTGTGGTTCTTCGGCAAGGTGCTGGTGTTCATCTTCTTCTTCATCTGGCTGCGCGGCTCGCTGCCCCGGCTGCGCTACGACCAGTTCATGGCGTTCGGGTGGAAGGTGCTCATCCCGGTCTCGCTGGTCTGGATCGTGGCCGTGGCCACCATCCGCCTGGCCGCGAGCTCCGAGAGCCTCGACCGCACCTGGGTGATGGCCGCCATCGGCGTGGCGCTGGCGCTGTTCCTGGCGATGTTCTTCCTCGGTGACCGGCCCGATCCCGAGCCCGAGGCCCTGGCCGGGTCCGAGGAGCCCGCCGACGTCTACGCCGGCGGCTTCCCGGTGCCGCCCATGCCCGAGGGCGGCGCCGTCCGTGGCGCCGCCGCCCCGCTCACGTTCCACACGACCACGAGGCGGTCCTCCGTGACCACCGATGGCGAGGAGATCTGATGGCCGACTCTGATTCCAAGAGTCTCAAGGAGCAGTTCTGGGACCCCGTCGCGGGCTTCGGGGTGACGTTCCGGACCATGTTCAAGAAGGTGGTCACCGAGCAGTACCCCTTCGAGAAGCAGCCCACGGCGCCCCGCTTCCACGGCCGGCACCAGCTCAACCGCTGGCCCGACGGCCTCGAGAAGTGCATCGGGTGCGAGCTGTGCGCCTGGGCGTGCCCCGCCGACGCGATCTACGTCGAGGGTGCCTCCAACTCCGACGCCGACGGTGAGCGCTACAGCCCCGGGGAGCGGTACGGCCGCGTCTACCAGATCAACTACCTGCGCTGCATCCTGTGCGGCCTGTGCATCGAGGCGTGCCCCACCCGCGCGCTGACGATGACCAACGAGTACGAGCTCGCCGACAGCAGCCGCGCCGACCTCATCTACGAGAAGAGCGACCTGCTGGCCCCGCTCCTGCCCGGAATGGAGCAGCCGCCGCACCCGATGCGGCTGGGCTCGGACCAGGGCGACTACTACCGCGGGAACTTCTCCACCCAGGGCGCCCCCGAGCAGGAGTCGTCCCCGGGAGGATCGGACTGATGGCCTTCTGGATCCTCGCCCCGCTGATGGTGGTCGCCGCGCTGGGCCTGCTGTTCGTGCGCAAGGCGGTGCATGCCGCCCTGCTGCTGGCTGTCGTGATGATCAGCCTGGCTGTGCTGTACGCCGTGCTGGAGGCCCCGTTCCTCTTCGCGGTGCAGATCATCGTCTACACCGGCGCGATCCTGATGCTGTTCCTCTTCGTGCTGATGCTGATCGGCGTCGACGCCTCCGACTCGGTGGTGGAGACGATCCGCGGCCAGCGGGCCATGGCGGCCGTCGCCGGCCTGGTCCTCGGCTCGGTGCTGGTGATCGGTCTCGCCCAGATCTCGCTCGGCACCGTGGTGGGCCTCGACGAGGCCAACAACGGCGGCAACATCGAGGCGCTCGCCAACGTCCTCTTCAGCCGCTACGTCTTCGCCTTCGAGGCCACCAGCGCGCTGCTCATCACCGCGGCCATCGGCGCGATGGTGCTCGCGCACCGTGAGCGCCTCGAGCCCAAGGAGGGCCAGGCCGCGCTCGCCGCCCGGCGCTTCCAGGACTACGCGACGTCGGGCAAGCACCCCGGCCCGCTGCCCGCGCCCGGCGTCTACGCGCGCCACAACGCCGTGGACACCCCGGCCCTGCTGCCCGACGGCACCGCGTCGGAGGCCTCGGTCTCCCGGGTGCTGGCCGCGCGCGGCACGGTCCGCTCGGCGCCCGCGATGGTCGACGACATCACCGAGGTGCAGCGCCAGCTCGGCGTCGACGCCGCCTCCACCCCGGAGACCAGCGGCAAGGCCGGCGCCACCGCCCACACCGAGGAGGAGGCACGGTGAACGAGTACGTCGTCCTGTCCTCGATCCTCTTCACCATCGGCTGCGTCGGCGTGCTGACGAGGCGCAACGCCATCGTGGTCTTCATGTGCGTGGAGCTGATGCTGAACGCCTGCAACCTGGCGTTCGTGGCGTTCGCCCGCCAGCACGGCAACCTCGACGGCCAGATCGCCGCCTTCTTCGTGATGGTGGTGGCTGCCGCCGAGGTCGTGATCGGGCTCGCGATCATCATGACCATCTTCCGCACCCGCCGCTCGGCCTCGGTCGACGACGCCAGCCTGCTGAAGTACTGAGGTGTCTGCGCACATGTCCATCGCCTTTGAAGAGGCCACCGTCCCGGTGGTCGACCCGAGTGCGGCCGACGGGGTCTTCTCCCTGCTGTGGCTGGTGATCGCGCTGCCGCTGGCCGGCGCGGTCGTCCTGCTGGTCGGTGGCGCCCTCGGCCGGCCCGGCCGCCTGCTCGACCGGTGGGGCCACTACCTCGGCGTCCTCGCCGCCGTCGCGTCCTTCGGGCTCAGCGTCGCCCTGTTCGTCTCGCTCCTGGGACGTGGTGAGGAGGAGCGCCAGATCGGGCAGCACCTCTACACCTGGTTCCAGGTGGGCGGCCTCGACGTCGGCCTCGACCTGCTCTACGACCCGCTGTCGGCGCTGTTCCTGCTGCTGATCACGGGCGTCGGGTCGCTGATCCACCTCTACTCCGTCGGCTACATGGAGCACGACGTGCGCCGCCGCCGGTTCTTCGGCTACCTCAACCTCTTCGTCGCCGCCATGCTGGTGCTGGTCCTGTCGGCGAACTTCCTCGGCCTGTTCCTCGGCTGGGAGGGCGTCGGCCTGGCGTCCTACCTGCTGATCGGCTTCTGGCAGCACAAGCACTCCGCGGCCGCCGCGTCGAAGAAGGCCTTCGTCATCAACCGCGTCGGCGACATCGGCCTCTCGCTGGCCATCGCGCTGATGTTCGCCACCTTCGGCACCACCGACTTCGCCGGCATCAGCGAGGTCGCGGGCGAGGCCTCCGAGGCCACGCTGACCGCCATCGGCCTGCTCCTGCTGCTCGGTGCCTGCGGCAAGTCGGCCCAGGTGCCGCTGCAGGCGTGGCTCCTGGACGCCATGGAGGGCCCGACCCCGGTGTCGGCGCTCATCCATGCCGCGACCATGGTCACCGCCGGCGTCTACCTCGTGGTCCGCGCCAACTTCATCTTCGAGCTCGCGCCCGTCGCGCAGACCGCGGTCGTGGTCGTGGGGGCGGTCACGCTGCTGTGGGGTGCGGTCATCGGCTGCGCCAAGGACGACATCAAGAAGGCGCTGGCCGGCTCGACGATGAGCCAGATCGGCTACATGATGCTGGCGGCCGGCCTGGGCCCCGTGGGCTACGCGTTCGCGATCTTCCACCTGCTCACGCACGGCTTCTTCAAGGCCAACATGTTCCTCGGCGCCGGCTCGGTGATGCACGGCATGAACGACGACGTCGACATGCGCCACTACGGCGCGCTGCGCACCGCGATGCCGGTGACGTTCGCGACCTTCGCCATGGGCTACCTCGCGATCATCGGGTTCCCGGGGTTCTCCGGCTTCTGGTCCAAGGACAGGATCATCGAGACCGCACTGGCCGACAACCTGGTCGCCGGCCTCTGCGCCCTGGCCGGCGCGGGCATCACCGCGTTCTACATGACACGGCTGATGCTGATGACGTTCTTCGGCGAGAAGCGCTGGGAGAGGGACGTGCACCCGCACGAGTCGCCCGCGGTGATGACGGTGCCGCTGGTCGCGCTGGCCGCCCTGTCGGTCGTCGGCGGCGTGCTGGTGCTCGGCGACTGGATCGTCGAGTGGCTCCTGCCGGTGACCGGCGTGGGCGAGCACCACGAGCCCCCGCTGCCGGCCCTCGCGATCACCGCGATCATCGTGGCGGTCGTCGCCGTCGGCGTGGCCGCGGCGTTCCTGCTGGTCGGGCGCCGCGACGTGCCCCGCGAGGCCCCGCGCAACGTCTCCTTCGTCACCCGCGCCGCGCGCGCCGACGTCTACGGGGACGCCTTCAACGACACCTTCGTGGTGCGGCCGGCCGCCGAGCTGGTCCGCGGCCTGACCACCGCCGACCGCGTCGGCATCGACGGGGTCGTCGAGGGTGGCGCCGCCACCATGGGCGGGCTGTCCGGACTCCTGCGCCGGGTCCAGAACGGCTACGTCCGGTCCTACGCACTCTCCCTGCTCGGCGGCGTCCTGCTCGTCGTCCTCGCCCTGATGGCGGTGAACCTCGCATGACCGACTTCCCCTGGTTGACGACCCTGATCCTCGTGCCCCTGGTGGGTGCGGTGGTCACGGCGTTCCTGCCCAGCGGCCCGCGCGAGCCCCTGGCGAAGCAGGTCGGCCTCGGCTTCGCCCTGCTCGCCCTGGTGCCGGCGGTCGTGGTGGCCCTGGACTTCTCCGCGGGCGGCAGCGGCTTCCAGTCCGAGGAGCAGCACGAGTGGATCGGTGCCTTCGGTGCCTACTACGCCGTGGGCCTCGACGGCCTCGGCCTGCTGATGGTGCTGCTCACGGTGGTGCTCGTGCCGATCGTGATGCTCGCCTCCTGGCGCGACGCCGACGAGGGCAACACCAAGACCTTCTTCGCCTGGACGCTGGCGCTGGAGGCGATGAGCCTCGCGGTCTTCACCGCCACCGACGTGTTCTTCTTCTACGTCGTCTTCGAGGCGACCCTCATCCCGGCGTACTTCCTCATCGGCGGCTTCGGCCGCGCCGGTCGCAGCCGGGCGGCCACCAAGTTCCTGATCTACCAGCTGGCCGGCGGCCTGGTGCTGCTGGGCTCGGTCATCGGGCTGTACGTCGTCTCGGCCAACCAGGGCACGCCGTCCTACCTCCTCACCGACCTCGCGGCCCTCGACATCGCCGAGGACACCCAGCGGTGGCTCTTCGTGGGCTTCTTCGTCGCCTTCGCGATCAAGGCGCCGATGTTCCCCGTGCACACCTGGCTGGCCGACACGACCGAGAAGGCGACCCCCGGCACGTCGGTGCTGCTGGTGTGCGTCCTGGACAAGATCGGCACCTTCGGCATGCTGCGGTTCTGCCTGGGGCTGCTGCCCGAGGCCTCGCGGTGGGCGACGCCGGTCGTGGTCGTGCTGGCACTCGTCTCGATCGTGTACGGCGCGCTGGTGGCGATCGGCCAGGACGACATCCTGCGCCTGATCGGCCTCACCTCGCTGTCGCACTTCGGCTTCATCGTGCTGGGCATCTTCGTGTTCTCCGCCCAGGGCGGCAGCGGCGCGATCCTCTACATGGTCAACCACGGCATCGCCACCGCGGCGCTGTTCATCGTGGCCGGCTACCTCATCCGTCGCCGGGGCACCTCGCTGATCAGCCGGATGGGCGGCGTGGAGTCGAAGGCGCCGGTGCTCGCCGGGTTCTTCCTCATCGCCGGCCTCGCGTCGCTCGGGCTGCCCGGCCTGTCGCCGTTCGTCTCCGAGATGCTGGTGATCATCGCCGCGTTCGACCACGCCTGGTGGGCGGGCGCCGTCGCGGTCACCGCGATCGTGCTCTCGGCCGTCTACATCCTGTGGATGTACCAGCGCGCCTTCACCGGCCCGGTGCGCCCCGACGTCGAGGCCGTCACCGACCTCGACCGCCGTGAGGTGGGCACCCTGGCGCCGCTGCTGCTGGCGCTCGTGCTGTTCGGGTTCTACCCGATGCCGCTGCTCGACATCATCAACCCGAACGTCGAGACGACGCTGACACAGGTCGGCGTCACCGACGACGCACCGACCGTGCCCGCCGCTGACAACGACGCGGCCGAGGGGGCCCAGTGAACGAGTTCGTCAAGCCGGTAGTCGACTACTTCGAGCTGTCGCCGCTGCTCATCGTCTTCTTCGCCGCCTGCCTCGGCGTCGTGGTCGAGGCGTTCGTCCCACGGGCGCACCGCTACCTCGTCCAGACGCTGCTCACCGTCGGTGCACTCGTGGGCGCGCTGGTGATGCTGGTCCTCGTGGCCCGCGAGGTGCCGTCGTACGCCGACGGGCAGGCCCGCGGCATCCTGGCGATGAGCGGCACGCTCGCCCTCGACGGCCCGACGCTGTTCCTGTGGGGCCTCATCCTGGTGCTCGCGATCCTGGGGGCGCTCCTCTTCGCCGAGCGCCACCTCGACGGCGGCGTGTCCGCCTTCGCCGGCCAGGCGGCCGCCCTCCCGGGCACCGACGCCGAGCGCACCGCCTCGACCCGCGGCCTCGACCACACCGAGGTCTACCCGCTGCTGCTGTTCGCGGTCTTCGGCATGCTGCTCTTCCCGGCGTCCAACGACCTGCTGACGATGTTCGTGGCGCTGGAGATCCTCTCGCTGCCGCTCTACCTGCTCACCGGACTCGCCCGCCGGCGTCGCCTGCTCAGCCAGGAGGCGGCCCTGAAGTACTTCCTCCTCGGTGCCTTCTCCTCCGGCTTCTTCCTGTACGGCGCGGCGCTGATCTACGGGTTCTCCGGCTCCATGCAGTTCAGCCAGATCAGCGAGGCCGTGCGCAACGACGTCGACAACCGGGTGATGCTGCTGGTGGGCCTGGGCCTGCTGGCGGTCGGCCTGCTGTTCAAGGTGGGTGCGGTCCCGTTCCAGGCCTGGACCCCCGACGTCTACCAGGGCGCTCCGACCCCGGTCACCGCCTTCATGTCGGCCGGCACCAAGGTGGCGGCGTTCGGGGCCATCCTGCGCCTGTTCTACGTCGCCTTCGGTGCCGACCGCTGGTCGTGGCAGCCGATGCTGTGGATCATCGCGATCCTCACCATGGTCCTCGGCGCGGTCCTGGCGCTCACCCAGACCGACATCAAGCGACTGCTGGCCTACTCCTCGGTGGCGCACACCGGATTCATCCTCACCGGCGTGCTGGGCGTGCAGGCCTCCGGCGACCTCAGCAACGGCGAGATCTCCTCGCTGCAGGCCGTGCTGTTCTACCTGGCCACCTACGGCCTGATGACCCTCGGCGCCTTCGCGGTCGTCGGGCTGGTGCGCGACTCCGCCGGCGAGGCGACGACGCTCAGCCGGTGGGCCGGACTGGGCAAGGAGGCCCCGGTCGTGGCGGGCGTGTTCGCCTTCTTCCTCCTCGCCATGGCCGGCATCCCGCTGACCTCCGGCTTCGTCGGCAAGTGGGCCGTCTTCTCGGTCGCCCTCGCCGCCGGCGCCTGGCCCGTCGTGGTCGCCGCCATCGCGTCGAGCATCATCGCGGTCTACCTCTACGTCCGGGTCATCGTGCTGATGTACTTCGACGAGCCGATCGGCGAGGGACCCTCGGTCGTCCGCCCCTCGGTGCTGACCGCGACCGCCATCGCGGTGGGTGCTGCTGCCACCCTGATGCTCGGCGTCCTCCCGGGCCCGCTGCTCGACCTCGCGGCCCGCGCAGGAGAGTTCATCCGGTGACCACCGACCCGCGCCTGGCGGCCGATGCCGGGCTCGCCCTGCCCGTGACGGACCCGGTCCTGGCCGACCGGCTGGCGGTCCGGCTGGTGAAGGTCGAGCAGCAGCTGGCTGAGCACGTCCGCAGCCGGGCGCCGTTCATCACCGAGGCGGCCAGCCACCTGATGGAGGCCGGCGGCAGGCGCTTCCGCCCGCTGCTGGTGCTGCTCGCCGCCGAGGCGGGGGAGACGCCCGACTCGGACGAGGTGGTCCGGGCTGCCTGCGTGGTGGAGCTGACCCACCTCGCCTCGCTCTATCACGACGACGTGATGGACGAGGCCGCGCTGCGTCGCGGCGCCGACTCGGCCAACGCCCGCTGGGACAACCACATCGCCATCCTGACCGGCGACTTCCTCTTCTCGAAGTCCTCGGAGCTGACCGCGGCCCTGGGCGCCGACGCCGTGCTCGTCCAGGCCAACACCTTCACCCGGCTGGTCGAGGGCCAGATCCTCGAGACCGTCGAGCCAGGTCCGGGCGAGGACCCCCTCGGTCACTACCTCGACGTCGTCGCCGGCAAGACCGGCGCCCTCATCGCCACCTCGGCCCGCTACGGCGCCCACTTCGGCGGTGCCAGCCGCGAGGTGGAGGAGGCGCTGACGACGTACGGCGAGATCGTCGGCGCCGCCTTCCAGCTCGGTGACGACATCCTCGACGTGGCCTCGGACTCCACCGCCTCCGGCAAGACCCCCGGCACCGACCTGCGCCAGGGCGTCCCCACGCTGCCCGTGCTGATGGCCAGGGCGTCCACCGACCCCGCCGACGCCCGGCTGCTCGAGCTGCTCGACTCCGACCTCGGCGACGACGCCCTCCACGCGGAGGCGCTGGCACTGCTGCGGCGGCACCCGGCGATGGACGCGGCACGCGCCTACGTCGTGGCCCGGGCCGAGGAGGCCAAGGCCCTGCTGGGGGTCCTGCCGCACGGGCCCGTCCGCGCGGCCCTCGAGGCCTTCGCCGACGTCGTGGCCACGCGCTCCGGCTAAGGGGGCTATGGTCGGGGACAGGCAAGGAGGGCCGATGTCATCTACCGACGACGTCAAGGACGTCGACGCGGCGATCGTCGACGGCAAGGCGCCCCCGTCCCGGTCTCGGCCGCTCGACCGTGACCGGATCGTCGCGACGGCCATCGACCACATCGACGACAACGGGCTCGCCGGCCTGACGATGCGCCGGCTCGGCTCGATGCTCGGGGTCGAGGCGATGGCGCTCTACCGCTACGTCGCCGGCAAGGAGGAGCTCCTCGACGCCGTCGTGGAGCAGCTGGTGGCGACGATGCAGGTCGACGACGAGGTCCCCGACAGACCCGTCGACGGGTGGACCGACTTCCTGATGCGCCTCGCGCACGGCGTGCGTCGCGTGGCCCTGCGTCACCCCAAGGCCTTCCCGCTGGTGGCCTCGCGCCCCCCGGAGGCGCCGTGGCTCCGGCCGCCGCTGCGCAGCCTCGACTGGGTGGAGAAGTTTCTCTCCGCCCTGACCGACGAGGGCTTCACCGACGAGGCCGCCGTGGCGAGCTACCGCGCCTTCAGCAGCTTCCTCCTCGGCCACCTGCTGCTGGAGGTGTCGACCCACGGCGCCGACGTCGGGCCGCTCGACGTGCTCGCGGACGACACCGACGAGCCCGACAGCCTGGCGGCCTACCCCACCGTGCGGCGCTTGCGGAGCGGACTGTCCGAGGACCATGCGGCCGTCGAGTTCGAGGAGGCGCTCGAGGAGCTCCTCGACCGCTTGGCCTTGCTCCGCAGTGAGCAGGCCCCCTCCTGATGCTTCCCCAATTGTGGGGAAATCCGGGGCCTCTGCCCCCTGAGCGAGGACTCTGTACCCCGTGCACGCGATTTCACACAGTTGATCTTTCGGACACGCCGTGATTGCGTTTACGACGTAAAGCCACGACTGCAACGTGGACATGGGTGGGCACTGGGGCCGCGATCGCGGCGCCGAGGAGCCGGTGCGGGTGTGCGACGACGAGCGCCGCCCGGACGCCCGGTGGTCCTCATACGGAAAGAAGGACATTGATGCGACGAAATCTCGAAGACGGGCTCCGTGACGGCTTCAGCACCATTGCGCAGTTCCTGCCGAAGCTGGTGCTGTTCCTGATCATCCTCGTCGTGGGCCTGCTGATCGCCAAGGCGATCGCGAAGGCTCTCAACGCCCTGCTCGAGAAGGTGGGCTTCGACCGCGCCGTCGAGCGTGGGGGGGTGAAGAAGGCGCTGGCGAGCTCCAGCATGGACGCCAGCGACATCGTCGCCAAGCTCATCTACTACACGTTGATGCTGTTCGTGCTGCAGCTGGCGTTCGGGGTCTTCGGTCCCAACCCGATCAGCGACCTGCTGTCGCAGGTCATCACGTTCCTGCCCAGCCTGATCGTCGCGATCATCATCCTCGTGGTCGCCTCGGCGATCGCGGCGGCGGTGAAGGTGCTGGTCGAGGGCACGCTGGGTGGGCTGTCCTACGGCAAGGCGCTGGCCAACGCGGCCTCGGTGTTCATCTTGTTCCTGGGGATCGTCGCGGCGCTCAACCAGGTCGGCGTCGCCACGACCGTGACCACCCCGGTGCTGATCGCGATCCTCGCGACGGTCGCCGGCGTGATCGTGGTGGGTGTGGGCGGTGGCCTCGTGAAGCCGATGCAGCACCGCTGGGAGCAGTACCTCCTCAAGGCCGAGGAGGAGGCTCCCCGCATCAAGGCCCAGGCGGCGTCCGCGCCCAGCGCGGCCGACCAGGCCCGCCAGGCCGCCGGCCAGGCCCAGACCTCGTCGTACGACGGTGGCAGCGGCGTCGGCTCGACAAGCATCGGCGACGCCTCCCCGACCCGTTCGACCGGCGGCACCCACTGAGCGTCGTCTGACTGCGCACAGTGTGGGTACCGACCCGGTGTCCACCGATCGCAACAACCATCAAGGAGTGCACATGCTCAGCACCGACCAGGCACAGACCCTGCTCACCGGCGGCGGCAACGTCGTGGACAGCCAGGGCGACAAGATCGGCGGCATCGGCCAGATCTTCCTCGACGACCAGTCGGGCCAGCCGGAGTGGGTGACCGCCAAGACCGGCCTCTTCGGCACGGGCGAGTCGTTCGTCCCGCTGCGTGACGCCGAGGTCAGCGGCAACGACCTGCGCGTGCCCTACGACAAGGAGAAGGTCAAGGACGCTCCGCGCATCTCCGACCCCGAGGGCCACCTCGACGAGGCCGAGGAGGACAGGCTCTACACCTACTACGGCGTCACGGGCTACTCCGGCACGACCGGCGACGCCGGGTACGCCGCCACGACCGGCACCGGCACGGTCGGCACCGGCACCGCCGACCGCTCCGCCGACCTCGGCACCACCGGCACCTCCAACGTGGAGGGCGACATCTCCGGTCCGGAGACCGACTCGGCGATGACCCGCTCCGAGGAGCAGCTGCACGTGGGCACCGAGCGGCATGCGACGGGTCGGGCCCGGCTCCGCAAGTACATCGTCACCGAGAACGTCACCAAGACGGTGCCGGTGAGCCGCGAGGAGGTGCGGCTCGAGCGTGAGCCGATCACCGAGGCCAACCGCGGTGACGCCCTCGACGGACCCGACCTCAGCACCGAGGAGCACGACGTCGTCCTCAACGAGGAGCGCGTGGTCGTCGACAAGGAGACGGTCCCCGTCGAGCGCGTACGGGTCGACAAGGACACCGTCACCGAGGAGCAGCGGGTCGACGAGACCGTCCGCAAGGAGGAGGTCGAGCTGGACCAGTCCGGCGTGACCGACGACGGTCGGACTCGTGGCTGACCACGACGCCACCTCAAGCGGGGCCCGGCGGCTCGAGCCGGGTGACACCACGCCCGGCACGGCTGCACACGAGCCCCGGCACGACCGCAAGGCCGTGGTGGGGCGGCAGAAGGACGAGCACGGTGGCGTCAAGATCGGCTCGGCCTTCTTCGGCTGGCTGACCGCGATGGGGATGGCGGTCATCCTGACCGCCGTCGCCGCCGCCGCCGGCACCGCGTTCGGTGTCGCCTCCGGCACCGACCTCGGCCAGGCGGCCGACAGCGCCACCGCGCAGGCCGGGACGGTGGGGCTGGTCGGTGGCATCGTGCTGCTGGTCATCCTGTTCATCGCCTACTACTGCGGCGGGTACGTCGCCGGCCGGATGGCGCGCTTCGACGGCCTGAAGCAGGGCCTGGCCGTGTGGCTGTGGGCGATCGTGATCGCCCTGGTCGTCGCGGCCGTGGGCGCCATCGCGGGCGCGGAGTACAACGTGCTCGGGCAGCTGAACAGCTTCCCCCGTCTCCCCGTGGACGAGGGAACCCTGAGCACCGGGGGCATCATCGCCCTGGTGGCCGCCGTGGTGGCCACGCTGGGAGGTGCCCTGCTCGGCGGCCTGGCCGGGATGCGGTTCCACCGCTCGGTCGACAAGACCGGGCTGGGTCACTGACCGGGTGCGGCGGGCGGGTTTCCCCCATGGCTCGCCCGCCGCATCCCTGACCTGAGTCTTAGACCGGCGCGCAGTCCACCGCGGCCAGCCGCAGCTGTCGGCGGTGGCGCAGCATCTCGGCGGTGAGCAGGACCAGCGCCAGCCACACGAGCGCGAAGCCGGCCCACCGGCCCGGGGGCATCTCCTCGTGGAACCACAGCACGCCCAGGGCGAACTGCAGCACCGGTGCGAGGTACTGCAGCAGCCCGAGCGCCACCAGCGGCACCCGCGTGGTCGCCGCGCCGAACAGGATCAGCGGCACAGCGGTGATGATCCCCGTGGTCGTGAAGAGCAGCGCGTGCCCCACGCCGTGGCTGCCGAAGCCTGAGCCGCCCGTGACCACGAGGAACGCGACGTACGCCGCGGCGAAGGGCCCGGAGACCGCCGTCTCGACGGCGAGCGACTCCACCGCGCCGGCGTCGGCCTTCTTCTTGAGCAGCCCGTAGGTGCCGAAGCTGCACGCGAGCACGAGCGCGATCCACGGCGGACGGCCGTAGTCGAGGGTCAGCACGACCACCGCCAGCGCGGCGACGCCGAGGGCGGCCCACTGCAGCCGCCGCAGGCGCTCGCCCAGCACGAGCACCCCCAGCAGCACCGTCACCAAGGGGTTGACGAAGTAGCCGAGCGAGCCCTCCACCACCCGGCCGTTGTTCACGCTCCAGATGTACGTCGCCCAGTTGAGGCTGATGACCACCGCTCCCAGGGCCAGCAGCGCCAGCCTCCGGCGGTCGCGCACCAGCGCGACGACGTGGCGGCCCCGGCGCAGCACGACGACGAGCAGGCCCATGGTGAGCGCCGACCACAGGATGCGGTGGGCCAGGATCTCCAGTGCGCCGGCCGGCTCCAGCAGCGGCCAGTAGAGGGGGAAGGCTCCCCAGAGGACGTAGGCGCCGGTGCCGTAGGCGAGCCCTCGACGCGTTTCCGGCACTCCAGGAGCATAGGCGGGGTCAGGGCCCCACGATGAATCCGCTACAGGTCGTTCAAGGTCGTGACCCCGGCACGCGAGAAGAGTCCGCCGTCAGGCGGGGCCCTGCTGCTGCACCTCGAGGGGGCGCCGGATCAGACGACGGTCCAGGTGTCGCCGCCGCCGATGAGGGCGGCCAGCCGGTCGCCGGCGTCCGCGCCGTCGTCGCTGTCGTTGCCGCCGGTGGCGGTGGTGATCTGTGCGCGCGCCTGGTCGTCGTACGTCGGGCGCTCCACCTGGCGGAAGATGCCGATCGGCGACTGGTTGAGGTAGCCGGAGTCGGTGAGCCGCGAGAGCGCGAACGCCATCGTGGGGTCCGGGCTGTGCGCGTCGTGCACGAGCAGGGCGCTCTCGCCGACGTCGGCGACCTGCGCCACCCTCACCCCACCGGTCTCACCGTCGCGGACCAGGCCCTTGGAGCCCAGACCCGACTCCAGCACGGCCCCGAACCGCACCGGCTGGCCATGCACCAGCGGGATGATCGCGTCGGCCTTGGTGTCGGGGTTCTTGATGGCGTCGAAGGCGCCGTCGTTGAAGATCGGGCAGTTCTGGTAGATCTCCACCAGCGACGTCCCCCGGTGGGCGGCCGCCGCGGCGAGCACCGAGGTCAGGTGCTTGCGGTCGGAGTCGATCGTGCGGGCCACGAACGTGCCCTCGGCGCCCAGCGCCAGCGACACGGGGTTGAACGGGTGGTCCACCGACCCCATCGGGGTCGACTTGGTGACCTTGCCGGCCTCGGACGTGGGGGAGTACTGACCCTTGGTCAGGCCGTAGATGCGGTTGTTGAACAGCAGGATCGTCATGTTGACGTTGCGGCGCAGCGCGTGGATCAGGTGGTTGCCGCCGATCGACAGCGCGTCACCGTCGCCGGTGACGACCCACACCGAGAGGTCCTCGCGCGCGGTGGCGATGCCGGTGGCGATCGACGGCGCCCGGCCGTGGATCGAGTGCATGCCGTAGGTGTCGAGGTAGTAGGGGAACCGCGAGGAGCAGCCGATGCCGGAGACGAAGACGATGTTCTCGCGGCGCAGGCCGAGGCCGGGCAGGAAGCCCTGCACGGCCTTGAGCACGGCGTAGTCGCCGCAGCCCGGGCACCAGCGCACCTCCTGGTCGGAGGTGAAGTCCTTGCCGGTCTGCGCCGCCTCGTCCGGCTGCAGCGTCGGCACCGAGTCGGTGCCGGAGGTGAGGCCGGGGAACGGCAGTTCGGTCGTGGTCACGACAGTGCCTCCTGGGGGGCGGGGGTGAGATCGACGTCGACGCCCTCGGCCTGGGCGACCAGCTCGCCGATGGCCTCGGCCAGCTCGGCGGCCTTGAGGGGAAGTCCGCGGACGTGGTTGTAGCCGACCGCGTCGACCAGGTATTCCGCGCGGAGCAGCAGCGAGAGCTGGCCGAGGTTCATCTCGGGCACGAGCACCTTGTCGTAGCGCGCGAGGACCTCGCCGAGGTCCTTGGGGAACGGGTTGAGGTGACGCAGGTGGGTCTGCGCGACGCGGTAGCCGGCCTTGCGGACCCGGCGTACGCCGGCACCGATCGGGCCGTACGTCGAGCCCCAGCCGAGCACCAGCACCTTCGCGTCGCCCGTGGGGTCGTCGACCTCGAGCGGCGGCAGGGACTCGGCGATGCGCTGCACCTTGGCGGCGCGGGTGCGCACCATGAAGTCGTGGTTGGCGGGGTCGTAGGAGATGTTGCCGTGGCCGTCACCCTTCTCGAGACCGCCGATGCGGTGCTCGAGCCCGGCGGTGCCCGGGATCGCCCACGGGCGGGCCAGGGTCTCCTCGTTGCGGAGGTAGGGCCAGAAGTCGTCGTCGCCGTCGTCGACGGCGTGGTTGGGTCCGGTGGCGAAGGCGGGGTCGATGCTCGGCAGCTCGGAGAGCTCGGGCACCCGCCAGGGCTCGGAGCCGTTGGCCAGCATGCCGTCGGAGAGCAGCAGCACCGGCGTCCGGTAGGTCACCGCGATGCGGATGGCCTCGAGCGCGGCGTCGAAGCAGTCGCCCGGCGACTGCGGCGCCACGATCGGCACCGGGGACTCGCCGTTGCGGCCGAACATCGCCTGCAGCAGGTCGGCCTGCTCGGTCTTGGTCGGCAGTCCGGTCGACGGGCCGCCGCGCTGGACGTCGATGACCACGAGCGGCAGCTCGGTCATCACCGCGAGACCGATGGCCTCGGACTTCAACGCCAGTCCGGGGCCCGAGGTGGTGGTGACGCCCAGCGTGCCGGCGAAGGAGGCGCCGATGGCCGCACCGACGCCTGCGATCTCGTCCTCGGCCTGGAACGTGGTGACGCCGAAGGCCTTGTGCTTGCTCAGCTCGTGAAGGATGTCCGAGGCCGGGGTGATGGGGTAGGACCCCAGGAACACCGGCAGGCCCGACTGCACGCCGCCGGCGACCAGGCCGTAGGACAGGGCCAGGTTCCCGGTGATGTTGCGGTAGGTGCCCGGCGACATCGGCGCCGGCTTGATCTCGTAGCTGACCGCGAACGCCTCGGTGGTCTCGCCGAAGTTCCAGCCGCTCTGGAAGGCGGTGATGTTGGCGTCGCGGATCTCGGACACCTTGGCGAAGCGCCGGGTGAGGAAGTCGACCGTGGCCTCGGTCGGGCGGCCGTACATCCACGAGAGCAGGCCGAGGGCGAACATGTTCTTCGCGCGCGCGGCGTCCTTGCGCGAGAGGCCGAACTCCTTGACCGCAGCGACCGTCATGCCGGTCAGGTCGACCTGGTGGAGGGCGTACTCGTCGAGGGAGCCGTCGTCGAGGGGTGAGGTGGTGTAGCCGGCCTTGCTCAGGTTGCGGCCGCTGAAGTCGTGGGTGTCGACGATGACCGTGGCGCCCTTGGGCAGGTCGCCGAGGTTGGCGCGCAGGGCGGCGGGGTTCATCGCCACCAGCACGTCGGGGGCATCGCCCGGGGTGAGGATGTCGTGGTCGGCGAAGTGCACCTGGAAGCTGGACACGCCCGGCAGCGTGCCCTGGGGTGCGCGGATCTCGGCCGGGAAGTTCGGCAGCGTCGACAGGTCGTTGCCGAACGCGGCGGACTCCTGGGTGAAGCGGTCGCCGGTCAGCTGCATGCCGTCGCCGGAGTCACCGGCGAACCGGATGATGACCCGGTCCAGTTGCTTGACCTGCTTGGTCACAGCGTGGTCACGCCTTTCCTCATGGCAGGGACGCAGCGGTGGCTGCACGTTCCACAGTAATGGCGCGTCTCGCGCAAACCACGCCGTCTCCCGACTCGGACAGGCGCGCGGCCGTGAGACGCGACACGTCCAGACATTTTGCCGGACCAATGGCTACGAAGTCGGTAAAGTGACCTAAGGTACTCGACATAGAACGGATCGGGCCCGGACTCGGCGGGCCCCCACGAACAGAGGAACACACATGTCGAACCACGTCAGGAACGGTCGCCGCCGCCGGCTCGTCCTCGCCGCCACCGTCGTCGGGATGCTCGGCGCCACCGCCTGCTCCACCAACCCGAGCGACGCCGCGGGGGGCGGCGTCACGCTGGACCTCATCGCCTACTCGACGCCGGAGACGGCCTACAACGAGATCACCGAGAGGTTCTCGGCCACCGGCGACGGCGAGGGCGTGGAGTTCAGCACGTCGTACGGCCCCTCGGGCGACCAGAGCCGGGCCGTGGAGGGCGGCCAGGCGGCCGACTACGTCAACTTCTCCCTCGAGAGCGACATGACCCGGCTCGTCGACGCCGGCCTGGTGGCCGACGACTGGAACGCCGGTGAGCACCAGGGCATCGTCGCCGACTCGGTCGTGGTCATCGTGACGCGTCCGGGCAACCCGCTCGGCATCGAGGGCTGGGAGGACATCGTCGAGCCCGGCGTCGAGATCGTGTCGCCGAACCCCGGCTCCTCCGGTGGCGCGCGCTGGAACCTCCTCGCGGCCTACGGCCACGCGCTCGAGGTCAACGGCGGCGACGAGGAGGCCGCCCGCTCGTACCTCGTGGACTTCTTCACCAACGCCGTCGCCCTGCCCGGCTCGGCGCGCGACGCGCTCACCAGCTTCACCAGCGGCGTCGGCGACGTCCTCATCTCCTACGAGAACGAGGCCATCCTGGCCCGCCAGAACGGCGAGGAGCTCGACTACATCGTCCCGGACGAGACGCTGCTGATCGAGACCCCCGCCGCCGTCACCGAGGGCGCCGAGCCGGAGGCGCAGGCCTTCCTCGACTACCTCTACACCGACGAGGCACAAGCCAGCTTCCTGAAGTACGGCTACCGCCCCGTCGTCGAGGGCGTGACCGGTGAGGTGGAGGGCGCCAACGACCCGGCCGACCCCTTCCCCGCGCCCACCACGCTGTTCACCGTCGGCGAGGACTTCGGTGGGTGGCCCGAGGCGGCCGAGAAGTTCTTCGCCGACGGCGAGGACGGCGAGCCCCTCGGCCTGGTCGCCGAGGTGCAGCAGGAGACCGGGAAGCTCGGCGAGTAGCGATGACCTCGGCCCTCCTGGGCCCGGCTGCCGACTTCGCCGGGGAGGCGTCCACCGGACGTCCTCCCCGGCGGCGTCGCCGTCAGGGGCCCCGCAACACGCTCACGCCCGGTGCCGGACTCGGTCTGGGCATCGCCATGATCTGGTTCAGCCTGCTCGTCCTCATCCCCCTGGTCGCGATCATCGTGACCGCGGGCGAGGGCGGGTGGAGCGGCTACTTCGACGTGCTCGCCAGCGACCAGACCTGGGCCGCGGTCCAGCTGACCGTGACCCAGTCCCTCCTCGTCACCGCCGTCAACGTCGTGGTCGGCACGATCATCGCCTGGGTGCTGGTCCGCGACCGGTTCTGGGGCAAGTCGGTGCTGAACGTGATCATCGACGTGCCGTTCGCCCTGCCGACCATCGTCGCCGGCCTGGTGCTGCTCTCGCTCTACGGCCCGCAGAGCCCGCTGGGCCTGGAGTGGGCCAACACCGAGCGCGCCGTGATGCTGGCCCTGGCGTTCGTGACCCTGCCGTTCATCGTGCGCACCGTGCAGCCGGTGCTCGAGGAGCTCGACGCCGACGTCGAGGAGGCCGCCGCCTCGCTGGGGGCCACCCGTGCCACCATCGTGCGCCGGATCATCCTGCCCAGCCTGGCGCCGGCCATCGCCGCCGGCGCTGCGCTGTCGTTCGCGCGGGCCATCAGCGAGTACGGCTCGCTCGTGCTGCTCTCGGGCAACCTGCCGTTCCGCACCGAGGTGGTCTCGGTCCGGGTGCTCAGCTTCATCGAGAACGGCAACACCCAGTCGGCGGCCGCCCTGGCCTCGGTGATGCTCGCCGTGGCCCTGGTCGTGATCGTCGGGCTCGACATCGTGCAGAGGCGGGTGGCGAACCGTGGTTGAGGTCTCGACCCCGGTCCGCTGGCTGCTGCGCGCCGTCGCCATCGGCTACGTCTTCTTCCTCGTCGCCTGGCCCGTGTCGCTGGTGGCCGTCCGCACGTTCGAGGACGGCACCTCGACGTTCCTCCACATCTTCAGCGACGAGCAGACCGTCGCGGCGCTCCAGCTGACCGTCATGGTCGCCCTGTGGGCCGTGATCATCAACCTGGTCTTCGGCGTGACGATCTCGATCCTGCTGGTGCGCTACCAGTTCCCCGGCAAGCGGGTGCTCTCGGCGCTGATCGACCTCCCGTTGTCGGTCTCGCCCGTGGTCGTCGGCCTCGCCCTGCTGCTCGTCTACAGCGGCCGCACCGGCTGGATCGGCCCGTCGATCGAGGAGGCGGGGTGGCAGGTCATCTACGACTCGCCCGGCATGATCATGGCGACCTGCTTCGTCGCGCTGCCGCTGGTCATCCGCGAGGTGGTCCCGGTCCTCACCGAGATCGGCGACGACCAGGAGCAGGCGGCCCGCAGCCTCGGGGCGAGCGCGCGCCAGACGTTCCTGCGCATCACGCTGCCCTCGATCAAGTGGGCGGTCATCTACGGCGTCGTCCTCTCCCTGGCCCGCTCGCTCGGTGAGTTCGGGGCGGTCAAGATCGTCTCCGGCAACGTCACCGGGCGCACCCAGACCGCCACCCTGATCGTCGAGGCGAGGTACCAGAACTTCGAGCAGGGCACGGCGTACGCCGTGGCCTTCCTCCTCGCGTTCATCAGCATCGCCTGCCTGATCGTCGTCGCCTTCCTCCGTCCCTCGCACGAATCCTGAGGTCTCTCCCATGAGCATCGATGTCCACCACGTGACCAAGAGGTTCGGTGACTTCGTCGCCCTCGACGACGTCACCGTGTCCCTGCCCACCGGCCAGCTGACGGCCCTCCTCGGTCCCTCGGGCGGCGGCAAGTCGACGCTGCTGCGGATCATCGCGGGCCTGGACACCGCCGACAGCGGCACCATCTCGATCGAGGGCACCGACGCCACCCGGCTGCCCGCGCAGAAGCGCAACGTCGGCTTCGTGTTCCAGCACTACGCCGTGTTCAAGCACATGACGGTGGCCAAGAACGTCGCCTTCGGCCTCGAGATCCGCCGACGCCCCAAGGCCGAGGTCGTGGCCCGGGTCGACGAGCTGCTCAAGCTCGTGCACCTCTCGCAGTTCGCGCACCGGCTGCCCTCCCAGCTCTCGGGCGGTCAGCGCCAGCGCATGGCCCTGGCCCGGGCGCTCGCCGTCGAGCCGTCCGTGCTGCTGCTCGACGAGCCCTTCGGCGCCCTGGACGCCAAGGTCCGCAAGGAGCTGCGCGAGTGGCTGCGGCGGCTGCACGACGAGGTGAACGTGACCACCGTGTTCGTGACCCACGACCAGGAGGAGGCCCTGGAGGTCGCCGACGAGATCGTGGTCATCAACGAGGGCCGCGTCGAGCAGGTCGGCACCCCCGACCAGCTCTACGACGAGCCGGCCAACGACTTCGTGATGTCGTTCCTCGGTGACGTCACCTCGCTGGGCGGCAGCTCGCTGCGTCCCCACGACATCGAGATCTCCACGTCCCCGGTGCTCGCCGGCGGTGTCGAGGGGGAGGTCTCCCGGCTGCTGCGCATCGGCTTCGAGGTGCGGGCCAACGTGCTCACCATCGACGGCGAGGAGGTCACCGTCGTGCTGACTCGCGCGCACGCGCGCGCCATCGGCGTCGAGGAGGGATCCACGGTGTGGCTGACGCCGGCCGTCGGCGCCGCCGTCGTGCCCCGCATGAAGGCGGTCGTCTGATCGCGGCACGCCGGTCCGTGCTCCTGCCGGCCGGGGCTCAGCGGTAGTTGGTGAACTGCACCGCGAAGTCGTAGTCCTGTGCCTTCACCAGCGCCTGGACCGCCTGGAGGTCGTCGCGCTTCTTCGACGACACCCGGAGCTCGTCGCCCTGGACCTGCGCCTTGACGCCCTTGGGGCCCTCGTCGCGGATGAGCTTGGAGATCTTCTTGGCGTCCTCGGAGGTGATGCCCTCCTTGAGGGTGATGGAGATCTTCGACTGCTGGCCCGAGGCACGGGGGTCGGAGGCGTCCAGGATCTTCAGGCTCTGCTGGCGCTTGACGAGCTTGTCCTTGAAGACGTCGAGGACGGCGGTGGCCCGGTCGTCGGCGGAGGCGGTGATCTCGATCGCCTGCTCGCCCTGCCACTCGATGCTCGCGCCGGTGCCCTTGAAGTCGAACCGCGTCGCGACCTCACGGGCGGCCTGCCCGAGGGCGTTGTCGACCTCCTGGCGGTCGAGCTTGCTGACGATGTCGAACGACGAGTCGGCCATGGGGTGTCCTCCAGCTGGGTTTCGTACGGCGTTTTACTTCCGGGATGCTGCCTGCGCTATTGTTTCGTCCTGCTCGCGGCGGCGCCACTCAGGTCCCCGCGGCACCACGATGGCAGGTTGCCCGAGCGGCCAATGGGAGCGGACTGTAAATCCGTCGGCTCACGCCTTCGAAGGTTCGAATCCTTCACCTGCCACTGATGGTGACGAGGGCCCCCGGTCTGCGGACCGGGGGCCCTTCGTCATGGTCGAGCAGTCTCCCGCCGTCGGCTCGTGGGTCGCCGACCGATGCGGCCGCACCCCGCCGCTCTGGCATGATGGGACCCATCGAAGGGGAGTAGCTCCCGTCACCCGCCCCGCTCGTCGGGGCGCGGAGGTACGTCGACACACCGGTGGGCCACACCACCCGGCGTACCGCCCGGTCGACGAGACCGGGTGAGCGAGACCTTCGGCACCACGTGCCGGAGTCGTCTCGTCCCCCAGGCTTCGGCAGCCCCGGCTACCGAAGGACCCCATGTCGTTCCTGACCCTCCTGCTCGTCTCGCTCGGCGTCTCCGCCGACGCCTTCGCCGTGGCACTGGGCAAGGGGCTGCAGATGCGGCGCCTCCGCGCCCGCGACGCGCTCGCGGTCGCCGCGACGTTCGGCCTCTTCCAGGGCCTCATGCCGGTCGTGGGCTGGCTGCTCGGCACCGGGTTGCGGGAGTACGTCGTCGAGGTCGACCACTGGGTCGCCTTCGGCCTGCTCTCCCTCATCGGCGGGAAGATGGTGTGGGAGGCGTGGCACTCCGACGACGAGGACCCCGCCGGCGACGGTCCCGTCCCGCTCGCCGAGCTCCTGGTGCTGGGGGTGGCCACCAGCATCGACGCCCTCGCGGTCGGCATCAGCCTGGCGTTCCTCGACGTGGACATCGTGCTGGCGGCGGTCGCCATCGGTGCCGTCACCTTCGTGGTGTCGCTCGCCGGGGTCCTCCTGGGGCATCGGGCCGGCGTCCGCTTCCGGGGTCCGGCCGAGGTGGTGGGCGGGCTCGTGCTCATCGCCATCGGTGTCCGGATCCTCCTGGACCACCTCGGCGTCTGGTGAGTCCTCGGTGGGACACTGACAGCGTGTCGGAGCTGATCGGGGCGCGCGAGCAGGTCCACGACATCGGCCGCCGCCGGGCCTGGGCGATCTGGCTGGTCGCGCTGGCGGTCTACGTCCTGGCCGTCTTCCACCGCAGCTCGCTCGGGGTGGCCGGGCTGCTCGCCGCCGAGCGCTTCGACGTCACCGCCACGCAGCTCTCGTTCTTCACCGTCCTCCAGCTCCTGGTGTACGCCGGCCTGCAGGTGCCCGTGGGCGTGCTGCTCGACCGCTACGGCTCACGACGCCTGCTGCTCGGCGGCCTGGTGCTGATGACGGCGGGCCAGCTGGCGTTCGCGTTCGCCACCTCCTTCCCGGCCGCCGTGGTCGCGCGGGCGGTGCTCGGGGCCGGCGACGCGATGGTCTTCGTCAGCGTCATCAGGCTCGTCACCGTGTGGTTCCTGGTGCGCCAGGCGCCGATGGTCACCCAGCTCACCGGTGTCGTCGGGCAGACCGGCGCCATCATCGCGGCCGCGCCGCTGTCGTTCCTGCTGCGCGAGCTCGGCTGGACGCGCGCCTTCGCCGTGGCCTCGAGCGTCGGGGTCGTGCTCATGGTGGTCGTCGTGCTCGTCGCCAAGGACTCGCCGTACCGCCGGGCCGACGTGGTGAGCGTCAAGCTCCGCGCGCTCGCGCAGTCGGTGCGGACGGTGTGGGGCAACCCCGGCACCCGCCTGGGCATGTGGTCGCACTTCACCTCGCAGTTCAGCGTGACCGTCTTCGCGCTGCTGTGGGGCTTCCCGTTCCTGGTGCGCGGGCAGGGCTGGTCGGAGGCCTCGGCCGGCACGCTGCTGATGGCGATGACCGGCTGGGTGATCCTCAGCGGCTTCGTGCTCGGGGCGCTGGTGGCGCGCTACCCGTTCTACCGCTCGTGGATCGTCATCACCGTGGTGGCGCTCATGATGGCCGCCTGGGCCGCCGTCCTCCTGCGCACGACCCCGGCGCCCGACTGGCTCGTGGTCGTGATGGCGTTCGCCACCGCGACCGGTGGGCCGGCGTCCATGGTCGGCTTCGACCTCGCCCGCTCCTTCACCCCCGTGCACGCGCTCGGGCGCGCGAACGGCATCGTCAACGTCGGCGGGTTCATGGCCTCGCTGCTGTGCATGGCCCTGATCGGCGTCGTGCTCGACCTGCGCGAGGGCGGCGGCATGGCCGCCTACGACCTGGGCGACTTCCGGGCCGCGATGGCGGTGCAGTTCCTGTTCTGGGGCCTCGGCATCACGCAGGTCCTCCGCTTCCGCCGCCGTGGGATCGCCCACCTCCAGCGGGTCCACCCCGGGGCGGTCGACCAGATGCGCGCCGGGCGGCCGTGGGTGCACCCCGGGCTGGGCCAGGAGGGGGTCTGACCCGCCTCCCGCTGCCGGGCGACCGGGTGCCGGCAGCCGCGTGGGCAAGACCGGACGCCGCTACCGGCTCGGTGACGGCCTCGCGCTGGAGACCCAGCACTTCCCGGACTCGCCGAACCAGCCGACGTTCCCCTCGACGGTGCTGCAACCGGGTGAGGTCTACCGGACCCAGACCGTCTGGCGGTTCTCCACCCGCTGAGGGAGACGTGGTCCAGGCATGACGCGGTCGACGACGGCGCGTGCGCCTCGCCCGGGAGTGGGTACCGGCGCCCCATGACAGACAGCCCGCACGGCTTCATCTCGCTGGTCGGCGCCCAGGACCCGGACGCCGCCGACGGTCGAGCGACCCTCACCGTGGACCTGGACGACCGGCACCTCAACGCCGCCGGCACCGTCCACGGCGGCATGCTCGCGACCCTGGTCGACACGACGATGGGCGCCGCGATCCGCAGCACGGTGGACGACGAGACGCCGGCGACCAGCCAGCTCAGCCTCACCTACCTCCACCCGGGCAAGCCCGGCCGGCTCGTGGTGACGGCCACGGTGAGCAAGCGCGGGGAGCGGCTCACCATCTGCGAGGCCGACGTCGAGCAGGACGGGAAGTCGCTCGTGCACGCGCTGGCCACCTTCGCGCTGGTGTGAGCCCGGGCGCATGACGGCGCGACCGGCCGTGCTCGGGGACTCGATCGCCGGGCGGTGGGGGCATCGACGCGCTCACTCACCCAGGAGCGGGCGCAGCTCGACCTTCCGGTTGCAGTGCTTCGACCCCTCGGCGGCGAGCGCCAGCGCCACGTCGAGGCCGGGCGCCTCGATGATCCAGAAGCCGGCTGCGTACTCCTTGGACTCCACGAACGGCCCGTCGGTGAGCAACGGCTCCTTCCCCCGATTGTCGATGACCGTGGCTGAGAGGGGCGAGGCGAGGCCGCCCGCGAAGACCCACTGACCGTGGGCCTGGAGCCGATCGTTGAAGGCGTCGATGGCCGCCATCTCCGTCGTGGTGGCGGAACCGGTGGTGTCGTCGATCACGGTGATCAGGTACTGCATCTCGGCCATCCTCTGCGCTCGGACGGCGCCCCTGGCGGGCGGCCGCTCACCCCTCCCACGAACGGTGCCGGGCGGATACGACACCACCGCCAGCGCGGGCCGCCCGCACCTACCGGTCCTCCTCCGCCTCGAACAGCGCCCGGCGCTGGCGGGCGGTGTCCATGACGGCCAGGAAGGTGACCTCGTAGTCGGGGTCGTCCAGGCGGATCGTGCCCACCACGTGCTGGCCCAGGACCCGGTCACCGCGATCGCCGTACTTCTGCAGCACGACGCGGGTCTCCCCGCCAGTGTCGTAGTGCGTGACGCGCCAGCGCACGGGTGCGGGCAGGGCCGGCCTCGCAGGTCGGTCCAGCAACCACAGCGTGCCGTGCACGAAGGCCCACACGAGGCCCGCGATCAGGGCCAGCTCGAGGAGGATCACCCTGCCCATTGTGCGCCGGTGACGAAGCCGGGGACCACCACCCGGGCCGCACGACTCGATGATCCTCCATGCGCGGAGGCGTAGCAGCCGGAGCCCTGGCGGCTCAGCAGGTCGCGGCGCTCCTCGGCGGACAGCTCCGCCGGCTCCTCGACGACGTCCGCGGGGAAGCCGCCGACCTCGGGCGCACCCGATCACCCGGCGAGCCTCGTCAGTCAGGCGGCGGGGGTGACCGTCCCGGCGACCTCACCGAGGGTGAGCCGGCCGCCGCCCGAGCCGGGCGCGGAGTAGCGCAGCACCACGGTGTCACCGTCCTCCAGGAACGCGCGCTCGCGGCCGCCGGCCGTGAACGGCTCCTGGCCGCCCCACGACAGCTCCAGGAACGAGCCGCGCTGGTGGGGCGCCGTGCCGCTGATCGTGCCCGACCCCCACAGGTCGCCCGTCCGGGTCGACGCGCCGTTGGCGGTGAGGTGGGCCAGCATCTGCGCCGGCGCCCAGTACATCGAGGAGTACGGCGGCCGCGAGACGACCTCGCCGTTCAGCTCCACCTCCACCTCGATGTCGAGGCCGCGGGGCGAGCCCTCCGCGAGGTAGGGCAGCGGCTCGGGGTCCTGACCGGGCAGGTCGACCCACGCGGCGTCCAGGGCGGCCAGCGGCGTCACCCACGCCGAGATCGAGGTGGCGAAGCTCTTGCCGAGGAACGGACCGAGCGGGACGTACTCCCAGGCCTGGATGTCGCGTGCGCTCCAGTCGTTGAGCCCGACCACGCCGAAGCAGTGGTCGGCGAACGCGCCGGTGGTGATGCGGCTGCCGAGGGCCGACCCGGTGCCGACGACGAAGCCGAGCTCGGCCTCGACGTCGAGGCGGGTGGACGGCCCGAACGAGGGAGCGGTCTCCGCCGGCGCCTTCCGCTGCCCGTGCGGGCGCACCACCTCGGTGCCCGACGGCACGACGGTGCCGCCGCGGCCGTGGTAGCCGACCGGCAGGTGGCGCCAGTTGGGCAGCAGCGGCTCCTGGTCGGGGCGGAAGATGCGCCCGACGTTGGAGGCGTGCTCGAGGGAGGCGTAGAAGTCGACGTAGTCGCCGACCTCGAACGGCATCCGCAGGGTGACGTCCTCGACCGGCACGAGGTTGGGCTCCACGACGTCGCGCTCGGCCTCGTCGGTGAGCAGGCCGGTCAGCCAGCGGCGCACCGACTCCCCGACCGGGCGGCCGGCGGCCATCAGCGGGTTCAGCGACCGGGCCTCGAAGAGGTGCCCGACCTCCATCATGTCGGCCGCCGCCACCGGCGCGAGGTCGACGACGAGGTCGCCGATCCGCACGCCCACCCGCGGCTCCTCGCCGGCGCGCTGGAACACGGCGTACGGCAGGTGGTCGACGTCGAACCCGGAGCCGGCGGACCCCTCGACCCAGCTGGTGGTCATGGCGTCTCCTGGAGCAGTCCGAGGGCGAGCAGGTCGTCGAGCGGCTCGCGCACCGAGCAGGAGCCGAAGGAGGTGAACCACCGTCGCGCACCCGTGACGGCGGACTCGTCGGCGCGGCCCGCGAGGGAGGCGCCGTCGGTGGACTCCAGCAGCGCGACGGCGTCGGCGGCGGTCGCGCCGTCGAAGAGCGCCCGGGTGGCCAGCAGCACGTTGAGGAAGCCGTGATGGGCGAACCCGGTCGCCTCGTCCCGGTGGCGGACCGCGTGGTGCAGCCCGGCGGTGCACTTGAACGGCGTCTCACGGTCGAGGGCCGCGTCGATGCACGCGGCGAGCCGGGCGGCGGAGGGGAAGAGGTCGGCGTCGAGGCCGCCGGTGCGCAGCTTCAGCCGGAGCTCGGCGGCCGCGACCTCGTCGGCGGCGGCCAGCCATCCCGTGCCCGGGTCGGCCTGCGGCAGCTCGACGTACACCGCGGTGTCGTCGGCGAGCACGCCCTCGGCCCGGGCGGCCTCCACCGCGGCCACCACGCGCCGGGCGTTGCCCGGCAGGTCGTCGAGGTCGCGCAGGGCGACCTCCAGGCCGGCGACGTGGTGGTCGTGCCGGACGGCGAGGCGCAGCGCGCCCGCGACCCCGCCCGCCCCGCCGGACACCACGACCGAGAGCGGCAGCCGCCGGTCGACCGAGCCGAGATCGGTGTCCTTGCACACCAGTGAGCCGACCAGGCCGGCGTACCACTGCGAGCGCCGGGCGTCGTACGTCTCGACGGCCTCGGCCAGCGGGACGTCGCCGGGTGGGAAGGTCGCGGCGTCGTCGAGCAGTCCCGACCATGCCGAGGGGAGGGCCGACGCTGCCGTCGACGGGAGGGACGCGGGCTCGGTTGACACGACGGATATCCTAGCGGGAACGCGAATAGCGGACGCAAACGTCCGATAATCGACCGAAGGATCCACCATGGTCTACTACCGCTCCGTCGGCGACGTGCCGCCCAAGCGCCACATCCAGCACCGCGACCCCGAGGGCGGCCTCTACCGCGAGGAGCTGATGGGGGAGGAGGGCTTCTCCTCCGACTCCGCGCTGCTCTACCACCAGGGCGTGCCGTCGGCGCTGACGAACAGCGTCGTGTGGGAGCTGTCCGACCAGTCGCGCACGCCCAACCACCCGCTCAAGGCGCGCCACCTCAGGCTGCACGACCTCGACTTCGGCGCGGGGGCCGACGCGGTGACCGGTCGCCGGCTGGTGCTGGGCAACAACGACGTGCGGATCGCCTACGTCGTGACCGGCACCGACGCCTCGCCGCTCTACCGCAACGCCATCGGGGACGAGTGCGTCTACGTCGAGTCCGGCGCCGGCACCGTCGAGACCGTCTTCGGCGTCGTGCCCTACCGCACCGGCGACTACGTCCTCGTGCCCCGGGCCACCACGCACCGGTGGGTGCCCAGCGAGCCGTCGCGGCTCTACCCCATCGAGGCCAACAGCCACATCCACCCGCCCAAGCGCTACCGCTCCCGCTTCGGCCAGCTCCTCGAGCACGCGCCGTACTCCGAGCGCGACCTGCACGGGCCCGGCGAGCCGCTGCTGGTCGAGGGCACCGACGTCGAGGTGCTGGTCAAGCACCGCGCGGGCGGCGCCGTCGTCGGCACCACGATGACCTATGCGACGCACCCGTTCGACGTCGTCGGCTGGGACGGCTGCCTCTACCCCTACACCTTCAACGTCGACGACTACATGCCGATCACCGGCAAGATCCACCAGCCGCCGACGGTGCACCAGGTCTTCGAGGGCTGGAACTTCGTGATCTGCAACTTCCTGCCCCGCAAGGTCGACTACCACGAGCTGGCGATCCCGGTGCCCTACTACCACTCCAACGTCGACTCCGACGAGGTGATGTTCTACGTCGGCGGCGACTACGAGGCTCGCAAGGGCTCGGGCATCGACCTCGGCTCGATCTCGCTGCACCCGGGCGGCTACGCGCACGGGCCGCAGCCCGCGGCGATCGAGGCGTCGCTGGGCGCCGACCGCTTCGACGAGTCGGCCGTCATGGTCGACACCTTCGCCCCGCTCGAGCTCGGCGAGGGCGGCCTCGCCGTCGAGGACCCCGCCTACGCCTGGACCTGGGCCGGCGGCACCACCTGAGGGCACGGCCCGGTCGCGCACCCACTCCGCAGGCCAGGAGAGGTGAGTGCCTTGCCGCGTGCGTCGCTCAGGAGGTCCAGGCGCGCCAGAGCGCGGCGTACTGCCCGTCGAGGTCGACCAGCTCGTGGTGGCTGCCGAGCTCGACGATCCGGCCGTCCATCACCACCGCGATGCGGTCGGCGTCGTGGGCGGTGTGCAGGCGGTGCGCGATGGCCACGACCGTGCGCCCCTCGAGCAGGGAGTTCATCGACCCCTCGAGCGTGCGGGCGGTGCGGGGGTCGATGAGGGACGTCGCCTCGTCGAGCACCAGCGTGTGGGGGTCGGCGACGATCAGCCGGGCGAGGGCGACCTGCTGTGCCTGGGCGGGGGTGAGCGAGTAGCGGCCCGAGCCGATGACGGTGTCGAGGCCCTGCGGCAGCCGCTCGACCCACGCCAGTGAGCCCACCGCTCCCAGCGCCTGGCGGACCGCGTCGTCGTCGGAGTCCTCGCGGGCCAGCACGATGTTGTCGCGCACCGAGCCGATGAAGACGTGGTGCTCCTGGGTGACCAGCGCGACCTCGGTGCGCAGCACCTCCAGCGGCAGGTCGACCAGCTGCACCCCGCCCACCGTGGCGCTGCCGGTGCGTGGCCGGTTGATGCCCGACAGCAGCCGGCCCAGGGTGGACTTGCCCGAGCCGCTGGGGCCCACGATCGCCAGCCGCTCGCCGACCGCGAGCTCGAGGTCGACGCCGTGGAGCACGTCGTGGCCGGGGCGGTAGGCGAAGCGGAGGTCCCTGGCGACGAGGTCGACCCCGTCGGGCAGGCGGTCGCCGGGCTCGCGGTCGGGCGGCACCTCGGCGATGCCGAGGAGGCGGCTGGTGGACGCCGCTCCGACCTGGAGCCGGTCGATCTCGCCGATGAGCCGGTCGAGCGGGTCGGCCAGCGCCTCGACGTACAGCACGGCGGTGGTGATCTGGCCGAGGTCGGCCCAGCCGCGGTGGTAGGCGTAGGCGCCCACCAGGAGCGTGACGACCCGGGGCAGCTGGAAGGCGAAGTTCAGGCAGATGAACAGGATGTTGCGCAGCGTCATGCCGTAGCGCTCTGCCTGCGCGGACACCTCGATGTCGTCGTCGCCGGCACCGACCCGCAGCCCCGAGAGCCCGAGTGCCTCGAGGGTGCGGGCACCCTCGACGGTCTCGGTGAGCGTGGTGTTGATGCGGGAGTACGTCGCCCCCTCGGCGATGTAGGCCTTGGGCGCCCGCCGCAGGTAGCTGCGCACGGCCGGCCCGCACGTGGCGAAGACCACCAGCGCCGGGACGGCGAGCACCACGGAGTTGAGCAGCATCGCGACGACCGAAAGCACCACGGTCAGCAGCGAGATGATCGCCATGGGCAGGCCGTACTGGACCGAGCGGCTCATGGTGCCGACGTCGCGCGTCACGCGGGTGACCAGGTCGCCGGTGCTGGCGCTCTCGACGGCGCCCAACGGCAGCCGCAGGATCGTGCGCACCACCGACTCGCGTGCGGTGGAGAGGAGGTCCTGGCCGAAGATCGCGGAGGTGCGCTGGGCCACGAAGGTCAGGCCCGCCTGGGCCACCACCACGCCGATGATGACCAGGGCGAGCTGGTCGAGCGGGAGCCCGCCGCCGCCGTCGACCGTGGTGTTGACGAGCTCGCCGAGCAGGCGCGGGACGACCAGGGCGGTGGCCGCGGCCAGGGCGTTGAGGACGACCAGCGCCGTGAAGATGCCGCGCCGGGTGCGGACCAGGTCGCGGAAGAACGTCAGGACCGCGCGGTTGCCCGACACCGGCCAGCCGCGCTCGGGGTTGCGGGAGGCGGCGTAGACGTCGTCGGCGCGCTGACGGCGCAGCGCGTGGCGCCGCCACAGGGCGGCGTTGCGCTCGGGGACCGACGCGTCGCTCGGCGGCACCAGCTCCGCGGGGACGACCGGGGGGTCGAGGGCCCGGTCGCGCCAGGTGTCGGCGGAGGTGGCGAGCAGGTCGGTCATCGCGGCACCCCCTCGTCGAGGTCGTCGGTGGCCCGGGCGACCACGTGGCGGTAGGCCGGGTCGTGGTCGAGCAGGTCGGCGTGCTCCCCCTCGGCCACCACCGTGCCGTCGTGCACCAGCACCACGCGGTCGGCGTGGTGGAGCCATAGCGGCGACACCGTGCAGACCACGGTGGTGCGGCCCCGGCGCAGCTCGGTCACGCGCTCGGCGATCCGGGCCTCGGTGTGGGCGTCGACGGCGGAGGTCGGGTCCACCAGCACCAGGATCGGTGCGTCGGCCGCCAGGGCCCGGGCGAGCACCACGCGCTGCCGCTGTCCGCCGGAGAGCCCGCGGCCGCGCTCGTCGAGCTGGCCCTGCCAGCCCTCGGGCAGGGCGTCGTAGACGTCCTCGGCGCTGGCCACCCGCAGCGCTGCCTCCGCCTGCTCGCGGGTCAGCCGGCCGTGGGGGTCGATGGCGTCCTGGAGCGTGCCGGCGAACAGGCCGCTGCCGGTGTCGCTGACCAGCACCGTGCGGCGTACGTCGTCGAGGCGGGCCGCCGACAGGTCGACGCCGCCCAGGCGCACGCCCCACTCGCGGGTCGCCGCCTCCTCGTCGCGGGCGGCGATGCGGGCGCGCCGGGCCTCCCGCTCGGCCCTGGCCTGCCGCGCGGCGCGGCCCTTGAGCCCGGCGCCGTCGTCCTCGCCGACGGGGTCGACGTCGGGGGGCAGGTAGCGGCCGAGCCGGTCGGCCAGGGCGGCGGTCTGCTCCGGCACCGCACCGACGACCACGGTCAGCAGGCCGGGGCGGACGGTGAAGCCGCTCATCTCGTCGACGAGCTCGGCGCCGCCGTCGAGGGGCACGGGCCGGGCGGGCTCGCGCCACGGCGGGCGCTGCTCGAAGATCGTGATGGCGCGGCGGGCGCTGACCAGGGCCCGCGTCGCCTTCTGGGCAAGCTCGAAGAAGGTGCGGATCGGCCCGATCATGAACAGGCCGTAGCCCAGGAAGCTCACGAGCTGTCCGACGGTGAGGTCGCCGGACTGCACCTGGCGGGTGCCCAGCCACACCAGGCTCACCAGGAAGACGCCGGAGAACAGCACACCGACGGCCTCCACCGCGGCCTGCCAGATGCCCGAGGAGACGCCGGCGCGGCGGGAGAGCTGGGACTGCTGGGCGTAGTTGCGGCCGAAGGTCTGCTCGCCACCGATGCCGCGGAGGATCCGCAGCCCGGCCACGATGTCGGTGGCCATCGAGGTCAGCTCGGAGTTGCGGCTGCGCTCGACCTGCTGGCGGCGGTGCAGCGGGCGCAGCAGCGGCAGGGCGGCCGCGAGCAGCACCGGGGCCGCAGACAGCACCAGCACCCCGAGCTCCCAGGACGTGGAGAGCACGATCACGGCGACGGCGAGGTAGGAGACCAGCTGCGCGATGGAGCGGGCCAGGATCTCGGTGAGCGCACCGAACTCGTCGGAGTCGCTGGAGGCGACGCTGAGCACCTCGCCGGTGGGCGAGCGCCGGGGCAGGACGTGGCCCATCTGGGCGATCTTGCGGGTCACCATCTTCGTGGTCCCGTAGAGGCTGATCAGCCAGGTGCGGACGATGAGGGTGTGGAAGACGACGCCGAACACGCCGCCCACCGAGACGACCGCGAGCATGATGCCCGACCAGGTCAGCAGGTCACGGGTCGAGCCGCCGAGGATGCCCTCGTCGACCGCGCGCCCGAAGATGTAGGGCCCGAAGGTCAGCGGGAGCAGCCACAGGAGGCACGCCAGCGACGAGAGCGCCACGACCTTCCACTGCTGGCGCAGCATCCACCTCAGGAACGCCGCAGGCGACCGGGTGTCGGGGTCGGAGCCGGGGGCGTCGTCCGTGCCGGTGAAGAACGTCGCGATCCGAGGTGGGAAGTCCTGCATGTCCCGCTCAGCCTAGGCGGGGGGACCGACGGGCTGCGACGCAATATCCCCCTCGGGAGCGGGCCGCTGCGTGTGGTACGTCGCGAGCGACGAGGCGACGCCCGACGGGGGGCGTGGCGCGCTCACCGGTTCCGCGGAAGGATGCAGCCATGAGGCGCCGACCATGACCAACCCCGAGCGCCACCCGGCCGAGATGGAGATGGGCCCCGGTGGCAGCGACCGCGGCGTCGAGGTGATCGCGCCCCGCGAGGTGCCGCTGGGCGGCCCCCGCGCCATGCACGTACGCCGCACCCTGCCCGCGCGGGGGCGCACCCTGATCGGCGCCTGGTGCTTCGCCGACCACTACGGCCCCGACCCGGTCGCCGCGACCGGCGGGATGAGCGTCGCACCGCACCCGCACACCGGGCTGCAGACGGTGAGCTGGCTGTTCACCGGCGAGATCGAGCACCGCGACAGCGCCGGAAACCGGGCCATGGTGCGACCGGGCGAGGTCAACCTGATGACCGGCGGCCACGGCATCAGCCACTCCGAGATCTCCACGGCCGGGATCACCGAGCTGCACGGGGTGCAGCTGTGGGTCGCGCTGCCCGAGCAGTCCCGCGACGTGGCCCCCGGCTTCTCCCACCACGTGCCGCCCGAGCTCGCCGGCGCCGGCTGGACCGCCCGGGTGTTCCTCGGCTCGCTGCTCGGTCACGCCTCGCCGGTGCCGACGTACACCCCGCTGCTGGGGGCGGAGATCGCGCTGGCCGCCGGCACCACCCTCGCGCTCGACGTCGACGCGACGTTCGAGCACGGGGTCCTGGTCGACAGCGGCGGCGTCGTGGTGGACGACCGCGAGGTGGAGCCGGCCGAGCTCGCCTACGTCCCACCCGGACGTGAGGTCCTGCGCGTGACCGCGCGCGGGGACACCCGCGTGGTGCTGCTCGGCGGCCCTCCGTTCGACGAGTCGATCGTCATGTGGTGGAACTTCGTGGGGCGCACCCACGAGGAGATCGTCGGGTTCCGCGAGGCGTGGCAGGCGCAGATCACCCCCGACGGGTCGGGCGTCGTCGACGGCCGCTTCGGCGTCGTGAGCGACCTGCCGCCGATCCCGGCACCGGCCCTGCCCAACGCGCGGCTCGCGTCCCGCTAGGTGGCGGCCATGGGCGGACCGGTCGTGGGCGAGGACGGCCTGGCGCGCTGCCCGTGGGCGGCCGGTGACGACCTGAGCCGCGCCTACCACGACACCGAGTGGGGCCTGCCCGTCTCCGGTGAGGCCGCCTACCTCGAGCGGCTGACGCTCGAGGCGTTCCAGTCGGGCCTGTCCTGGCTGACGATCCTGCGCAAGCGCGAGGCCTTCCGGGAGGTCTTCGCCGGCTTCCACGCCGACGCCGTCGCGGCGTACGACGAGCACGACGAGGCCCGCCTGATGGCCGACCCCCGCATCGTGCGCAACCGCCTCAAGGTCGCGGCGGCCGTCACCAACGCGCGCGCCACGGTGGCGCTGCGCGAACGAGGCGGGCTGGCGGCGTTCATCGAGTCCTTCGCGCCCGAGGTCCCGCCCGCACCCGAGACCACCGAGGAGCTGCAGACGACGTCCCCCGAGTCGGTGGCGCTCTCGAAGGCGCTGAAGAAGGAGGGGTTCGTCTTCGTCGGGCCGACCACGATGTACGCGCTGATGGAGGCGGTGGGCCTCGTGGACGACCACCTCGTCGGCTGCCACCGCCGGGGCGGCTCGCGGCGCTGAGACGGCGCCTCAGACCCCCACGGCGTTGGGGTCGCGCCACTGCCGCTCGAACGGCAGCCGCCACGCGAACGGTGCGATGAGCTGGTGGATCTGGTTCGGCCCCCAGGTGCCGGTGGCGTAGGGCCGCACGATGGGCGGGTTATCGAGCAGCGGTGCCGAGACCTCCCACAGCCGCTCGATGCCGTCGGCGGAGGTGAAGAGGGTGCGGTCGCCGCGGGCGGCGTCGTAGATGAGCCGCTCGTAGGCCTCGAGCACCGCGCCGGCCCAGCCGGTGTCGTGCATCGCGAACTGCATCGACAGCTTGTCCAGGCGCATGCCGGGGCCGGGCCGCTTGCCGTAGAACGACAGCGACATCTTGGCCTGGTCGGCGAGGTCGAAGGTCAGGTGGTCGGGACCGTGGTCGCCGACGCCCGAGCCCGGCGGGAACATGGACCGGGGCGGCTCCTTGAAGGCGATGGAGATGATCCGCGCCCCCTGCGCCATCCGCTTGCCGGTGCGCAGGTAGAACGGCACGCCGGCCCACCGCCAGTTGTCGATGAAGCACTTGAGCGCGATGAACGTCTCGGTCTGGGAGTCGGCGGCCACGCCGTCGATGTCGCGGTAGCCGACGTACTGGCCGCGCACGACGTCATGCGGCTCGATCGGCGTCATCGAGCGGAAGACCTTGTTCTTCTCCTCGCTGATGGCGGCCGGCTCCAGCGCGGTGGGCGGCTCCATGGCGGTGAATGCCATCACCTGGAACAGGTGGGTCACCACCATGTCGCGGTAGGCGCCGGTGCCCTCGTAGAACGACGCGCGCTGCTCCAGGCCCAGCGACTCCGGGACGTCGATCTGCACGTGGTCGATGTGGTTGCGGTGCCAGATCGGCTCGAAGAGGCCGTTGGCGAACCGGAAGGCCAGGATGTTCTGGGCCGCCTCCTTGCCCAGGAAGTGGTCGATGCGGAAGACCTGCGACTCGTCGAAGACCTGGTGGATCTCGTGGTTGAGCGCCTTCGCCGAGGCCAGGTCGACGCCGAACGGCTTCTCCATCACGATCCGGCTGCCCTCGGCCAGGCCGGCCTCGTCGAGCTGGGCCACCACGGCCAGCGCCGCCTTGGGCGGCACGCTGAGGTAGTGCAGTCGTGTCGGCCGCTCGTCCCACCCGGCCTCGGCCTCCGCCTCCTCGACCACGCGGCGCAGGCCTGCGGCCCCCTCGGACGCCGGCGCCCAGTGCAGCATCTTGGCGAACTCCGGCCATCCCTCGATGTCGCCGTCGGTGCCGGCGAACTCCACGATCGCCTGGTGGGCCAGCTCGACGAAGGAGTCACGGTCGTGGTCGTCGAGGGAGGTCCCGACGACGCGCAGGTCGGGCATCAGGCAGCTCTGCACGAGGTGGAGCAGGCCGGGCAGCAGCTTGCGGCGGGCGAGGTCGCCGCTGGCGCCGAAGAGGACGACGGTCGTGGGCTTGGTCGACATGGCTCCACCCTGCCTCGCCGCCCGCCCGCTGAGAAGCCCCGGGGCCGATGAGACGCCCGCGAGCGTGGGGGCGGCTTCTTCGCCGGCGTCCCGATGTACCTCGAGGACAACGTCGACGTGGCCGGGACGCCCACCCAGCACGGCACCGACGCCTTCGTCGCGGGCCCTGGCACCTCGACCACGACGGGCGGCTCCATCCGGATCCCGGCCTCGGTCAACGGCCTCGTCGGGCTCAGGCCCATCCGCCGCCGGCTGCACCGGCTCCCCGCGGCCATCGCCGCGATCGGCGCCGGATGGCCCGGCGCCACGCAGGGGATGGTGTCTCACCGCCGGCTGGGGCCGCGAGGCGCTCCTGCTGGAGCTCGCCTACGACGTGGAGGAAGCACGCCCGTTCGCCCGCATCCAGGGGTGGGCTGAGCACCCCGCAGGACGATTTCTCCTCTCCCGGGAGGCTGTGTATTCTTCTCGGTCGTTGCCCCTTTAGCTCAGTCGGCAGAGCGTCTCCATGGTAAGGAGAAGGTCTACGGTTCGATTCCGTAAAGGGGCTCTGGGTCGGGACTCCGTCTACAGTTGGCGGATCAGCCTGTCCTGGTGGCGGGGTAGCTCAGGTGGTTAGAGCACACGGCTCATAATCGTGGTGTCGCGGGTTCGAGTCCCGCCCCCGCTACTCGAACTGACGCAGCACACAGCCGGATCCCCGGCGCACAGCACCACCCGATTCGACGAAGGACTTCCCCGTGGCCAGCAAGAGCTCTGACGTTCGCCCCAAGATCACGCTCGCATGCGTGGAGTGCAAGGAGCGCAACTACATCACCAAGAAGAACCGTCGGAACGACCCCGACCGCATGGAGATGAAGAAGTTCTGCCCGCGCGACCGCCGGCACACCGTGCACCGCGAGACCCGCTGACACCGGTCACACCACACGTCGTCGCAGGGCGGCCATCCCGATGGGATGGCCGCCCTGCCGCGTCTACGCTGAGCGGGTGAGCACGAGTGAGAGCCCCAGCCTCCACGAGTGGGCCGGAGGCGACGCCGCCTTCCGCCGGCTCATCGACGCCTTCTACGACCGGGTCGAGCACGACGACCTGCTGTCCCCGCTCTTCCCCGGCGGTGTCTCCGAGGAGCACCGGTCGCACGTGACGACCTGGTGGGTCGAGGTCTTCGGCGGCGCGGCCCGCTACACCGACGAGCTCGGCGGATACGGGCGGATGGTGGCTCACCACCGCCGCCTGGGCATCGCCCCCGAGCAGCGGCTCCGCTTCGCGACCACCATGAGCCTGGCCGCCGACGACGCCGGCCTGCCCGACGACCCGGAGTTCCGGGCCGCCTTCGTCGGCTACGTCGAGTGGGGCACCCGCCTGGCGCTGGCGAACTCCCAGGACGACGCACAGGTCGTCGAGCAGGCTCCGGTCCCGCGGTGGGGCTGGGGGGTCGCACCGCCCTGGCAGCCATGAGCCGGCGCGGGGCGGCGTACTAACCTCGGAGCATGCCCGTCGACCAGTCCCTCGTGGGGCGCAGCTTCCCGCCGACCCCCGCCTTCGCGGTCACCGAGGAGGGCGTTGCGGCGTTCGTTGCCACCACCGGTGGCGAGTACGCCGGCGGTCCCGCGCCCGCGACGTACCCGATCGTGCTGGCCTTCGACGCGATGAACGCGTTCCTCCAGAGCGAGCAGGTGGAGCTGCACCGCATCGTCCACGGCGAGCAGCGCTTCGGCTACGAGCGGCCGGTGGTGCCCGGCGACGTGCTCACCGCGACGCTCACCGTCAGCAGCCTGCGCCAGATCGGCGGCGCCGACATCATCGGCACCACCTCGGCGATCACCGACGCCGACGGCACGCTCGTGTGCACCACGAGCGCCACGCTCGTCCACAAGGGGGCCGACGCATGAGCGAGCTCGCCACCCAGACGTTCACCATCACCCGCGACGACCTCGTGCGGTACGCCGCGGCCAGCGGTGACCACAACCCGATCCACCAGGACGAGGCGGTGGCGACCAGCGTCGGCCTCCCCGGGGTCATCGCGCACGGCATGTACACCATGGCCCTGGCCGCCCGCGCGGTCGACTCGTGGTTCCCCGGCGCCGAGGTCGTCAGCCTCGGGTGCAAGTTCACCCAGCCGGTCGTGGTGCCCGCCGAGCACGGCGTGGACCTCGAGGTGGCCGGCGTCGTCTCCACGGTCCAGGACGGGCTCACCACCGTCGCGCTCACGGTCACGAGCGGCGGCCAGAAGGTGCTCGGCATGCCGCGGGCGGTCGTGCGTGCCTGAGCAGAGCCCGACCCTGCTGCGGGACCACACGACGTTGCGCCTCGGCGGTCCGGCCGCCCGGTGGGAGCGCGCCACGACGGAGGCCGAGGTCGTCGAGGCCGTCTCCGCCGCCGACGACCGCGGGGAGCCGGTGCTCGTGCTGGGCGGCGGCTCCAACCTCGTCGTCTCCGACGAGGGGTTCCCCGGCACCGTGGTCGAGGTGGCCACCACCGGGGTGCGCCCCGACGTCGAGGACGGCGTCTCGTGCGGCGGCGTGCTGGTGACGGTCGCTGCCGGCGAGGACTGGGACGCCCTCGTCGCCCGAGCCGTCGAGCGCGGGTGGGTCGGCATCGAGGCGCTCTCCGGCATCCCCGGAGCCGTCGGCGCGACCCCGATCCAGAACGTCGGCGCCTACGGGCAGGACGTCTCCCAGACCATCGCCAGCGTCCGGGTGTGGGACCGCACCCTCCGCGGCGTGCGGACCTTTGCGGCCGCGGACTGCCACTTCGGCTACCGGCACAGCCGCTTCAAGGCCGACCCGGGCCGGCACGTGGTGCTCGACGTGACCTTCCAGCTCGCGCAGGGCGACCTGTCCACGCCTGTGCGGTACGCCGAGCTGGCACGGACCCTCGGCGTCGAGCAGGGGCAGCGCGCCCCGCTGGCCGACGTCCGCGCCGCCGTGCTCTCGCTGCGGGCCGGCAAGGGCATGGTGCTCGACGACGAGGACCCCGACACCTGGAGCGCGGGCTCCTTCTTCACCAACCCGTTCCTCACGCCCGAGGAGGCGGCGGGGCTGCCCGACGACGCCCCCCGGTGGCCGCAGCCCGACGGCACCCTGAAGACGAGTGCGGCGTGGCTGATCGAGCACGCCGGGTTCAGCCGGGGACACGGCCAGGGGCGGGTGAGCCTCTCCACCAAGCACACCCTGGCACTGACCAACCGGGGCGGCGCGTCCGCCGAGGAGCTGCTCGGCCTGGCCCGCGAGGTGCGCGACGGCGTGGCGGCGCGGTTCGGGGTCCGGCTCGTCAACGAGCCGGTGCTGGTGGGGCTGGAGCTGTAACTGACCCCCGGTCCTCCGGTTCTTTGATTCTCTCGTTCCTGAGCCGTCGTCGACAGCACCGGTTCCATCGTCACGCCGGGAGCGGCGGACCACAGTCGCCACCGCCAGTAGAGCGCCCCGGGTCCTCGATGGTCGTGCGCACAGGCGCGCCGATGGCCCCGCCATGGGATGGCGGGGTGTCGGGGCGCGGTGGTCAACCGGGCCCGGTGCCGGTTCAGTCCAGGTGTACGCCGCGGGGCCGGTGCGCCGGGAGCGCCACCGGCCGTGGGCCTTGAGGCGATGGTGGCTGCTGTCGCCGCCGGGGACTGTCTCGGGGCACGCCGGGGGCACGCCGAGGGCCCCGCCGACGGCGGGGTGCGGGGCGTGGTGGTCAACCGGGCCCGGTGCCGGTGGCGTCGCGGGTGTACGTGTGGCCCTCCGGGCTGGTCCAGGTGTACGCCGCGGGGTCGGTGCGCCGGT
>NZ_CADCUP010000049.1 GCF_902805925.1 uncultured Nocardioides sp.
CAAGCTCCGGGCCGGGGACTCGCTGCTGATCGACCGCCGCGTGCACTTCGCCTACGAGCGGGTGCCCAAGCTGGACGTCGAGGAGCTGGTGCTCGAGGAGGTGCCGGACATCGACTACTCGGTGATCGGCGGCCTGGGCAGCCAGATCGAGGCGATCCGTGACGCCGTCGAGCTGCCGTACCTGCACAAGGAGCTGTTCGCCGAGCACGAGCTGAAGGCGCCCAAGGGCATCCTGCTCTACGGGCCGCCCGGCTGCGGCAAGACCTTGATCGCCAAGGCGGTCGCCAACTCCCTGGCCAAGAAGGTGACCGAGCGGACGGGGCAGGAAGGGCGCAGCTTCTTCCTCAACATCAAGGGCCCCGAGCTGCTCAACAAGTACGTGGGCGAGACCGAGCGGCACATCCGGCTCGTCTTCCAGCGGGCCCGGGACAAGGCCTCCGACGGCATGCCGGTGATCGTCTTCTTCGACGAGATGGACTCGCTGTTCCGCACCCGCGGCACCGGCGTCTCCTCCGACGTGGAGAACACGATCGTGCCCCAGCTGCTCAGCGAGATCGACGGCGTCGAGGGCCTGGACAACGTGATCATCATCGGCGCGTCCAACCGCGAGGACATGATCGACCCGGCGATCCTGCGTCCAGGCAGGCTTGACGTCAAGATCAAGATCGAACGTCCCGACGTCGAAGCGGCCCGGGAGATCTTCAGCAAGTACCTGACGCCGACGCTGCCGCTGCACGCCGAGGACCTCGCCGAGTTCGGCGGGGACCCCCGGGCCACGGTGGCCGGGATGATCGACCGCACCGTCGCCCGGATGTATGAGGAGTCTGAGGAGAACCAGTTCCTGGAGGTCACCTACGCCGGCGGGGACAAGGAGGTCCTGTACTTCAAGGACTTCAACTCCGGCGCGATGATCCAGAACATCGTCGACCGGGCCAAGAAGATGGCGATCAAGGACCTGCTCGACCACGACCAGAAGGGCCTGCGTGTCCAGCACATGCTCCAGGCGTGCGTGGATGAGTTCAAGGAGAACGAGGACCTCCCCAACACCACGAACCCCGACGACTGGGCCCGCATCTCCGGCAAGAAGGGTGAGCGGATCGTGTTCATCCGCACGCTGATCACGGGCAAGCAGGGCACCGAGCCCGGCCGGTCGATCGATACGGTGGCCAACACCGGGCAGTACCTCTGAGCCACGGCGTGGTCGGGGTCGCCCGCCCGCTCGCCGCACTGCCGTTTGGTCCCAAACGACACGTTCGGAGCCACAGAACTTGCCGTTTGGGACCAATCGGCACCCCGACGCACCCCATGAAGGAGCACTCCCATGAAGTTCATCATCATCATCGCCGTCATCGCGCTCGTCGTCCTGGTCCTCCTGCCGATGCTGCGCAAGCGCCGGCTCTGACGACTGCCCACCGTCGCGGAGCGGCTCAGGCCGAGACCGCCGCCCGGCCGAGGTAGCCGTACGCCCACGGCCGCGACAGCCTCGGGCCGGGCAGGTACTCCGCGCGCACGTCGACCACCTGGAGGCCGGCGGCGGCGATGAGCGCCGGCATGTCGCGGGTGAGGTGGCAGCCGCCGAAGACCCGCTTCTGCAGCGGCTCCAGCCGGCCCTGCCACCGGGCGACCCCCTCGTCCGGCGCCCGTCCGTGCTCGAGGAAGCTCAGCGATCCCCCGGGCCTGAGCACGCGGCGTACCTCCGAGAGCGCCGTCGCCACGTCCGGGATCGTGCAGAGGGTGAAGGTCGACAGCACGGCGTCGTACGTCGCGTCGGGGACCTCGAGCCGCTGTCCGTCCAGCCCCGTCCGCTCGACCGGCACGACGGAGCGCGACCGCTTGTCGGCGGACAGCGCCCAGGCGAGGTCGGACGGCTCCACCGCGGCCACGGACTCCACGGCGCCGGGGTAGTGCTCGAGGTTGAGCCCGCTGCCGAACCCGATCTCCAGCACTCGCCCGCGCAGGCCCCCGCAGACCGCCGCCCGCAGCGGAGCGACCTCGGGCGCGGAGAGCGAGCGGTCGACCACCCGGGGCAGCACCCGGTCGTTCCACAGCCCCATGCGACGGCCCTCCCTCGGGCGCCCGGACGATCAGGCTGGTGCCTGACGGATCCGACTGTAGGGGCCGCGTAGGCTCGTGGCCATGAGTGTGCGGCGCGTGATGGGCACCGAGATCGAGTACGGCATCTCGGTCCAGGGCCAGCCCCTGGCCAACCCGATGGTGGCCTCGAGCCAGATCGTCAACGCCTACGCCTCCTCCACGATCAGGGCCCGACGGGCCCGGTGGGACTTCGAGGAGGAGTCGCCGCTGCGCGACGCCCGCGGGTTCGACCTGTCGCGGCAGGTGGCCGACCCCAGCCAGCTGACCGACGAGGACCTCGGCCTGGCCAACGTGATCCTGACCAACGGCGCCCGGCTGTACGTCGACCATGCGCACCCGGAGTACTCCACCCCCGAGTGCACGACGCCTCTCGACATCGTGCGCTGGGACAAGGCGGGGGAGCAGGTCATGCTCGACGCCGCCCGGCTGGCCGGTCAGCTGCCGGGCGGGGCGCAGATCCTGCTGTACAAGAACAACACCGACAACAAGGGCGCCTCCTACGGGGCGCACGAGAACTACCTGATGCGGCGCTCGACGTCGTTCAGCGACATCGTGCGCAACCTCACCCCGTTCTTCGTCAGCCGCCAGGTCGTCACGGGGGCTGGGCGCGTGGGCATCGGCCAGGACGGCCGCGAGCACGGCTACCAGGTCAGCCAGCGGGCCGACTACTTCGAGGTCGAGGTGGGCCTGGAGACCACCCTCAAGCGCCCGATCATCAACACCCGCGACGAGCCGCACGCGGACCCGGAGAAGTACCGCCGGCTCCACGTCATCATCGGCGACGCCAACCTCTCCGAGGTCTCCACCTACCTCAAGGTCGGCACCACCGCCTTGGTGCTGTCGATGATCGAGGACCGCTACCTCACCGGCGACCTCGCCGTCGAGGGCCCCGTGGGTGCGCTCCGGGCGGTCTCGCACGACCCGAGCCTCACCCACCTCGTGCGGCTCCAGGACGGGCGCCGGCTGACCGCCGTACAGCTCCAGATGGAGTACCTCGACCTCGCGCGCAAGCACGTCGAGGACCGGCTCGGCGCCGACGCCGACCCCCAGACGCTCGACGTGCTCGCCCGGTGGGAGTCGGTGCTCGACCGCCTGGAGCGCGACCCGATGCTGTGCGCCGGCGAGCTCGACTGGGTGGCGAAGCTGAAGCTGCTCGAGCAGTACCGCTCGCGCGACGGCCTCGACTGGGACGACGCCAAGCTGCACCTCATCGACCTGCAGTACGCCGACATCCGACCCGAGAAGGGGCTCTACCACCGGCTCGCGAACGCCGGGCGCATCGAGCGCCTGCTCGACGAGACCTCGGTGGAGGCGGCCATGCACGACCCGCCGGAGGACACCCGGGCGTGGTTCCGCGGTCGCTGCCTGGAGAAGTACGCCGACCACGTGGCCGCCGCGTCGTGGGACTCCGTCATCTTCGACCTGCCCGGACGCGAGTCCCTCCAGCGGGTGCCGACCATCGACCCGCTGCGGGGCACGAAGGCGTCGGTCGGGGCGCTGATCGACTCCTGCGACACCGCGGAGCAGCTCTTCGACGCCCTGACTCGCTGATGCCCTATAGGGTCGTGGCATGGCCCAGGAGCACAAGCAGCCGCGCAAGTCCACCGAGTCCCAGCGCGCCGACGAGGCCGTCGACCAGGACGCCGTCGAGAGCGATGTCGCCGAGCGCAAGGAAGCGCTCGACGACGACGTCGACGCCATCCTCGACGAGATCGACGACGTGCTGGAGGTCAACGCCGAGGACTTCGTGAAGTCGTTCATCCAGAAGGGTGGACAGTGATGAGCGAACCCCGACTGCCGGCCGCCTTCCTGGTGCCCGGCTCGTCGTCGTTCGCCGACTTCCTCGGCGAGCAGGCGCCCGACCTGCTGCCCTCGCGCCGCGCCGTACCCACCGGCCACGCCGGTGACCTGGCGCCGCACGCGACGACCATCGTCGCCGCGACGTACCCCGGCGGCATCGTGATGGCCGGCGACCGCCGCGCCACGATGGGCAACATCATCGCCCAGCGCGACATCCAGAAGGTCTTCCCGGCCGATGAGTACTCCGCGGTCGGCATCGCCGGCACCGCCGGGCTCGCGGTCGAGATGGTGCGGCTGTTCCAGACCGAGCTGGAGCACTACGAGAAGATCGAGGGCACGACCCTGTCGATGGACGGCAAGGCCAACCGCCTCGCCGCGCTGATCCGGGCCAACCTGGGCATGGCCATGCAGGGCCTCGCCGTCGTCCCGCTCTTCGCCGGCTACGACCTGGCCATGGACCAGGGCCGGATCTTCAGCTACGACGTCACCGGCGGGCGCTACGAGGAGACCGCGTTCCACGCGGTGGGCTCGGGCTCGCTGTTCGCCCGGGGGTCCCTCAAGAAGCTGTACCGCGACGACCTCGACGAGGTGGGCTGCGTGACGGCGCTGGTGCAGGCGCTGTACGACGCCGCCGACGACGACTCCGCCACCGGCGGCCCCGACCTCACGCGGCGCATCTTCCCCGTTGTGTACGTCATCACCGCCGACGGCGGCCGCCGCCTGGCCGACGACGAGGTGGCGGCGGTCGCGGACCGCGTGATCGGCGCCCGGATGGACCGCCCCGACGGCCCCGCCGCGGCCCTGACCTGACACGACTCGACCTGAGCTGAGGACAACTCCATGAGCATGCCGTTCTACGTCTCGCCCGAGCAGCTGATGAAGGACCGGGCCGACTTCGCGCGCAAGGGCATCGGCCGCGGCCGGTCGGTGGTGGCAGTGCAGTACGCCGACGGCGTGCTCTTCGTCTCCGAGAACCCCTCCCAGGCGCTGCACAAGGTCTCCGAGATCTACGACCGCATCGCGTTCGCCGCGGTGGGCCGCTACAACGAGTTCGAGAACCTGCGGATCGCCGGCGTGCGGCTGGCCGACATGCGCGGCTACGCCTACGACCGGCGCGACGTCACGGGCCGCGGGCTGGCCAACGCCTACGCCCAGACGCTGGGCACGATCTTCTCCTCCGGCGGGGAGAAGCCGTACGAGGTCGAGCTGTTCGTCGCCGAGATCGGCGACGCCGCCAGCGACGACCAGCTGTACCGGCTCACCTACGACGGCCAGGTCGCCGATGAGCACGGGTTCGCGGTGATGGGCGGTGCGGCCGACACGGTGGCCGCCCACCTGAAGGAGCACTACATCGAGGGCGCGTCACTGGCCGAGGCGCTGCGCGTCGCGGTGACCGCGCTGGGCCACACCGTCGACGAGCGCGGCAACGCCGGCGACCGGGTCATCCCGGTCGCGGACCTCGAGGTGGCGGTCCTGGACCGCACCCGCACGCAGCCGCGCAAGTTCGTGCGCATCCGCCCGCCCCGGATCACCGAGCTGCTCGGCGAGCGTGGCCCCGCCACCCAGGCTCCCGACGAGCCGGCCGAGGGCGGCGGCACCACGCCGTCCTCGGGGTCGCCCGACGACCCGGCCGACCCGACCGACCAGGTCAGCGGCGCCGTACCCCCGCTGGAGAACCCGGTGACCGGTGAGCCGCCGGTGGCACCGCCCATCGCCCGCCCGGCGCCCCCGGCCGCACCGCGGGACCCCGTCGACCCGGCCCAGCCGATGTCGCCGGTCGACACCCCGCCGGCCGACCCCGACGAGCAGTGAGCCCGCGCTCCGACGACGAGCGCGCCTGGGTCACCACGGGGGAGGAGGTCGCCTACGACGGCTTCTTCCGCGTCGTACGGCGCGGCGTGCGCCTGCCCGACGGCACCGAGGGCACCTGGGACCTGCTCGACGTGGCCGAGACCGTCGGCGTGCTGGCGTTCACCCCCGAGGGTGAGCTGGTGATGGTGCGCCAGTTCCGGCCCGGCCCCGGCCGGGTCGTCCTGTCGGTGGCCGGCGGGATCGTGGACCCGGGTGAGGACCCCGCGGACGCCGCGCGACGCGAGCTGCGCGAGGAGACCGGCTACCAGGCCGGCTCCGTGGAGGTGGTGGCCTCCTCGCACAACTACAGCAACACCCACCCCGCGTACGCCGCCATCGCCCGCGACTGCGTGCCGGCGGGCAGGCAGCAGCTCGACGAGCTCGAGGACGTCGAGGTGGTGGTCGTCGACGTCGCCACGGTGCGCCGCCTGCTGCGGAGCGGGGAGCTCGGGGCGACCGCGCAGACGTACCTCGCGATGGATGCGGCCGGCTTGTTGTAGAGGTGGCGGGTGTGGCGGGTGCGCGGGTCGACGTGGCTGTCGATTGGTCCCAAACGACACGGAATGTGCCCCGGAAGGTGCGGTTTGGGACCAAACCGCAGCCAGCGGCTGTGCAGCTGGCGCTTATCCACAGGCACAGCGCCCGTCCCGTCCGTGGCGGTGCCGGTCCGGGCAGCCTTTGGGGCATGGACGACGACGAACCGATCCGGGGCCAGGTCCGGCTGTCTGACCACCGGCGGGTGAGCCACGGGCTATTCCTGAGGTCGCGAGACGGGCTGTCGGACGACGAGGAGCTTCATCGTGACCTGCGTGCGTGGCGCCTCGTCCTGCCGCCTGACGCGGTCTTCACGCATGTGACGGCAGCCCGCTTGCTGGGCTGGCGGCTCCCGCACCTGCCGGACCAGGTGCCGGTCTTCGCTGCCGTGCAGGGCGAGCATCGTCCTCGACGCCCGGGTCTCATCTGCTCGCGACTGGTGCGCACGTCGGAGGCGCACGTGGTGCACGGCTTGCCGGTCGACACGGCGCCGGAAGTCCTGCTGCGGGCGGCCAGGGACCTCGGCACGCTCGACCTGGTGATCATGCTCGACTCCGCCCTCGAGCTCGGTCACCTGGTCCCGGCGGACCTCGAGGCGCTGCTGGAGAGCAAGCGTCCGGGTGTGGCGCCGCTCCGTGCGGCGTACGGGCTGGCGACGCCGCGGTGCGAGAGCGCCGGAGAGACGGTGCTCCGGTTGTTCCACTGCGTCATGGAGATCGCGGTCGAGCCGCAGGTGGTGCTCCGGGACGCGGCTGGTCGGCGCATCGGACGAGCAGACCTGCTCGTCAGCGGCACGTGGGACGTCCACGAGTACGACGGGGCCGGGCACCGGGACGGCACCCAGCACCGCATCGACCTGCGGCGAGAGCGCGGCTGGGCCGGTACGCCGTACACCCGGCGCGGCTTCACCCTCGACGACCTGCTCCAGCATCCCGGCGTCGTCATGCACGAGCTCGACCGGGCACTCGACCGTCCGCACCAGGTCCGGCGGTTGCGGGCGTGGAGGCGACTGGTCGACAACTCGTTGTATCGAGAGCCGGGGCGCGCTCGGGTGCTGAACCGGTGGAGGAGGCAGATGGGGGTTGTCGATTGGGCAGGAACGGCATGATCCCGGCCTCGGAACCTGTCGTTTGGGACCAAACCGCGGGCCGGAGGCCCGCGATCCTCCGCTCCCGCGAACCCCGACCACCTATGGTGAGTACGTGGACCGGCGGATCTTCGGCATCGAGAACGAGTACGGCGTCACGTGCACGTTCCGGGGGCAGCGGAGGCTGAGCCCCGACGAGGTGGCGCGCTACCTCTTCCGCAAGGTCGTGAGCTGGGGGCGCAGCAGCAACGTGTTCCTGCGCAACGGTGCGCGGCTCTACCTCGACGTCGGGAGCCATCCCGAGTACGCCACGCCCGAGTGCGACGACATCGCCGAGCTGGTCGCCCACGACAAGGCCGGGGAGCGGGTGCTGGAGGGGCTGCTGCTGGACGCCGAGCAGCGGCTGCGCGACGAGGGCATCGCCGGCGACATCTACCTGTTCAAGAACAACACCGACTCCGCCGGCAACTCCTACGGCTGCCACGAGAACTACCTCGTCGGCCGGGCCGGGGAGTTCTCCAAGCTCGCCGACGTGCTGATCCCGTTCCTGGTGACGCGCCAGATCATCGTCGGGGCGGGCAAGGTCACCCAGACGCCGCGAGGCGCGACGTACTCCGTCAGCCAGCGCGCGGAGCACATCTGGGAGGGCGTCTCGAGCGCGACCACCCGCAGCCGGCCGATCATCAACACGCGCGACGAGCCGCACGCCGACGCGGAGAAGTACCGCCGGCTGCACGTCATCGTGGGCGACTCGAACATGAGCGAGACCACCACGATGCTCAAGGTCTCCAGCTGCGACCTGGTGCTGCGGATGATCGAGGAGGGCGTGGTGATGCGCGACCTCACGATGGAGAACCCCATCCGCGCGATCCGCGAGATCAGCCACGACATGACCGGCCGCCGCAAGGTCAGGCTCGCCAACGGCCGGGAGGCCAGCGCGCTGGAGATCCAGGGCGAGTACCTCGCCAAGGCCCGTGACTTCGTCGACCGTCGCGGCATCGCGACCCCGATCATCGAGCAGACCCTCGACCTGTGGGAGCGCGGCCTCAAGGCCGTCGAGTCGGGCGACCTCGGCCTCGTCGACCGCGAGATCGACTGGGTCATCAAGTGGAAGCTCATCGACCGCTACCGCGCCAAGCACGGCCTGCCGCTGGGCCACCCGCGCATCGCCCAGCTCGACCTGACCTACCACGACATCCACCGCGACCGCGGGCTCTACTACCTGCTCGAGAAGCGGGGGGCGGTGGCGCGGGTGACCTCGGACCTGAGGATCTTCGAGGCCAAGTCGGTGCCGCCGCAGAACACCCGCGCCCGGCTGCGCGGGGAGTTCATCCGCCGCGCCCAGGAGCGCCGCCGCGACTTCACCGTCGACTGGGTGCACCTCAAGCTCAACGACCAGGCTCAGCGCACGGTGCTGTGCAAGGACCCGTTCCGGGCCCACGACGAGCGGGTGCAACGCCTCATCGACGGCATGTGAGCCCGCACCGGGCGGCGCCCCAGGTCAGGGCCCCGGCCGGGAGGCTCTCGGCGGATTCTCAGGCGCCCCGGATAGGGTGACGGCGCACTCCGTACCCAAGCAAAGGTGTAGCTCCGTGTCTCGTCGTGCCCTGGCCGCCCCGGCCGCCCTCCTCCTCGCCGCCCTCACGCTCACCGCGTGCGGCAACGACTCGGGGGACGACAACAGCAGCTCGGGCTCCGGCTCCGGCGCCGGGCTCTCGTCCGTGACGATCGAGGGTGACGAGGGCAAGGCGCCCGAGGTCACCTTCGACGGCAGGCTCGAGCCGTCCGAGGTGGAGACCGAGGTCGTCACCGAGGGCGAGGGCGAGGAGATCGCGCAGGGCGACAACGTCCTGACCCACATCTGGATCGGCAACGGCTTCACCGAGAAGCAGGCCTTCACGACGTACGACGCGGGCACGCCCGAGCTGCTCAACGTCAGCGACCAGCTCACCCCCGCCATCCTGGCCGGTGTCGAGGGCCAGGCGACCGGCTCGCGCGTCGCCGTCGTGGCGCCCGCGAAGGACGCCTTCGGCGCGGAGGGCAACCCCCAGCTCGGCCTCGGCAACGGCGACAGCGTGCTGCTCGTCATGGACCTCGTCGAGAAGGTCGCCGCCGAGCCGCAGGGCGAGGAGAAGCCGGTCGCCTCGTGGGCTCCCGGCATCACCGAGGACGGTGGCACCGTCACCGGCTTCGACTTCGCCGACGCCCCGAAGCCGGGCAAGAAGCTGCGGGTCACCGAGGCGATCACCGGCGAGGGGGCGGCGGTCAAGAAGGGCCAGACGATCTACGTCAACTACCTCGGGCAGGTGTTCGGGGGCGAGCAGCCCTTCGACGAGTCCTTCAGCACCGGTGCCCCCGTGTCGTTCCCGATCGGGGTCGGCCAGGTCATCAAGGGCTGGGACCAGGCACTGGTCGGACAGAGCGTCGGCTCCCGCGTGGTCCTGGCGATCCCGCCCGCCCTGGGCTACGGCAGCGAGGGCAACGAGGGCGCCGGCATCAAGGGCACCGACACGCTCTACTTCGTCGTCGACATCCTCGCAGCGGTCTGACAGCCTGCGGACTGACAGCCTGAGCCGTCCCGGCCGAGGGCGGTCCGGGGGGAGGGGAGCCGCCGTGTTGGCCCGCAAGAGCGAGCGGTTGATGAACCTGCTCATCATGTTGCTGGTGCAGCGCCGCTACGTCTCCAAGGACCGGATCCGCGAGCTGCTCTACCCCGAGGAGACCTCGGAGGCGTTCGAGAAGAAGTTCGAGCGCGACAAGGAGGAGCTGCGCTCCCTCGGCGTCCCGATCGAGGTGGGCACGCTGGACGCCTACTTCGACGACGAGGTGGGCTACCGGATCAACCCCGACCAGTTCGCCCTGCCGGAGATCAGCCTGGAGGCCGACGAGGCGGCGGTGATCGGCCTGGCCGGCAAGGTGTGGGAGCACGCCCGGCTCGCCGAGGCCGCCACCGACGCCGTGCGCAAGCTCACCGCCAGCGGCGTGCCGCTCGACCTCTCGGCCCTCGACCTCGTGGAGCCGCGCATCGGGGCCGAGGAGCCGGCGTTCGACGTGTTCTGGGAGGCCACCCAGGAGCGCTCGGCGGTGGAGTTCGACTACCGCCGGCCCGGCGCCGCCGAGGCGACCCGCCGGCACCTGCAGCCGTGGGGCGTCGTGCGGTACTCCGGGCGCTGGTACGCCGTCGG
>NZ_CADCUP010000050.1 GCF_902805925.1 uncultured Nocardioides sp.
CCTGGACGACCTCCGACGCGTCGACCGGCGTGTCGACCGCTGCTGGGCCCTGCTGCGCGAGGCGCAGGAGGGCAGTCGCCTCAACCCGCGGCGTCGCAGGCGCTGGTCGCCGCTCGACGACCTGGTCGCCGTGCTGGAGCAGCTCGAGCACGTGGTCGCCGACAGCCAGAGCCTCGTGCGGACCGTGGGGATCAGCGCGTCGCTCGGCAACGTGTGGGAGGAGGGCTTCCGCAGCCGTGTGGTCGAGATCCTGCGCGAGGTCGCGCGGGTGGTGGACGACGACGCCCCCGAGCGCTTCGCACCGGCCCAGGCGGCGCTCCGGGAGACCACCGAGGCCCTCTACTTCCGCGGGCTCGGCGACTCCTGGCAGGAGTACGGCGGCATCATCGTCAACCTTCGCAACGTCATCGACGCGCTCGCGCACCTCCCGGCGACGTCCCGGATGCGCCCGCTCACCGGTCCGCACGTGCCGCGCCGGCACCGCTGAGCCCGCCGGGACGCAGGCCGGGAACGGCCCGGTCGATGTGCACAGTCGATCTGACCGGACGACCTGCACAGTCGATCTGCACAGGACCTCCACACCTCCTCCCCGGGAGGCGACCACCGGCGCCCCTAGCGTTCGACGCATGATCAGCGTGCGGGCACTCACCAAGCGGTACGGCGGCGTGCTGGCCGTCGACGACCTCACCTTCGACGTGCCGGCCGGGAGGGTGACCGGGTTCCTCGGCCCCAACGGCGCGGGCAAGTCGACGACCATGCGGATGGTGGTCGGCCTGGACCGGCCCACCGCCGGCACGGCCACCGTCAACGGCGTCCGGTACGCCGACCTGGCCGAGCCGCTGCGGGAGGTCGGCGCCCTCCTCGGCGCCGAGGCGATGCACCCGGCGCGCACGGGCCGGGCCCACCTGCGGATCGGCGCCCGCAGCAACGGCATCCTGCCGGCCCGGGTGGAGGAGGTCATCGCCGAGGTCGGGCTGGAGAAGGCGGCCGGCCGCCGGATCAAGGGCTACTCCCTCGGCATGCGGCAGCGGCTCGGCATCGCCGCGGCCCTGCTGGGGGACCCGCCCGTGCTGCTCTTCGACGAGCCGGTCAACGGGCTCGACCTCGACGGCGTGAGGTGGATCCGCGCGCTGCTGCGCGGGTTCGCCGACGAGGGCCGCACGGTCCTGGTCTCCAGCCACCTGATGAGCGAGGTGCAGCTGGTCGCCGACCGGGTCGTGATCATCGGCCGCGGCCGGCTGATCGCCGACGCCGACACCGACGAGGTGCTGCGCGGGCTGGGTGGCCCGCGGGTGCGGGTCCGCACGCCCCGGGCGCAGGAGCTCCACCGGGCCCTGGTCGAGCGTGCCGCCGTGGGTCGCACCGCTCCCGACGAGCTCGAGGTCACCGGCCTGTCGACCACGGAGGTCGGCGACCTGGCCCATGCCCTCGGCGTGCCCCTGCACCACCTCGCCGAGGTCGAGCAGTCGCTCGAGCACGCCTACCTCGCCCTCACCCAGGACAGCGTCGAGCACGGCGGACACCACAGCGGTCGGCCGCAGGGAGCCGTCGCATGAGCACCGCCGCCGTCCTGGCCCGCACCGGCCGGGCCGAGTGGAGCCGGATCTGGAGCGTCCGCTCCAGCTGGGCCTTCGCGCTGGTGACCGCCGCCGCGGTGCTCGGCATCGCCACGATCATCGGCATCGACAACGCCGGCGACCCCACCGGCGTGCCGGACGACGCCACCGCCTGGGACGGCGGCCGCCCCACGGCGATGTTCGCGCTCTTCGGGATCCTCGCGATGTCGGTGGTCACGAGCACGGCTGACCACGCGACGGGCGGCATCGTCCCGACCCTGCAGTGGACGCCGCGCAGGCGGGTCCTCCTCGCGGCCCGGGCCGGGGTCGTCGTCGCGACCACGACGCTCCTCGGCGTGCTGCTGGTGGCGGCCGCCTCCGTGGTGGTCTGGGCGTTCCTGCCGGGGCTGGGGCTGCCGCTGGGCGACGGCCTCGAGACCCTGGGCGGGCTCGCCCTCGTCTACGCCACCTCGGCGCTGCTGGCCGTCGGGCTCGGGCTCCTGCTCCGCAGCACCGCCGGCGGGCTGGTCAGCGTGATCGCCCTGGTGCTGGTGCTGCCCCCGCTGCTGGGCAACCTGCCCTACGACTGGGCGGTCGACCTCTCCGCCGCCATGCCCGGCTCGGCCGCCGTGCACCTGATCTTCGGCGGCGGCCCGAGCGAGGACATGACGACCACGTCCTCACGCACGACACTGGTCGCCTGGGCCGCCGCCGCCCTGCTGGGCGGCGGGTGGCGCCTGCTCACCGCCGACGCCGACCGATGACCACCCGACGACACGAGGAGCACCCGATGACCCCCACCACCTCCTACCGGCTCGGCCTCGCCCTCGCCGCCGGGACCGCCCTCTTCCTCGTGCTGGTCAGCGGCGCGGTGGGGATCCTCGGCTCGGGCGGACGCCCCGACCGGGTGTACGTCGTCGTCCTCGCCGTCCTGGTGCTGGGCACGGTCCTGGCCCGCCTCCGGGCACCCGGCATGGCGCTGGCCCTGCTGGCGACGGCTGCGACGCAGGTGGTCGTCACCTCGACGGCGCTGGTGGGCGGGCTGCACCCCGCAGGCGCCTCGGTCCCCGACATCCTCGGCATCACCGCGATGTTCGCGGTCCTCT
>NZ_CADCUP010000051.1 GCF_902805925.1 uncultured Nocardioides sp.
CACCACGCCCGACCCGCCGGCGACGCAGACCGCGGTCGCCTCGCCGGCCCAGGTGAACCACCCGCCGATGGGCCCGCGCAGCTCGAAGACGTCCCCCACCTCGGCCACCTCGTGCAGGTGGCCGGAGACCTCGCCGCCGGGCAGGCACTCGACCATCAGCTCCAGCAGCGGGTCGCCCGGCTCGGAGGCCACCGAGTAGGAGCGCGAGGCGGTGTAGCCGTCGGGGGCGCGCAGCCGCAGCACGTAGTGCTGGCCGGGCAGGTGGTCGACGCGGTCCGCCACGTCGAGCCGCAGGCGCGCCAGGCGGTCTCCCGTGCGGTCGACCTCGAGCAGCGTCCCGGTGGTCCAGCGACCCTCGGGTGCGCTCACGGATCGCCCTGGTAGCGCTGCTCCAGCCACGGGTCGCCCCGGTCGTGGTAGCCGTTGCGCTCCCAGAACCCCTGCCGGTCCTGCGTCATCAGCTCCAGCCGGCTGACCCACTTGGCCGACTTCCAGAAGTACAGGTGCGGCACGAGCAGCCGCACCGGCCCGCCGTGCTCGGCGGCGAGCGGGCGGCCGTCGTACTCCCAGACGAGCCAGGCCCGCCCACCGGTGACGTCGGCGAGCGGCAGGTTGGTGGTGTAGCCGGTCGAGCTGTGCGCCAGCACGTGCGTCGCGTCGGGCCGCGGGCCGACGAGCCCGAGCAGCGTGTCGACGTCGACCCCGCGGAACGTGGTGTCGAGCATCGACCACGTCGTGACGCAGTGGATGTCGCCGTGGTACGTCGACCCCGGCAGCGCGTGCGCCTCCCGCCACGACCAGGTGCGCGAGCGCTCGACGGCGCCGTCGACGGTGATCGTCCACTCCTCCGGGTCGATCCGGGGCTGTGCCTCGGCGGTGAGCACCGGCCAGTCGCGCCCGGTGTCGTACTGACCCGGCGGCAGGCGGTCCGGCCGCCCTCGCCGCCGACCGCTGCCGAACCCTCGTGTCACTGGCACGCAGAGCAGCCTGCCACGTCGCGATCAGGCCGGACAGCCCAGCGCCGAGGTCGCCTCGTTGGTCGCCGTGGCGCGGCAGGTGAGCTCCCACGGCGTGGGCTCGAGGCCGAGCTCCCGCGTGATCGCGGAGGAGTCCAGGAGGTAGGGACGCTCGAACTGGTAGGCCGTCTCCCGCATCTCCCGCAGCAACGGCACGACCAGCGCGCCGAGCCACATGGCTGCCCTCGGCACCCGGCGCACCGGCACCGGCGGCCTGCCGACGGACGCGCAGACGTCGGCCACGGCCTGGGCCGGGGTCACCGCCGGGTTGGTGGGCGCGTGCCACACGCGTCCCCACGCCCGCTCGTCGACGGCGACCGCCGCCAGGGCGCGACCCATGTCGCGGACGTCGGTGAACGAGTGCGGCTGGTCGGTCCCGACGACGAACCACGCCGACTTCCCGGCCAGCGCGCGCGGCACCGCCATCGGGACGTGGGCGCTGGTGATGTCGGCGCCCAGGTAGTCGGACCCGCGCACCTCCACGGCGCGGATGCGCCCTGCCTCGTGCGCGGCCCGGGCCCGGGCCCACATGTCGGCACGCAGCCGGCCCTTGACGCCGGTCGCCGCGTCGGGCATGCCCTCGACCATCGGCTGGTCGACCGGCCCGTAGCCGTAGAGGCACGACGCCGTCACGAGCACGGCCCCGCTCCGCTCGGCGGCCGCCAGAAAGGCGGCGGCGACCGGCGGCCAGTACGTCGACCACACGTCGTACGACGGCGGGTTGATGCAGTTGTAGAGCGCGGCGGCACCCTCGGCGAGCTCGCTGAGCCGGTCGGCGTCGGCGGCGTCGGCGCGGACCCGCGTCGCGCCCGGCACCTCCGCTCCGGCGCCCGAGCGGCTGGCCAGCAGCACCTCGTGCCCCGCCGCCACCAGCTCCCGGGCCGTCGCGAGCCCCACCGGCCCGGCGCCCACCACCACGTGTCGTTGCCTCATGTCAGATCCTCTCCTCAGCATAGAGAGCAGTGCTCTCTCTCACCTCGAGCGTGACATGAGTCCTCTTCGAACGCAAGAGCAGCGCTCTCGTTTGTTTGCGCTGCTCTCATGCGTGCACCAGGATGAGGCCATGGCCGACTCCGCCGCGCCCCGCAACGCCCGCGCCGTGGCGCGCGCCGAGCTGACCCGCGCCATCCTCGACAGCGCCTCCACGCAGCTCGCGCAGGTCGGCCCCGCCGCACTGTCGGTGCGCGCCGTCGCCCGCGACCTCGGCATGGCGTCCTCGGCGGTCTACCGCTACTTCCCCAGCCGCGACGCCCTGCTCACCGCCCTGCTGATCGAGGCCTACGACGATCTCGGCGAGTCGGTCGAGCAGGCCGACTCACGGGTCCGCGACCGCGCCGACGTGGCGGCACGCTGGCACGCCCTGTGCCACGCCGTCCGCGACTGGGCCCGGGCACAGCCGCACCGCTACGCCCTGCTCTACGGCTCCCCGGTGCCCGGGTACGCCGCCCCAGACGACACCGTCGCCTCGGCCACCCGGGTCACCACGGCGCTGCTGACCCTGCTCTCCGACGCGCAGGCGATGGGGCGGACGCCGGTCGCCACGCTGCCGCTGAGCGAGGAGGAGCGGGAGGCGGTGGTGCCGGTGCGCTCGTTCACCGACCCCGTGCTCGACGACGCGTGGGTCGTCCGCGGGCTCGCGGCGTGGGCCACCCTCTTCGGCAACCTGTCCCTGGAGCTGTTCGGGCACATGCACCGCGGGATCCTCGACTACGACGCCCACTTCCAGCAGCTGGTCGACCAGGTCGCCGCCGACCTCGGTCTCGCCTAGGGCTCAGCGCTCGGACGGCAGCAGCCCTGCGGCGCCCAGCGCCTCGACCAGAGGTCGGGGGTCAGGACGATCGCCCGTGCCCTGCAGCACCACCGTGTCGGCGCCGGCCTCCGACAGCGCGGCCACCCGCTGGCCCACCTGCTCGGCCAACGCGGATCCGGCCTGCGCGGGGTCCAGCTGGGTGTAGACGGTGACGACCGCCCGGCCCGGTCGACCCGACGCCTCACGCTCCTCGTCGACCAGCCGGCGCGCCCGACGTACGACGTGGGCGTCGGTCACCGAGTCGAGCAGCACCCCGTCTGCCACCTCGCCGGCCAGCCGGACGGTCTTCTCGCCACGGGCGCCGACGAGGAGCTGGGGACGGCGCGCCGGCGGCCAGTCGAGGGCGACCCCGTCGAGCCGCACGTAGCGACCCTCGACGTCGACCCGCGCGCCGTCGAGCAGGTCGCGCACCGCCTCGGCGTGCTCGCGCAGCAGCGTCATCGGCGAGTCGACCCGCGCACCGACCTGGCCCATCCAGTCGAGCACGCCGTGGCCCAGCGTCGGCAGCACCCGGTCGGGCCACAGTCGCGCCAGGGTGGCGAGCTCCATGGCGACGAGCGCCGGGTTGCGCAGCGGCACGGGCAGCAGTCCGATGCCGACACGGACCCGCGTCGACCAGGCGAGCGCAGCGGTGGCCGCCGTCAGCCCGCCCTCCAGGAAGCAGTCCTCCCAGAGCCACAGCTCGGGGACGCCGGCCTCGTCGACGGCGCGGACCACCGCCTCCAGCTCCTCGGGCGGCTGCTGCGGACGGAAGACGACACCGATGCTCATCCCGCCACCCTGCCACCTGCGCCGCCGGCTGCGGCGGCCTCAGCTCAGAGCAGGCGGCCGCAGGTCGGCCACGGGGAGCGTCCGCGGGACGCGTACAGCCGCTTGGCCCGGAAGGTCTGCTCACCGCGCGACGCGTGGTGCGGCAGGCCGGACCCGCCGACGCTGCGCCACGTGGCGACGTCGAACTGGTAGAGCCCGTAGTAGCCCGCCGCGTTCACCGCCCGGGGGTTGCCTCCGGACTCGCATCCCGCGAGGGCCGCCCAGTCGAGCCCGTCCGCGCCGGGGACGGACCAGGGCTCGCGGCCGACGAGCACCCGACGGGGCCGCGGCTCGCGGACCGTCGTACGGGCGACGACCCGGTACTTCACGGGCTCGCCGTTGTGGAAGGTGCGCATGGCGACGACCCGTCGGAGGCCGGCCCTGCCCTGGCGGGCCACCTTGCGCCGGCCGGGGGCGAGCTCGGTGGTGGGCACCGTCACGACCCCGGCGCGGATCGGGGTGCCCCGGGTCGTGCGGCGCTTCTCGACCTCGACCAGACGGACGGTGTCGCCGTGCCGGACGCGCTTGTCGCGACCGGTGACCTCGCGGCCGCTGCGGACGACCTCGAGCAGGTCGTTGCCGTCGACGTCGACGCCCCTGCCCTCGAGCAGCCGGCTGGGCCACACGCGGGGGGCGACGGCCACCTCCACGGCCGGATCGGTGGCCACCTTCAGGCGGACGGCGACCTCGCCGGCGGGTGCGGAGGTGCGGTCGACCGCCGTGGCGCTGGTCGACTCCTGGGCCGCGGCGGCGCCGGGCACGAGGCCGAGCGCCAACGCGGCCGCGGCAGTGCCGGCGGCGATCCCGCGCAGACGGGTGTGGACGGAGGATGTGGTGGTGGCACGCACGTGGCTGGGACCTCACGATGCTTCGACGCCCATAGGGGCTCGGACGCGACGCCGTCGGGTCGGGCGTCGAGGCCGCGGCCTGCTGCACCTCGCGAAGGGAGGCGCCTCTCACGGGGAGGACGCAGCCGGCGACCCCCTCACCAGACCATGTGGTCGCGGGGTGTGTCGAATCGGCGGGTCCGTGTCGGCACGGGAGTCAGCGCTCGGGTGAGCGCTCGTGTCGGCGCTCGCTCGTCACCGTCCGGACTCCCGAGCGCGGGACGCGCCCTCCCACGCCTGCGTCGTCAGCGGGCCGCGCGCGTGGAGCCTCGTCACGCCCACGGAGCCTTCTGGATCGGCCTCAGTCAGCGGCAGCCGGACCGTGAAGGTGCTGCCCACCCCCGGCTGTCCCGCGACGGCGATCGTCCCGCCCATGAGCTCGGTCAGCTGCTTGCAGATCGCCAGACCCAGGCCGGTGCCCTCGTAGCGCCGGGTGGCTGAGCCGTCGACCTGGCTGAAGGCCTCGAAGATCGATGCCTGGTCCGACTCGTCGATGCCGATGCCCGTGTCCGAGACCGAGAACTGCACGCCGCGACCACCGTCGCTGACCGCGTCAGGTCGGACGTCGAGCTCGACTCGTCCCTCCGAGGTGAACTTCAACGCGTTGTCGACGAGGTTGTTGAGCACCTGCACGGTTCTGGTCCTGTCACCCACGACCATCTCGGGCACGCGCGGATGTATCGAGCAGTCGAGCGTGATCCCCTCCTGTCGCGCCCGCGGCAGGTGGGCGTCGGCGATGTCGGTGACCATGGCGCGCACGTCGAACTCCGCCCGCTCCACGGTGGCGTGCCCCGCCTCGATCCGGGAGAAGTCGAGGAGGTTCTCCACCAGGGACAGCAGCAGCCCCCCGGACCGATCCATCCTGCCGAGCAGCTTGGTCTGGAGCTGGTCCAGCGAGGTGTCGCCCAACAGCTCACCGGCGGCCAGCACGGTGGTGAGCGGCGTGCGGATCTCGTGACTCATGTTCGCCAGGAACATCGACTTCGCCTCCGACGCTGCCAGCGCCGCGTCGCGTGCGACCTCCAGCTCGGTCGCCAGGGTCTCGAGGTCGCTGACCGTACGGGCCCGCTCCACGGCGACGCCGGCATGCGCGGCGAGCGCCTCGAAGACGTGCACGTCCTCCTTCCCGAACGTCTCCTTCTCGAAGGACCGGTCGAGCACCACGAGCAGGTACCGGGTGGCACCGGCTCCTCGCAGCGGGGCGGCGAGGCCGTCGCGGGGCGTGGACATCAGGCCCGGCCCGTCAGCGGGCTCCGACATCTCACCGTGCCCGCGGCGGGGTGACTCGTGCTGCACGACGCCGGTGTCCAGCGCTCTCCACCACCAGGGCTCGGGCTCCTGGAGCTCGAGCGACTCCGCGTGCAGCGAGCCGTCCCCGCACGCGTACCAGCGCACGTTCCGGCCGTCGACCACCTCCACGAGGTAGGCGCGCTCGGCATGCATCAGGTCGGCAGACTCGGTGAGGACGATCTCGATGACCTCCTGCAACGAGTGCGCGGAGGAGGTGCGGTCGACGAACCGGTACAGCAGGTGGGTGCGCGCGTGTCCTCGGGCGAGGGAGACGTAGACCCGGTAGGCGAGGACCAGCAGGACGACGACGACGCCCAGCAGGGGCAGGGCCGAGGGCTGCACCAGCACCAGGGTCGCCACGAGCAGGGCGACGCAGGTGTTGATGAAGGCAGCGACCGAACCGGACCGGAGCGCCTCGTGCAGCACCTCTCCGTCGAACGCACCCTCGGTCAGGCTGATGGCAGCGGTCACGGCACCGGCGGAGATGAGGTCGGTGACGAGCACCGCCACCAGGACGGCGAGCCATCCCGTCAGCGAGAGTGGGTCGCCCCCCTGCAGGATCGCGTGGTAGGTGAGCGCGCCCAGGGCCGCCTCGAGGGCGAACATGGCCGAGTTGAACGCCAGCTTCGTGCCGCGCATGCGTGCTGCGAGGAGGAGTGCGAGGACCGTGCCCACGACGTAGGCGGTGACGTACTGCTGCGGAGCGAGGAAGGTCAGGCCGAGCACCGCCGGGATCTCGCGGAGCGTGTGCCCGTGGGCGTTGCGCTGGGTCGGCAGGTGGATGACCACGACCTCGGCGAGCGCGAACAGAGGGAGCAGGGCGAGCCACCTGAGGTCCGGCACCGACGCCTCGGGCTCGCGCAGGAACCCCGGTGCGGCGATCAGGACGGCCAGGCCGGCCATCGCCGCCGTGAGCAGCGAGATGAGCAGGAGCTGTCGGTCCGGCCGTGCGTCGGACTGCGGCTCGGTGTGGGTCGTCATCTCACCGACGCCGCCGCCGGCTCGACGACCAGGCCGGCGGCGTACGCGAGGCAGCTGGTCTTCACGGTTTCCGCATCCCTTCCGAGCCGCTGCCGCACTGGTCTGTTGGTCCGGTGAGCATACGACTGCCTGCTCCGTCGATATCGAGGAATCCTCGAAGTTCCGGCCGATCGGTCAGCACCCGAGACGCCCACGCACCGCCGACACAGGAAGGAGGCGCCCGCCCCGGAATATCAGGACGAGCGCCTCACCCTGCCGCGCGACAGGTCCGCTACAGAGCGCCCATCAGGTCCTCGCCGAGGAGCGACGGAAGCTCCTCCGAGCCCGACAGGACGTCGCGCCAGGAGCGGGCCCGCCAGGAGCGTGCGGACCAGCTGCGGGCCTCGATGTCCAGGGTCGACCAGCCGCCGGAGGTCCAGAGGTCTCCGCGCCAGCTGCGTGCCAGCCAGTCCCCGCCGGTCCACGAGTCGCCGGACCAGGCGGCGTCGCGCCACGACCGGGCGGTCCACGAGCTGCCGGACCAGTCCGAGCCCGTCCACGTGCGGCCGTTCCAGGTGCCTCCGGTCCACGATCGGCCGGCAGCGGTGGCCTCGCGCCACGACCGTGCGTCCCAGGGCGTGCCCATGGCGTCGACCTCACCGGTCAGGACGGTGCCGTCGACGGGGTCCACGACGTGGCTGTCCCCGCGTGCGCCCTCGAGGGTGCCGGTGCCGGTGGCAGGCAGCCACCTCTGGGTGGCGATGAGGGCGTGCGGCGTCCTGGCCTCGAGCGCCCCGTCGATGTCGAGCACGCCTGAGCCCTGCGTCGGGTCCGTGCCGGCGACGGAGTCGGCGGTGGACCTCAGGAGGTACTTGACCTGGTCGGGGGTGAGGTCGGGGCGCTGCTGGAGCAGCAGCGCGACAGCCCCGCTGACCATCGCCGTGGCCTGCGAGGTGCCACTGCCACGGAAGAGCCGCTGCGCGGCGTCGCCGGTCACGAGGCCCTCGGGGTGGGTGCGGTCGGAGTAGGAGCCGGGCGTGCGGAGCGAGACGACCGACTTGCCGGGAGCGAGGAGGTCGGGCCGGCGCAGCGGCGTGCCGGAGTTCGTGAAGGTCCCGGGGACGTCGTCCCTGAGGTCGGCCGTCCCGAGGTGGTCGACCGCGCCGACGGCGATGGCGTACGGGTCGGCCGCGGGCATGGTCAGCGCGTTGCCCGCTCCGTCGTTGCCGGCTGCGGCCACCACGACGATGCCCTTGCGCCAGGCGTTCTCCACCGCGTACGCGAGCGGGTCGACGAGGTAGGGCTGGGTGGAGTGGGTCCCGTAGGAGAGGTTGATGACGCGGATGTTGAGCCCGTCGTGGTTGCGGTGCTGCACGACCCAGTCGATCGCCGCGATGATCTGGCTGACGTCGGCGCCGCCATCGGCGGTGGCGACCTTGACGTTGACGATCCGGGCGCCGGGGGCCATGCCGACGAAGCGCTTGGAGTCGGCCTCCTTGCCGGCGAGCACCGCCGTGTCGCGGCCGGCGATGATGCCGGCCATGTGGGTGCCGTGGCCGTAGCCGTCGAGGTAGCGGGTGTCGGCGTGCTGGCTCTCGAAGGAGAGGTCGGGACCGTTCACGACCTTCCCGGGCGCAGTCAGGCCCTCGACCGGCGCCACGCCGGTGTCGATCAGGGCGACATCGACGCCGCGCCCGGTCACCTTGGTCTTGGTGGCGTCGTCCATGGTCCAGGCCTTCTGCGCGCCGTACCACTTGGTGGCGGTGAAGAGGGAGCCGAAGTCCTCCTTCGCGTCCCACAGCCCGGTCGCCTTCGAGGCCTTCTCGTCCTCGCGGGTGGTGTCGTCGCCCCAACGCTTGCCGAGGAGCTCGGAGCCGTCGGACGCCGACGTCGCCGTCGCTCCCGGCTCCGGTGATGCGACCGACCGGGCCGACCCGCCCGCCACGGCCGTGAGGGCCAACGATCCGAGCAGCAGCCCTGCGGACAGTCGCCAGCCGCGACGCTTCGAGCGGTTGCTTTCCATGGTCTCCCCTATCGTGCACAACATCACGTGGGCTCGAACCTAGGCGGCGTACCCAGTATTGGGGAGCAGCATCGCCATAGTTTTACCTCCGCCCGCGTGTACTGGCCGTCCGCGCGACACGGGGTAGCCCGATGTGACTACGCCGAGTGGCCGGCATGCCCATGGTTGCTGCCGGCCTGAAAGCGCTCAGCGGACGGTGGACGAGGCCTCGAGCCGGGGCCGGCCCGCGACCTGGTCCGCGAGCGCCTGACGCTGGCTCAGGACCCCGACGGCGTTACCTGAGCGGGCGGACGCGCGTCGGCGTCAGGGCTCGAGGACGAGCTTGCCTCCGGGGTGCCGACCCATCAGCAGCTCGGCTGCCTCCATGGCATCGGCGAGCTTGAACGTGCGAGCGACGGGGACCGTGAGCTCGCCGGCGCCCGCTCGGCGGCGACGGTGGTGACGATGCGGCCGCGGTCGGCGGCCAGGACGAGGGAGGTGTCGACCGCCTCGTCGGTGCCGACGCAGTCCAACGCCGCCGCCACCCCGTCGGGCACGGCGTCGCGCACCCGCTGCTCCAGTCCCTCTCCGTAGGCGACCGGCACGCCGCCGAAGCGGCGCACCACGTCGTGGCTCGCCGGCCTCGCCGTGCCGATCGCCCGTGACCCGATCCGGGCGGCCTGCTGGAGCACGCTGACTCCGACGGCCCCGGAGGCGCCGTGCACCAGGATCGTGTCCCCCTCGGTGGTGCCCGTGACGTGAAGCATCTCGGCGGCCGTGGTGCCGGCGGGCAGCAGGTTGGCGGCCTCGCCGAAGGACAGCGAGTCCGGCTTGGCGAAGACATCCGCCGCGGCGACGGTGACGTCGGTGGCCCAGCCGCCACTGATGCGGAAGGCGAGCACCTCGTCGCCCACGGCGACCGGACCGGACGCGATCTCGGTGTCGGGGCCGACGGCGGCCACCACACCAGCGACCTCGTAGCCGACGGCGCGCGGGAACTCCCCGGAACCGCTGGCCACGTGCTTGGCGTCGGCTGGGTTCATCCCGGCCGCCCGGACCGCGACGGTGACCTCACCTCGGCGCGGTGCGGGGACGTCGTACGCCTCGAAGGAGAAGACGTCGAGGCCGCCGTGCCGGGTCGCGATCCAGTGGTGCGCGATCGCTCGAACCTAGTCGGTGTGGGAGCTCACGCGGCACGGTGGCGACGGCGGCCCCTCGGTGTCATGCGCTCTGTTCTGCGGCCCTCACACGTTGAAGCGGAACGTTGCTGCGGTATTCGATCCTTCGTCGTAACTCGCCCAAAACTGCCTCTGACCTGCGGAAACATCTCGGTCGGCCCTTCGGGTGATCACCGTTGTTCGTCGACCTTTTCCGCTCTAGTGAGGGCAAGATGAGGGCAGAGGCGGGTCCCCAGTCGTTCTCCAACGCCATCGGCTGACGGTCAGCGAGCCATGTCGGCTTCTGCTTCGACGGCAGCCGATTGCTGCTTCCGCCGCCGCACGGACGTCGCGTACGCGCTAGCCCATTCCGCCCACTATGACGCAACGAGGGTGCTCCTGGAGTCCTGGCTCTGGACCGATTGCGAACCCAGGTGCGTGGCTCGGATCACCGACTCCTCAGGTAGGCGGCGGGCTTTGCGCTCCCAACTCTCTGGGACGGGTAACGACAGCTGAAACTGTGTTTTGGGAGCATGCCGCTCGCCTTTCATGCTTCTTAGACGTCCGCGTGCTGGTCA
>NZ_CADCUP010000052.1 GCF_902805925.1 uncultured Nocardioides sp.
GCGTGACGCTGACCGACATCCGCAACCACGGAGCCACGGCTCCCGTCGCGGTGCTGGCCATGGAGGTCGTGAATGCCGAGGGTCGAAGGGCAGACGCGACGGCCTGACGCGAGTAGCATCGCGGAGCAGCGTCGCCACGGTCGAGCAACGGTCGTGGATGGCCCCAGGTGATAGGCGTCCCGGATGTGCCCCACCACTCTGCCTCCCTCGGTCTACGTCACCCTGGGCGAGGACCACGCCACCCTGACCCTGTCCGGCGAGCTCGACCTCGCGTCGCGGGAGCTGCTCGAGGCAGCCTGTCACCAGGCGGCCCGGTCGTCGCGTCGCCGGCTCCTCGTCGACATGGAGAGCGTGACGTTCGTCGACTGCGGCAGCCTCGCGCTGCTGCGCTCGGCGCTGGACCGAGCGGCCCCGCAGGTGGGCCCGGTGCCGGTGGCGGCAGGTCACCGGCTGGTCCTGCGGGTCATGGACCTGACCGGCTTCTCCCGCGCCCATGTCGTCGTCCGGTCCGTCGAGGAGGCCCTCCGGTTCCTCCGGCACCCACCGCCGGCGCGCACCGGTTGATCCCGCGGACGTCGCGGGTCACTGCCCCCGCAGGAGCCGGGTGACGGCCGTGGCGAGCTCCGAGGGACGCAACTGGGCGCGGGCAGCGGCCCGGTCCAGGCGGTCGCGCGCCTCGTCGACGCTGATCTGGAGGGCCTCGGCCAGGGCTCCCAGCGCCTCGTCGACCTGACGCGCTCCCCGCAGCACCGCGGGTGCGCTCTCGGCGTCGATCCGGGTGGTGAAGTCGAGGTCGGCGTTGGTGACCGCACCTCCGGCCCACGCCCCCAGGACCTCCGCCAGCTGCTCGTGATGGCCCTCGAAGGCCCGCCGGGTGGCGCCGTACAGGTTCACCCCGCCCACGACCGCGCCGTCGTCGAGGATGGGCATCGACAAGGTGGTGGCGATGCCGTTGGCCACCGAGGCGTCGGCGAACAGCTGCCACCCCTGCTCGCTCATCCGGGCGTCGTCGCGGGTGTCGGTCTCCAGCACCGCCTCGTCGTCCACCGCGTTCAGGCACGGGCCGCCTGCGAGGTACTGGATCGCGTCGATCACGGCGATGGTCTCGTCGGAGGCGACCAGCGTGAAGGTGACGCCGTGCTGCACCATCGTGAGGCTCAGCCCGACGCAGTCGGGCACCACCTCCTCGACCCGGCGCGCCGCCTCGAGCAGCTGCACGAGGAGTTCCTCGTCCGCGAGCTCGGCGAGGGCCTCGTGGGTCTCGGGGATGGGTTCCATGGTTTCCTCTCGCGGCGACGGTGTGGGTCGGGGGGTACCCAAACCGCGAATTTCTGCACGTCCGCGCTTGCCGCCCCGGGCTACGGTCGGCGCATGGCCGCTGCCCCGAGCACGACCCGCTGGGGGACGGCGCTCGGCGCGCTGGCCCTGCTGCTGACCACGGCTTGCAGCCCGTCCGGCACCGACGAGTCGGCGCCGCCACCGTCGGCCAGTCCGTCGGCCAGTCCGTCGGCCAGTCCGTCGGCCAGTCCGTCGGCGAGTGCGTCGGCCAGCCCGTCGGCGACCCCGTCGGCCGACGAGTCGAGCAGCCCGTCGGCGACATCGGCGCCGCGTCCGGGGCCGCCGGCCCTGGCGGCGTGGTTCGACCGCGAGTTCTCCGGGGGCGGCCTGCGCCTGGGTGCCGTGCGCGAGCGCACCGCCGCCCACACCTCCTACGACGTCACCTACCGCAGCGAGCGGTTCACGATCTCCGGGGTCCTCAACGTGCCGACCGGCCGCGGCCCCTTCCCCGCGGTGGTGCTGGCGCACGGCTACATCGACCCGGCCTACTACGTGCGCGGCCAGGGCATGACCCGCGAGCGCGGGTCGCTGGCGCAGGCCGGCTACGTCGCGCTGCACGTCGACTACCGCAACCACGCGGAGTCCGACGACGACCCGGCCTCGCAGCGCAACTTCCGCACCGGCTACGCCGTCGACGTCGTCAACGCGGTGAACGCCCTGCGCGGGAGCGACGACGTGCCGGTCGACGACGAGCGGATCGGGATCTTCGGCCGGTCGATGGGCGGTGGCGTGGTCTACAAGGTGCTCGAGATGGCACCCGGCCTCGTCGACGCGGGCATCGCCTACTCGCCGGTGAGCACGCTGGAGGCCGACAACTTCAACCAGTTCAACCGCGACGGCGACCGCGACGCCTTCGTCGACCTCGTCCAGCAGCGGTGGGGCCTGCCCGAGGCGAAGGGTCGTGAGAACGACGAGTTCTGGGAGAGCATCTCCGCGCGCTCGCACCTCGACCGGATCACCGAGCCGGTGCTCATCGTGCAGGGCCGCTTCGACGACACCTGCCCGCCGGAGTGGGCGCGGGCCACGCAGCGGGCGATGGAGCGGGCCGGGGTCGACTCGCAGCTCGAGCTGTACGACGACGGGCACGCCTTCGGCCCGCAGTACGCCGCCTCCATGCAGCGCATCGTCGCCTTCCTCGACAAGCGGCTGACCTGACCGGGCGCTGGGGTCACGCTCGTGCGCTGAGCCGCGGCAGGGCTCGCGTTGGTTGTTCGAACGTTCGCACAACGCCCGTTGTACGAACGTTCCAGCAAGGGATCGGCTCCTCCCCGCCAGGAGTCGAACAGCGTGCCGCCCGCCCCGATCGGCCCCGTGGGGCACAATGCGGCCCCATGCGCCTCGGAGGACTCGCCCTCGCCGTCGTCCTGCTCGCCGGCACGCTCGCAGCGGCGCCGACGGCCGCCGGGGCGGCCCGGCCCGGGGACCTGCGGATCACCGCCCACCGCGGGGCCCCGGCCGGCGGCGTCACCGAGAACACGGTCCCGGCCATGCGACGGGCCGTGCGGCTCAAGGCCTCGGCCGTCGAGACCGACGTGCGGATGACGAGGGACGGCCGGGCGGTGCTGATGCACGACCCGACGCTCCAGCGCACCACGACGTGCCGCGGCCGGGTGGCCGAGCGGTCGCTGCGCTCGCTGCGGAAGCACTGCCGGGGCGAGCGAGGCGGTGAGCAGGTGCCCACCCTGGCCGACGTCCTGCGTCTGGCCGCACGCAGCCGCGTCGACGTCCTGGCCGAGCTCAAGGGCCGCCGGTGGTCCCGCGCCGAGGTAGCCGAGGTGGTCCGCGTCATCGACCGTGCCGGCATGGCGGGCCGGGTGACGGTCATGGCGTTCCACCCCGAGACGCTGCGGCGCGTCGAGGTGCGGCGGCCAGGCCTCGAGTCGACGTTCCTGGTCCGCCGCTGGGCGCCTGTCGCGGACGTCCTGGCCTACGCCGACGGGGTGACGCTGCCGCCCGCCCACCTGACGCGCACGCACGTCGCGGCCGTCCGCGCCGCCGGCAAGGAGGTCATCGCCCGGAAGGCCAACAACCCCCGGAAGTGGCGACAGCTCAAGCGCCTCGGCGTCGGCGGCGCGATCACCGACCGGGTCGTGGGCTACCGCCGGTGGCTGCACCGCTGAGCGCGCCGGCGGTCAGCGCAGGAACGCTCGCACCTGCCGGAGCGCCCGTCGCGCCTCGGGCGCGAACGGCAGCAGCCCGTAGACGTGGATGAGGTCGGGCTCCTCCACGACCGTGAGGTCCCAGCCGTCCTCGACCGAGCGGCGGGTGAGCAGCCGGCAGCCCGGCGCGAGGGTGTCGCGGGTGCCGTAGAGCATGATCGCGGGCGGCAGGCCGGCGAGCGAGCCGAACGCCGGTGACACCTCCGGGCGTCCCAGGTCCTCGGGCGACCCCGCCCACCACCCGGCGTACGCGCGCAGCTTGCCCAGGAAGAGCCACGGGTCGCTGAGCGTGACCGTCTCCGTCTCGGGCGTGCTCGTCGTCAGGTCGGTCCAGGGCGCGTGCAGCACCAGGTGGGCGGGCTGAGGCCCGCCCCGGTCGCGCAGGGCCTGGGCGATCGCCAGCGCGTAGCCGCCGCCGGCCGAGTCGCCGGCCAGCACCATCGGCTCCCCGGCCCAGCGGGCCGCCAGCGTGGTCATCGCGTCGAAGGAGTCGCGCCACGTGTGCTCGGGCGCCAGCGGGTAGTCCGGCATCACGACGCGTGCGCCGAGGACCGTCGCGAGCCGGGTGGCGTACCTGACGTGGTGGGGGTCGATCGGCCCGACGTACCCCCCGCCGTGGACGTAGAACAACGTGCGGGTCGGGGCGGTGTGCCGCGGTGTGATGACGTACGTCGGGAAGCCGGCGCCGTCGTCGCGCACCACCGAGAAGCGCCTGTCGAAGCGCAGCAGCGTCCTGGTCGGCAACGAGCGGTCCAGGCCCTCGTGCCAGCGCACGAGCCGCGCCCGCTCGGCCTCCGGGCTGTCGATGTCCCGGCTCCTCCGCAGGCGGGGCACGGCGAGGGCGAGGAGCTCGTGACGACGACTCGGCATGCCCGCACCCTAGGCCTCGGTGATCGGGCCTCGGTGATCGACGGGGCCCCCGACACCGTCCCGACCCGGCCCCGTCGTAGGCTGGTCGCACAAGACAGGGGAGCACCCACAGTGCTGAGAGTGCGGACCAGCCGCAGACCCTCCGAACCTGCTCCGGCTAGCACCGGCGAAGGGAGTCATCCCGATGACCCACCACGTCCGCGCACGCGCCACGCTCGCCTCCCTCGCGCTGCTCGCCACCTCGGCGTGCAGTGCCGTGGGCGGCAGCGCGACCGACGGCGACCGCACCGAGGGGGCCGCGCCGAGCGAGGTCGTGCTCGTGACCCACGAGTCCTTCGGGCTCCCCGACGAGCTCGTCGCGCAGTTCGAGGAGGAGACCGGCTTCACCCTCACCACCCGGGCCGCCGGCGACGCCGGCACCCTCTCGACGAAGCTCGCGCTCACGGCGGGCGACCCGACCGGCGACGTCGCCTTCGGCGTCGACACCACGTTCGCCTCGCGCACGATCGACGAGGGCGTGTTCGACACCTACGAGCCGACGACCCTGCCCGAGGGCGCCGAGGACTACGCGCTGCCCGAGGGCGCCGACCGGCTCACCCCCGTCGACGTGGGGCACGTGTGCGTCAACGTCGACACGACGTGGTTCGCCGAGAAGGACCTCGCCCCGCCGGCGTCGCTGGAGGACCTCACCGAGCCGGCGTACCAGGGCCTCTTCGTCACCCCCGGCGCCTCGACCTCCTCGCCGGGCATGGCCTTCCTGCTGAGCACGATCGCCGAGTACGGCGACGACTGGCCGGCGTACTGGGAGCGGCTGCTGGCCAACGGGGCCCGGGTCGTCGAGGGCTGGTCGGACGCCTACTACACCGACTTCACCCAGGGCGGCGAGGACGGCACCCGCCCGATCGTGCTGTCCTACGACTCCTCGCCCGCCTTCACCCTGACCGAGGACGGCACGGAGTCGACCACCGCCGCGCTGCTCGACACCTGCTTCCGCTCGGTGGAGTACGCCGGCGTGCTGGCCGGCGCCGCCAACCCCGAGGGCGCGCAGGCGCTCGTCGACTTCCTGCTCTCCGAGGACGTGCAGGCCGCCCTGCCGGAGAGCATGTACGTCTTCCCGGTCTCCTCGGCCGTCGACCTGCCTGAGGACTGGGCGCGGTTCGCCGAGCAGCCCACCGACCCCTACGCCGTCGACCCGGCCGAGATCTCCGCCAACCGCGAGGCCTGGCTGACCGAGTGGACCGACGTCACGACCAGGTGACCCGCCGGCTGCTCACCCTGGCCGGGCTGGCGGCGCTGCCGCTGGCCGTGCTCGGCGTGTTCTTCGTGCTCCCGGTCGGGGGCATGGTGGCGCGCGGGCTGTGGGCCGACGGAGCCTTTGACCCGCGGGGGCTGGTCGAGGTGCTCGGCCGGCCCAGGGTGCACCGGGTGCTGGGGTTCACCCTGTGGTCGGCGACCCTCGGCACGCTGCTGTCGGTGGCGGTCGGCCTGCCCGCGGCGTACGTCCTGCACCGCCTCGACCTCCCCGGGCGCCGGGTGGTGCGCGCCGCGCTGCTCGTGCCGTTCGTGCTGCCGACCGTGGTCGTGGGCGTCGCCTTCCGCCAGCTGATCGGCGAGGGCGGTCCGCTGGCGTTCCTGGGCCTCGACGGCACGCCGACCGCCATCATCGCCGGGCTGGTCTTCTTCAACGCCGCGGTGGTGATCCGGGCCGTCGGGGCCGCGTGGGAGTCGCTCGACCGGCGGCCGGCCGAGGCGGCAGCCGCCCTGGGCGCCACGCCGTGGCAGGTGCTGCACACCGTCACGCTCCCCGCGCTGCGGCCGGTGATCGTCTCGTCGGCCAGCGTGGTGTTCCTGTTCTGCGCCACGGCGTTCGGCATCGTCCTCACCCTGGGCGGGGTGCGCTACTCCACCGTCGAGACGGAGATCTACCTGCTGACGACCACCCTGTTCGACCTGCGGTCGGCGGCCGCGCTCTCGGTGCTCCAGCTGGTCGTGGTGACCGGCCTGCTCGTGGTCACCGGGCGGCTGCGCGCCGTGGCCGACCCGACGGTGTCGCGGCAGTTCGCGAGGCTCGGTCGGGTCTCGCGCCGCGACGTGCCCGCGCTCGCCGCGACGGCCGTGCTGCTCGCGCTCGTGGCCGCGCCGCTCGTGACGCTGCTCGTCGGGTCGCTGCGGGCCGGCGACGGCTGGAGCCTGGCGAACTACCGCGCGCTGGGCTCCACCGGTGACGACCCGGCCGTGCTGGTCTCGGCCGGCGAGGCACTGCTGATCTCGCTGCGCACCGCCGTCGACGCCACCTGGATCGCGCTGCTGCTCGGGCTGAGCATCGCCCTCGTCGTGACGCGTCGTTCCCGCTCGCGAGGTGAGCGACGGGTGCGGTCGCTGCTCGACGGCGTCTTCATGCTGCCGCTGGGCGTGTCGGCGGTGACGCTCGGGTTCGGCTTCCTCATCACCCTCGACCAGCCGCCGCTGGACCTGCGCGACTCACCGCTGCTGGTCCCGATCGCGCAGGCACTGGTCGCCCTGCCCCTGGTCGTGCGCACCCTCGTCCCGGTGCTCGCCGGCATCGACGACCGCCAGCGGCAGGCCGCCGCCTCGCTCGGCGCCGGACCGCTCCGCACGCTGTGGACCGTCGACGTGCCCGTGGTGTGGAAGCCGCTGCTGGCGGCGAGCGGGTTCGCCTTCGCCGCGTCGCTGGGGGAGTTCGGCGCCACCGCGTTCCTCGCCCGTGAGGACCAGCCCACCCTGCCCGTGGTGATCTTCCGCCTCCTCGGCCGGCCCGGTGAGCTGAACTACGGCACGGCGCTCGCCGCCTCGGTCGTGCTGGCGACCACCACCGCGGTGGTCATGCTGGTGGTCGAGCGGCTCCGCGTGCCGTCGCTGGGAGCCTTCTGACATGGGCGGACTGGTCCTGCGCGACGTCACCGTGCGGTACGACGACCTGGTCGCCGTGCGCGACGTCAGCCTCGCCCTGCCCGCCGGGGCGGTGCTCGCGGTGCTCGGCCCGTCGGGGTGCGGCAAGTCGACCCTGCTGCGCGCCGTCGCCGGGCTCGAGCCGGTCGCCTCCGGCGCCATCTCCTACGACGGCGCCGACCTGGGCGGCGTGCCGACGCACCACCGCGGCTTCGCGCTGATGTTCCAGGACGGCCAGCTCTTCGCCCACCTCGACGTCGCACGCAACGTCGGCTACGCGCTGCGCCTGCGTCGTACGCCGCGGGCCGAGGTCTCCCGGCGCGTCGGGGAGCTGCTCGAGCTGGTCGGCCTGGCGGGGTACGCCGACCGGCTGCCGGCCACCCTGTCGGGCGGGGAGCGGCAGCGCGTGGCGCTGGCCCGGGCGCTGGCGGTCGAGCCGCGGCTGATCCTCCTCGACGAGCCGCTGTCGGCCCTCGACGCGACGCTGCGCACCCGGCTGGCCACCGACCTGCGCGAGATCCTGCGCACCGCCGGCACCACGGCGCTCATGGTCACCCACGACCACGACGAGGCGTTCGCGGTCGCCGACCGGATCGCGGTGATGCGCGCCGGCCACCTCGTGCAGGACGGCCCCATCGGCGAGGTGTGGCAGCACCCCGTCGACGCCGACACCGCCTACTTCCTCGGCTACGCCACCGTGCTGACGGGCGCGGAGGCCGACCGGATGGTGTCGTCCGCCGGCCTGGTGCCCGGCCAGGACCTGGCGCTGCGCCGGTCCGCGCTCGTGGTCGACGACGCGGGACCGCTCGCCGGCACCGCGATCTCCGCGCTGGCGACGCCCGAGCAGCTCCGGGTGGGCGTCGAGGTCGCCGGTCTGGGCGCCCTGCACGCCGTGGCGCCGCTCGGCAGCCACGTCGCCCCGGGCGACGCCGTACGGCTGCGGATCGATGCGTCGCGGACCGCGCCCGTGCCCCGCGGCGACCCACGGGTGTCCCCCTAGACTGGCGCCCGTGTATCGACGGGCCTACGCACTCCTCCTCGGCATCGCCGGCACCATGGGACTGCTGGCCGTCGGCACCGCCGTCGCGCTCGACCGCAGGCTGCTCGACCCCGAGGGCTTCCTCGGGCCGGCGTGGCTTCGGCTGCCGCTGCTGCTGTTCGGCGCGTTCCTGCTCGACGTGCTGCCGCGCACGCTGTGGCTCTCGCGCGGCAACCCGGCCGCCATCTCGGGCCTGGTGCGAGCCCGGGTCCATGAGCACTGGACGCGCGAGCGGCTGACGCTGATGGTGCTGGGCGTCTCGTGCTTCTACGTGACCTACGTCAGCTACCGCAACCTCAAGTCGTTCCTCCCGTTCGTGATGGGGGAGAAGAAGTACGACCGCGAGCTGCACCTGGTCGACCGGGCCCTCTTCTTCGGCAACGAGCCGGCGACGGTGCTGCACTCGGTCTTCGGCGACGGCGTCACCGCGCACTTCTACTCCACGATCTACCTGTGGTTCCTGCCGCTGGTGCCGCTCGCGCTCACCGCCTGGCTGATCTGGTCGCGCAACATCACCTTCGGCTACTGGTTCGCCACCTCCCAGTGCATCGCCTGGACCCTCGGCACCGCGTCGTACTACGCGCTGCCCACCCTGGGCCCGGGCTTCCACTACTCGTGGCTCTACAAGGACCTGCCGGAGACCGGCTCGTCGGCGCTGATGGACTCCCTCTACTACGGCCGGAACAACGTCGTGAACGCCGAGCTCGCCAACGCCGTGCAGTCGGTCGCCGGGTTCGCCAGCCTGCACACCGCGATCACCCTGCTGGTGGCCATGATGGTGCAGTACACCCTGCGCAGCGCGGTCCTGAAGTGGATCTTCTGGGCCAACTTCGCCGTGACGATCGTGGCCACCCTCTACTTCGGCTGGCACTACGTCGCCGACGACATCGCCGGCATCGTCATCGCCCTCCTCGCCTTCTACATCGGCGGCATCGCCTCCGGCCAGAAGTTCGACCGCCGCGGCCGCAGCTCCCACCCGACGTCGACCACGTCGGCGGTGCCGGTGGACGTCGACTGAGGCTGGTCGGGATCCCCGGATATCCGGGGATCGCTGCGGTTTGCAGCCGTTGCAACCCCCACGAAGCGCGGGCAGCGACACCTGAGATGCCGCCGACGAGCGGAATTACATCCGTGTAGTACGTCAAGCCGACACGCCGACAGCATCCAGGCATTCTGTGAAAGTTGTTCCTTTTGGGACGGGTGAGCACTAGCGTGCTGCGAGTGCCGTAGGGGATTGGGAAGTCTCCGGCGGTGCCTGCACTGACTCGAAACAAGGGGAAGACATGCGACACCACCGTGTCCGCGCATGGGGTGGCGCCGCCGCACTGAGCCTCGTGCTCGTCGGCGGGGCGACCTCCGCATCCGCCGCCGACGACGCGACCTCCGACGACGCCGTACCCACCGAGCAGGACGTCGCCGCGGCCCGCGCCGCGGCCGGTGACAAGGCCCGCGACGTGGCCTCCGTCCGGGCCGACCTCGTGCTGGCCGACCAGCGCCTCGACGACTCCGCCGTCTCCGCCGCCATGGCCGCGGAGGCCTACAACGGCGCGCTGTGGGAGCTGGAGCAGGCACGGCAGGCGGCGCGCGGGGCCGAGCGTCGCGCCGACGCCGCGAGCTCCGACGTCCGCCGCCAGCAGGAGGTGTACGGCGACGCGCTGGTGCGCACCTACGAGCTGTCGCCGGGGATCACCGGCCTCTCGGCCATGGCGGACGCCGACGGCATCTCGGACGTCCTCGAGCAGGGTGCGACGATGGCGAACGCGGAGGACGCGCTCGACGGCCGCTACGACCAGTTCCGCGCCGCCGCCACCCTCGCCGACGTGGCCAGCGACGAGGCAGTCGAGGCCCGGGCCGAGGCGGCGGACCGGGAGGAGGAGGCGGCGGCGGCCCGCGACGCCGCCCAGTCGGCCGCCGACGCGGCGCTGGCGCAGTCGCAGGCGATCGCCGAGCAGAAGACGGTGCTGGTCGCCGAGCTGGCCGAGCTGCAGGGCATCTCGGTCCGGCTGGCGCAGACGCGCCAGACCGCGCTCGAGGAGGCCGCACGCGCGGCGGCCGAGGCTGCCGCCCGGGCCGCCGAGGAGGCTGCCGCTGCGGACGCCGCGAAGGCCGCCGAGGACGCGGAGAAGGCTGCGGAG
>NZ_CADCUP010000053.1 GCF_902805925.1 uncultured Nocardioides sp.
GCTGGGCCGGCACCGCGGCCTCGGCGGTGCCCGCCGCCCCGCACGAGCACGGGAGCCTGCTCCGCCCACGCCGGGTGCGGGCCGGCATCCCGCGGGTCCTGGACGGGATCTGCGACGGGGTGCTCACCCCCGACTCCCCCGCCCACGCCACCAAGGCGGTCGCCTCGGCCCGCACCGACCACGACCTCTCCACCGCCCGCGGCATCGCCGACGCGCTGGCGGAGTTCGTCGGCGACGTACCCCCGCGCGAGTCCGGCTACGGCGCGCTGGAGGGCACGGGGGCGATCGGCGCCGTGCCGCCCGTCGCCGTCTCCCCGCCCGTCGCCTCCCCCGCCGCCGACATGCCGACCCAGGCCGGCATGCCCGCGTTCGACGACGACGACGGTGTCGGCGTGCTCGTCCCCGGTGCGGAGCGGCCGGCCCCGCCTCCGGAGTTCACCCAGCCGCCCGACCGGCCGCTCTTCGCCCCCGATCCCCCGCAGGGCGAGCCGGCCCGACGTGCTCGTCCCGGCACGACGACGACCGTCACCGGCGTGACACCGCCGCGCTCCTCGCGCGCGCACACCGCAAGCGGCTCGCGGCCGTGGGACAACGGCTTCCACGGCAGCGGCACGGGCTCCGCCCTCCGCCCGGTCGAGGACGACACCGAGGTGCCGGGCCGGCGCTGGATGCGGCTGGCCCTGGCGATCGGCGTCCTGGCGCTGCTCGCGGTGGGCACCGTGGCAACCCTCCAGCTGCGCAGCAACGACGACCCGGCCGCCGGTGACGACGACACCACCACGCAGACACCGACCCGGACCCGCGCCGTACCCCTCACCGGGGTGGTCGCCTCCGACTTCGACCCCCAGGGCGCCGAGCCGTTCGAGGAGAACCCCGAGCTCGCACCGCTGGTCGTCGACGGCGACCCCGCCACGGCGTGGCGCACGGTGACCTACGACCAGGACCTCGGCCCGGTGGGGCTCAAGACGGGCGTGGGCATGATGCTCGACCTCGGGTCCGCCAAGGTGGCTCGCTCGGTGCGGCTGACCCTCCCCGGCGGTCCCACGACGGTGCAGGTCTTCCGCACCGCGGACGAGCCCACCACCGTGGACGACCTCGAGCCCGCCGCGGAGGGCGCGACCACGCCGGACGACGCCCAGCTCACCCTGCGCCTGCCCGACGACGAGGCCGCCCAGTACGTCGTGCTGTGGCTGACGTCGCTCCCCGAGGCTCCCGAGGGCGGCTTCCGCGGCCAGGTCGCCGAGGTGGTGGTGGCCGGGTGAGCGAGGCGGGCGGCCGCAGCGACGCCGAGCTCCTGCGCGCCCACGTCGAGGGCGACACCGACGCCTTCGGCACCCTCTTCGCCCGCCACCGCGACCGGCTCTGGGCGGTGGCGCTGCGCACCATGGGCAACCCCGAGGATGCCGCCGACGGACTGCAGGACGGCCTCGTCGCGGCGTACCGCCGGGCGGGGTCGTTCCGCGGCGAGGCCGCGGTGACCACGTGGCTGCACCGCGTCGTCGTCAACGCCTGCCTCGACCGGCTCCGGTCGCAGAAGGTGCGCGCCGCCCAGCCCCTGCCCGACGACGTGGACGAGCACGCCGCCCGCGGGTCGCTCGTCACCGCGACCGGTGAGCCCGACCCCGCCGACGTCGCGGTCGCCGACGAGCGCCGCGCCGCGGTGCTCACCGCCCTGGCCACCCTCGCTCCCGAGCAGCGCGCCGCGCTGGTGCTGGTCGACATGGAGGGCTACTCCGTGGCGGAGGCCGCGGAGATGCTCGGCTGCGCCGAGGGCACGGTGAAGTCGCGCTGCTCGCGCGGCCGCGCCCGGCTCGCGCCGCTGCTCGGGGTGCTGCGGGGCACCCCCGACGACGGGAACCACGACGTCGGCGAGCCCGTCCGATCTGTCGAGCACCGGCCCGACGCACCCCGCGGCCCACCGGTCCGCGACGCCTGACCCCGAGACGCCCCACCCCGACCCGCACCAGCCCGTCCACGAGGAGGTGAGCCCCACGTGCCCGAGGACCGCCCCGACCTGACGCCCACCGAGACCGAGCGCGTGCGCCACCTGCTCGCCGAGGCCCGGCACACCGACCCGGTGCCCGACGACGTCGCGGCGCGGCTCGACCAGACCCTGACGTCACTGGCCCGGGAGCGCGGCGAGCACCAGGAGCGTGCCGTGACCACCCTCGCCTCCCGTCGCCGGCGCAACGTCGTCAGCCTGCTGGTCGCGGCCGTGGCCGTGGTGGCCGTCGGCATCGGCCTGGGCCAGGTCGTGTCCGGGACGGGCGGTGACGGCAGCGACGCCGGCGGCGCCTCGTCTGCCGACCAGGAGAGCGCCCCCTTCCCGGCCGAGTCGCCTGCCGACGGCGGCGCCCCGCCGAAGACCGACGCCTCCGCCCGCCCCCTGCCGCGCCTGGCCGAGGAGACCTTCGACGGCGACGTGCTGGCGCTGCGCGAGCGTCGTACGGCGGTCGACGGCGACCCCGGCTCGCTGGGCGGTGGGGACGGCTGCGAGCGCCCCGCATGGGGGGAGGGCCGCCGGGTGCCGGTGCGGTACGACGGTGCGAAGGCCGTGCTGGTCTTCCGCGAGCCCCTCGATGCGGTGCAGCCGGTGGACCTGTTCCGCTGCGCCGCCGACGCGCCCCTGCGCAGCACGACCGTGCCGGCCCCCTGACCCCCCGGGCCCCGGCTCCGGGCGCGCCCCGTGGCGTCCCGGGAGGGAACAACGCACGTCTACGATCGGTTGAGTCGTCGTACACCCACCACTACGAGCGAGAGTCATGTCTGAGACCACCGAGTCGTCCACCCAGCCGCGCAACGTCATCATCATCGGCTCCGGCCCGTCCGGCTACACCGCCGCCGTCTACGCGGCCCGGGCGAACCTGCAGCCCCTCGTCTTCGAGGGCTCGGTCACCGCCGGGGGTGCGCTGATGAACACCACCGAGGTCGAGAACTTCCCCGGCTTCCGCGACGGCATCATGGGTCCCGCGCTGATGGACGAGATGCGCGCGCAGGCCGAGCGCTTCGGTGCCGAGCTGGTCGCCGACGACGTGGTGGAGGTCGACCTGACCGGCGAGATCAAGGTCGTGCGGACGGCGACCGACACCTACACCGCACGCTCGGTGGTGCTCTCGACCGGGTCGGGCTACCGCAAGCTCGGGCTGCCACGCGAGGACGAGCTCTCCGGCCGCGGCGTGTCCTGGTGTGCCACCTGTGACGGGTTCTTCTTCCGGGAGCAGGAGATCGCGGTGATCGGTGGCGGCGACTCCGCCATCGAGGAGGCCACCTTCCTCACCCGCTTCGCCAAGAAGGTCTACCTCGTGCACCGCCGCGACAGCCTGCGGGCCTCCAAGATCATGCAGGACCGCGCGTTCGCCGACCCGAAGCTCGAGATGGTCTGGAACGCCGAGGTCGCCTCGATCCAGGGCGACGACAGGCTCACCGGCATCACGCTCCGCGACACCCTCACGGGCGAGGAGCGGTCACTCCCGGTGACCGGCCTGTTCATCGCGATCGGCCACGATCCGCGCTCGGAGCTGCTCACGGGCCAGGTCGACCTCGACGACAACGGCTACGTGCTGGTGGAGCACCCCTCCACCGCCACCAACCTCACCGGCGTGTTCGCCGCGGGCGACCTCGTCGACCACCACTACCGGCAGGCCATCACCGCGGCCGGCACCGGCTGCGCGGCCGCGCTGGACGCCGAGCGCTACCTCGCCATGCTGGACCACGTGGCCTCCACGTCCGAGGCGCCCGAGCACGACGAGGCCGAGGTCGCGGCCGAGGCGGCGGCGACCGTCTACTGACCCCGGCCGGAGCCGCCTGCCGGCAGCCGGCTCACGCCGACTGCTCCAACGGCGTCGGGAAGCGATCCAGGGTGTCGTCGAGGGCGGTCACGAAGGCGCCCAGCCGCTGCTCGTCGAGGTGGCCGAAGAGCCGCTCGGCGAGCGCCGCGTGGCTGTGCTGCAGCGCCGCGAAGAGCGCGGCGCCGGCGGCCGTGGGCGTGACGAGGGTGGCCCGTCGGTCGGTCGGGTGCGGCTCGCGGGTGACGTGCCCGGAGGCGACGAGGCCGTCGACGAGGCCGGTGATGTTGCGCGGGCTCACGTCGAGGGCGTGGGCGAGGTCCCGCTGGGTACTGGGGCCACCCGCACCGAGCTGCCACAGGAGGTGCACCCGGGGGGTCGTCATCCTCTCGGTCCTCTCGAAGCGCTCCAGGTCACGGCCCACGAGCAGGCTGAGCGCCAGCACCTTGTCGAGAGCGTCCGTGGCGGCCGGCATGCGATGATCATACTTCACTGTGTAGCCACTTCCAGTGTCGTCTCATGCCCGGGGGAACATCTGTCGGCGGTGTGGTGTTGAGTCGGGACCAGCACATCTCTGACGCGAAAGGCATCCCGTGGCGAACATGGCAGCAGTGACCGACGCCGACTTCGAGGCCGAGGTCCTCAAGTCCGACAAGCCGGTCCTCGTGGACTTCTGGGCCGAGTGGTGTGGCCCGTGTCGTCAGGTCGCTCCGATCCTCGACGAGATCGCCGGGGCTCACGGCGACAAGATCACCTTCGTGAAGATGAACGTCGACGAGAACCCCGTGACCCCGGCGTCCTCCCGGGTCACCGGCATCCCGACGATCAACGTCTACCAGGGTGGTGAGGTCGTGAAGACCATCGTGGGTGCGCGCCCCAAGGCCGCGATCCTCAAGGAGCTCGAAGACCTGCTCTGATGCACCAGCGTCCCTGATCCACCAGCGACATCAGCCGACCCGGCCGGGCTCCCGCCCGAGCCGGGTCGCCTGCTTCGGTGCCGGGCGAGCGAGCCCGAGCAGCCGTTGCAGGGCCACCTCGACCCCGTCCCAGACGCTGGTGGTCCGCAGGTCCATCCGCATCCGCGGCGAGACCGGGTGCTCGCGCTGGGGCCGGAAACCCACCGCCTCGAGGAACGACGTCGGCAGGACGCAGCCGCGCTGCCCGTCGGCGCGGGTGTCGCCGAACGCCTCGAGCGCCCGGACCTCGCGGCGGACCAGGTCGGCGGCGGCACCCTGCACCAGCATCCGGCCGAGCCCACCCTCGCGGTGCCCCTCGGCGACGTGCACGGCGGCCAGCAGCACGGCGTCCGAGGACACCGGGGACGTCGGGATGCCGGCGGCGCCGTGGAAGAAGCGCGCCGGGCCGTAGAGCGCCAGACCCACCGGTGTCCCGTCGACGAGCAGCACCTGCCCGCAGTCGCCCCACTCGCGCAGCACGTCGGCGACCCGGTCCTGCACCTCCTGCGCACGCCGATCGTCCTCGACGCGGGAGAGCGCGACGGGGTCGAGCAGCCAGAACAGGCACGTGCGCACGTGGTCGTCGAGCTGCGCCAGATGGTCCGGCGTCAGCCGCGTGAGGGTGCGGGCCATGGTCACCTCCCGATATGCCCATGCTAGGGCCGACACGGCCTGAGAGGATGCGGAAGTGCGACAGATACGCCAGAGCAAGAAGCTGCAGGGGGTCCGCTACGACGTGCGAGGGCCGATCCTGGTCGAGGCGCAGCGGCTGGAGGCCGAGGGACACCGCATCCTCAAGCTCAACATCGGCAACACCGCGCCGTTCGGCTTCGAGGCGCCCGAGGCCATCCTGGCCGACATGATCCACCACCTGCCGACCTCGCAGGGCTACAGCGACTCGCAGGGGATCTACTCCGCGCGCACCGCGGTCGTGAACTACTACCAGTCGCACGGCCTGCGCGAGGTGGGCGTCGAGGACGTCTACATCGGCAACGGCGTCTCCGAGCTGATCTCCATGGTGCTCCAGGCGTTCATCGACGACGGCAACGAGGTGCTCGTGCCGGCCCCGGACTATCCGTTGTGGACCGGCGCGGTGACGCTCTCGGGCGGTACGGCGGTGCACTACCGCTGCGACGAGGAGAACGGCTGGAGCCCCGACCTGGCCGACATCGAGGCGAAGATCACCGAGCGCACCCACGCCCTGGTGATCATCAACCCCAACAACCCCACCGGCGCCGTCTACAGCGCCGAGACGGTCAAGGGCATGATCGACATCGCCCGCCGTCACCAGCTGGTCGTGATGGCCGACGAGATCTACGAGAAGATCATCTTCGACGACGCCGAGCACCACCACGTCGCGACCTACGGCGGCAGCGACGTGCTGACGCTCACCTTCTCCGGGCTGTCCAAGGCCTACCGGGTCTGCGGCTACCGCGCCGGATGGGTGATGATCTCAGGCCCCAAGGAGATCGCCGGGGACTTCCTGGAGGGCCTCACCCTCATCGCCAACATGCGGATGTGCGCGAACGTGCCGGCCCAGCACGCCATCCAGACGGCCCTGGGCGGCTACCAGTCCGTCGAGGAGCTGGTCGTCCCCGGTGGGCGCTACTACGAGCAGTCGATGCTCGCCGACCGGCTGCTGAACCAGATCCCCGGCGTCTCCAACGTGACGCCGCGCGGTGCCCTCTACTGCTTCCCCCGGCTCGACCCGGACGTCTACGCCATCGACGACGACCAGCAGCTCGTCATCGACCTGCTGCGGTCCAAGAAGCTGCTGGTCACCCACGGCACGGGCTTCAACTGGCCGGCACCCGACCACTTCCGACTGGTCACGCTGCCCGAGGCCGCGGTCCTGGAGGAGGCCATCGGCCGGATCGCCGACTTCCTCGCCACCCGCCGGTGACCCGCCCGCCCCCGTCGACCCCTCACCGGGCGGGGAGCGCCGAGCCCTAGGGTGACCCCATGCGCGACCTCACCTACCCGCCGATCGTGCTGGCGGCCAAGACCGCGTTCCGGGCGCTCGGGCAGCGCTTCCAGATGACCGGCACCGAGCACGTCCCGCGCGTCGGCGGCGCGCTGCTGGTCTACAACCACATCAGCTACGTCGACTTCGTGTACGGCGGGCTGGCCGCCGACCCGTCCGGACGGCTGGTGCGGTTCATGGCGAAGCGGGAGATCTTCGACCACCCGATCGGCGGCCCGGTGATGCGGTCGCTGCACCACGTCGAGGTCGACCGCGGCGACGGCATCGCGTCGTACAAGCGCGCGGTGGAGCTGCTGAGGGCCGGAGAGATCGTCGGGATCTTCCCCGAGGCCACCATCTCGCGCGCCCTGGAGCTCAAGGAGCTCAAGACCGGAGCGGTGCGGATCGCCGCGGCCGCGGGGGTGCCGCTGGTGCCGGTGGTCCTGTGGGGCACGCAGCGGATGTTGACCAAGGACCATCCGCGCGACTTCTCGCGCGGCACCACGATCGCCATCACCGTCGGCGAGCCGATCGCGGTCGACCGGGCGAACGCAGCGGCCGAGACGCGGCGCCTGCACGCCACCATGACACGGATGCTCGACGAGACGATCGCGCGCTATCCGCCAGCAGAGCAGCCGCCCGGCGCCTGGTGGCTGCCCGCCCGGCACGGCGGCTCGGCGCCCACCCTCGAGGAGGCGGCCCGCCTCGATGCCGAGGAGAAGCGCGAGCGGGCCCGCAGGCGCGCTGGGCGCCGGCGGCGCCCCACCTGATCTCCTGGAGCACCGACATGTCGCTATAGCGGTTTGTCGACAAAGTGCTAGATCGGGCGGTCTCCACGGTTCCGCGGGTCCATCACGTCGACGATCCGGCGCAGGTCGTCCAGCGAGGCGAACTCGACGGTGATCTTGCCCTTGCTCCGGCCCAGGTCGACCCGGACGCGGGTCTCGAACCGGTCCGAGAGCCGGTCGGCGATGTCGGTCAGCCCCGGTGCGACCGGCTTGCCGCGCCGCACGACGGGCGTGGCCGTGCCCAGGTCGCCCACGGCGACGATCTCCTCCAGCGCACGCACGCTGATGCCCTCGGACACCACCCGATGGGCGAGCCGGTCCTGGAGGTCGCCGTCCTCGACGGAGAGCAGGGCCCGCGCGTGGCCGGCCGACAGCACGCCGGCCGCCACCCGGCGCTGCACGGCCGGGCTGAGCCGGAGCAGACGCAGGGTGTTGCTGATCTGCGGGCGCGAGCGGCCGATGCGCTGGGCGAGGTCCTCGTGGGTGCAGCCGAAGTCCTCGAGCAGCTGACCGTACGCCGCCGCCTCCTCCAGCGGGTTGAGCTGCGCGCGATGCAGGTTCTCCAGCAGCGCGTCGCGCAGCATGTCGGAGTCCTCGGTCTCCCGCACGATCGCCGGGATCGTGGCCAGTCCTGCCTCCTGGGAGGCGCGCCACCGGCGCTCGCCCATCACCAGCTCGTAGGACTCCTCGCCGGTGCGGCGCACCACCACGGGCTGCAGCAGCCCGATCTCGGCGATGGAGTGGACGAGCTCCGCGAGCGCCTCCTCGTCGAAGACCTGGCGGGGCTGGCGGTGGTTGGGGGAGACCTGCGCGATCGGCAGGTCGGCGAAGTACGCGCCCGTCACCGTCGGCGCCGGCTCCTCCGGCGACGGTGGGGCCGGCTCCGCCGTGCGTGCCTGCGCCACGCCGCCCGATTGCCCGGCGAGCGGGGCCCCGGCGCGTGGGTCCTCGGCGAGGTCGACCGCCGGCCGAGCGGCCTCCGGAGGCTCGGCGGCGGCGTGAGTGGGGATGAGGGAGCCCAGGCCGCGGCCCAGGCCTCGACGTGCCGGCGTGGCAGGGTTGCTCATGGGCGGTCCTCGAGTGGCGATCAGCGGGCGGCGGGGGCGGGGGCGGGGCGGCTGGCGATCTCGCGCGCCGCCTCGAGGTAGCTCAGCGCCCCGGAGGATCCAGGGTCGTAGGTCATCACGGTCTGGCCGTACGACGGCGCCTCCGAGACCCGGACGGACCGGGGCACGCTGGTCTTCAGCACGGTGTCGCCGAAGTGCTCGCGCACCTCCTTGGCGACGCCCGCGGCGAGACGGGTGCGGGCGTCGTACATCGTGACCAGGATGGTCGACACCTCCAGCCGCGGGTTGAGGTGCTTCTTGACCATGTCGACGGTCTCCAGCAGCTGGCCGAGTCCCTCGAGCGCGTAGTACTCCGCCTGGATGGGGATCAGCATCTCCGCCCCGGCGACGAGGGCGTTGAGGGTGAGCAGCCCCAGGGACGGCGGGCAGTCGATCAGCACGTAGTCGAAGCGGTCCTCGCCTGCCTCGGCGGCCGAGCCGACATGGGGGTGACCGGTGATGGCCCCGTGCAGCCGGTTCTCGCGGGCAGCCACGCTCACCAGCTCGATCTCGGCACCGGCCAGGTCGATGGTGGCCGGCACCACGAAGAGGCCGGCGACATCCGGGCACTCCGCGATCACGTCGGCCAGCGGAGTGCCGTCCACCAGCATGTCGTACGTCGAGGGCACGCCCCGGTGGTGGTCGATGTTCAGAGCCGTGGAGGCGTTGCCCTGGGGGTCGAGGTCGATGACGAGGACGCGCTGCCCGAGCTGGGCCAGTCCGGCCGCCAGGTTCACCGTGGAGGTGGTCTTTCCCACACCGCCCTTCTGGTTGGCGACGACGAGCACCCGCGTCGACTCGGGTCGCCCGGTCGAGCGCAGGCCACCGCTGCGCGCCAGCACGCTGTGCTCCGCGGCCCGGGCCAGTGGCGTCGTGTCGTCGATCACCGTGCTCCTCGACGTCTCCGCCAGGTCGGCGGCCGTGCGCAACGTGAAGCCCGACGCCGATGTTTCACGTGGAACGCTGACTGATCGCAGCGGGGAGTCCTGTGGAAAACTGGGCCCGCCCTGTGGACGTTCAGGCTCAGCTGGCGTCGGCTCATCGGTGGAAAACTTGTGGGGCGTCCGCAGCCCGAACAGCTCGCGGATCGTTCCGTCGGTCACCGGGAACCCTTTCGGCTGGAGCGGCGTGGGGACTTGCCGCGCGACGACCCGCGCGCAGCCGGCGCCGATCTGGCCCCGGCAGGCGCCAAACCTACCTGTGACGGGTGGGCCCAGGAAACTCGCAGCGCCGATGTGGGCTGTTCCAGCATCGAGGCGCCTAGCTCGATGACCTCGGGGTCTGCGAGCCCCCAACGCGCCAGCACCGGCGCCGCGGCGACGACTTCGTCCTCGACCGACGAGCCCTTCAGGGCGACCAGCGCGCCGGTGCGCGCCACCAGCGGCATCGACCAGTCGAGCAACCGGTCCAGCGGAGCGACAGCACGCGAGGTCACCACGTCGAAGCGCTCGGTCCCGTGCAGGGAGTCCGCACGACCCCGGTGCACCCGCACCGAGTCCAGACCGAGGGACTCCACGACCTCGGTGAGGAACGTCGTACGCCGTAGCAGCGGCTCGACCAGCGTCACCCGCAGATCGGGCCGGGCGATGGCCAGGACCAGCCCGGGCAGGCCCGCTCCCGAGCCGATGTCGCACACCGACGCACCCGCGGGGACTGCCTCCTCGAGCACGGCGCAGTTCAACAGGTGGCGTTCCCACAGCCTCGGGACCTCCCGAGGACCCAGGAGGCCTCGCACCACGCCGTCTCCGGCCAGCCGTCGCCCGAACGCCTCAGCCAGCACCAGGCGCTCCGATGCGAACACCCTCCCGGCCACCGTCGGTGTCGGCGGCAGGGAGGGCGTACCT
>NZ_CADCUP010000054.1 GCF_902805925.1 uncultured Nocardioides sp.
CACCGAGCCAGGAGGCCACCAGGGCGTCGGCGGAGGCGAAGAGCGCGCCGAACACCACGAGCGCCAGTGCGGACCACACGACCGTGCGGAGGAGGCCGGGCGCGTGCCCCCGGCCGGCCAGGCCCTGGAGGGACCGGCCGAACCACGGCAGCCCGCGCAGCGACGCCAGCGGCCAGGAGATGCCGGCCAGCACGAACGACGGCACGCTGCGCCCGCGCGTCACGCCGACCAGGGCCAGTGCCCCGCCGGCCAGCCAGCACAGCGTGGAGATCCACACCGCGTCCAGCAGGAGCACCGGCAGGCACAGCAGCGCGCAGCCGACGAGGCAGGCCAGCGTGAACGGCTCGCGGCGGTGACGGGCGGCGTACGCGACGGTGCCGGTGGCGGCCAGGAGCATCAGGGACATGGCCAGACCGGGCGCCCGGAACGGCAGCAGGACGCCGGCGAGCACCCCGACCGCCGCGGAGGCGAGCACCAGGTCGCGGCGAGCGGGTACACCGTCCTCGGGCCAGAAGGAGCCGAAGATCGGGCTGAGGATCGACGGCACGGCGACCGGCGCCGCCTCGGGCGCGGCAGCCGCCGGTGCCGACCTCGGCACGGGCGGCCCCTCCGCGAGCCGTGGCGCCCCGGACGGCGAGACGGGCAGCTCCACCACGACCCGCGCCCCGCTCGCGCCGTCCAGGGGATCGGTGAAGCGGACGGTGCCGCCGTGCAGCTCGGCCACCCACCGGGCGATGGCCAGGCCGAGCCCGGTGCCGCCCCCGGTCGCGGAGCCGGTCGCGGAGCCGGTCGTGGAGTCGTCGACGTGGGCGAGGGTGCCGAAGCGCTCGAAGACGCGGTCCCGGTCGGCGGTGGGTACGCCGGGGCCCGAGTCGGTGACCGCCAGCGTCCACGTGGTGGCCCCGCCGGCGGCGCGGACCGCCACGACTCCGCCGGCCGGGCTGTGCCGGGCGGCGTTGTCGAGCAGGTTGCCGACGAGCTGGCGCAGCCGGGCGGGGTCGGCCCGCACGACGAGCCCCCCGGGCGCCGAGACGGTGAACCGGACGCCCCGCGTGGGCGGGGTCCCGGTCGCGGCGAGGTCGGCGAGGAAGGCGGCGACGTCCACGTCGTCGAGGCGCAGGGTGGCGACGCCGGCGTCGAGGCGGGACAGGTCGAGCAGGTCCTCCAGCAGTCCCCCGAGCCGGCGGGCCTGGTCGAGGACGCCGTCCAGCGTGCGGGCGTCGGCCTCCTCCACCCCGTCGGCGACGTTCTCCAGGCGCGCGGTCAGCGCGGCCACGGGCGTGCGCAGCTCGTGGGAGACGGTGGCGACCAGGGCCCGCCGCTCGGCGTCGACCCGCCCGAGGTCGCGAGCCATCCGGTTGAAGGTGCGGGCCAGCACCCCGACCTCGTCGCCGCCGGAGGCGTCGACGCGCCCGGAGTAGTCCCCGCCCGCCATCCTCCGGGCGACCTCGGTCATCTGGCGCAGCGGGCTGGTCATGCCCGCCGCCAGCAGCTGCGTCACCGCCAGCGCGACGGCGACGGTGACGGGCAGGGCCAGCCAGGGCGCGACGCCCGCGGCCGACCCCAGCGTCGCGACCAGCGCCGCGACGACCACGCTGGCGGCGACGAGCAGGCCCAGCTTGACCTTGATGGAGGTGACGCGCAGCAGCGGCTCGGCCGTCACCGGGCCTCCAGGGCGTAGCCGACGCCGTGCACGGTGCGCACCCGGCCCGCGCCGACCTTGGCGCGCAGCGCCTTCACGTGGCTGTCCACGGTGCGGGTGCCGGAGGCGTCGGGCCAGTCCCACACCTGCGATAGCAGGCGCTCGCGGGTCAGCACGTGTCCGGGCTCGGAGGCCAGGCAGACGAGCAGGTCGAACTCGGTGGGCGTCAGGTGCACCTCGGCCGCGCCGACACGCACCCGGCGAGGGCCGGTCTCCACGACCAGGTCCCCCACGGTCAGGACGCCGGCCGGCAGGGCCGCGAGCACGACGGCCCGCTCCACGCGCCGGAGCAGGGCGCCGACGCGCGCCACGAGCTCCTTCATCCGGAACGGCTTGGTGAGGTAGTCGTCGGCACCGACCGCCAGGCCGGCCAGGATGTCGGCCTCGTCGTCACGGGCGGTGAGCATCAGCACCGGCACCGGACGCGTGGCCTGGACCCGGCGGCAGACCTCCAGGCCGTCGAAGCCGGGCAGCATCACGTCGAGCACGACGACGTCCGCCAGCCCGTCGGTGGCGGCCGCCACGGCCCCCGGACCGTCCCAGGCCTGCGCCACGTCGTACCCCTCGGCGACCAGGCGACGGGTCACCGCGTCGTTGATGACGGGGTCGTCCTCGACCACCAGGACACGGCGACGCACGCTGCCGGCTGGTCCGGGCACGCTGGGTCGGCTCACGGGGCGAGCCTAGGAGCGGCGGTGCGCGCGGGCGGTGGTCGACGCGTGAAGGTTGTGTGCAGATCAGCCCCGGCGATCCTCGCCGGGCCAGGTGACGCTGATGCGCGCGCCCCCTCCGGTCGCCGCGCCGATGCTCACGTGGCCGCCGTGGGCCCGGGTCAGGCCGCCCACGATGTAGAGGCCGAGCCCGGAGCCCCCGCTGCTGCCCTCGGTCCAGAACTTGGTGAAGACCCGGCGGCGCAGCT
>NZ_CADCUP010000055.1 GCF_902805925.1 uncultured Nocardioides sp.
CCGTCGGGCCGAGCTGGGCACCTACGACCGGGCCGCCGTGCAGGCGCTCCGCGACCGCGACCCCGACCCGGAGTCGGGGATCCGCGCGCTGGGCGTGCTCGCCGCCCGGGCCGACACCGCGTCCAAGGAGCAGGTGTGGGACGCCGTCTTCACGCAGCGGTCGGTGCACGTGGGCATGCCGCTGATCGCCCTGGCGACGTACTTCTGGCGTCCCGGGCAGGACGAGGTGCTGGCACCCTTCGCGGGGCGCTACCTCGAGGAGGTGACCAACCTGGGTGCGGGCGGGCTGCTCGAGCTCGGCTCGATCATGGCCTCCATGTTCCCGGTCGCCGGGGTCGACGAGGAGTTCCTGGCGCGCGCCCGCGACCTCGCGGACAGCCCCGACCTGCCGGCCTTCGCGCGGGCCAAGCTGCTCACGGGCACCGACGCCCTGGCCCGGCAGCTCCGGTCCCGCGCCGCCGTCTAGCCAGGTCTAGGCCGGGGCCTCCTCGGCCCGACGCAGGCCGGACTCGTCGATCTCGAGCCGCAGCTCGCGCTGGCGCTGGATGGCCGCACCGACGAGCCCGGCGAACAGCGGGTGCGGCCTGGTCGGGCGCGAGCGCAGCTCGGGGTGGGCCTGGGTGGCGACGTAGTAGGGATGCACGTCGGCCGGCAGCTCGACGAACTCCACGAGCCCGAGGTCGGGGTTGACCCCGGAGAACACCAGGCCGGCGTCCTGGAGCTGCTCGCGGTAGGCGTCGTTGAACTCGTAGCGGTGCCGGTGGCGCTCGTGCACGACGTCCTCGCCGTACGTCGTGCGCACCACGCTGCCCGGAGCCAGGTCGGCCGGCTGGAGGCCCAGGCGCATCGTGCCGCCGAGATCGCCCGCGCCCTCGACGAACTTCTTCTGCTCCTCGATGGTGGAGATGACCGGCTCGATCGTGTCGGGGTCGAACTCCGTGGAGCCGGCCTTCTCGAGACCCGCCCGGTTGCGGGCGTACTCGATGACCATGCACTGGAGCCCCAGGCAGAGGCCCAGGGTGGGGATGCCGTGGGTGCGCGCGTAGTGCAGCGCGCCCAGCTTGCCCTCGATGCCGCGGATGCCGAACCCGCCGGGCACCAGCACCGCGTCGACGTCGTGCAGGTGGCGCTGGGCGCCCGCGGGCGTCTGGCACTCGTCGGAGGCGATCCAGCGCAGGTGCACCTTGGCCTCGTGGGCGAAGCCGCCGGCGCGCAGCGCCTCGGCGACCGAGAGGTAGGCGTCGGGCAGGTCGATGTACTTGCCGACGAGGCCGACCGTGACCTCCTCCTTGGGGTGGTGCACGCGGCGCAGCAGGTCGTCCCACTCGGTCCAGTCGACGTCGCGGAACGGCAGGTCGAGGCGGCGTACGACGTAGGCGTCGAGGCCCTCGCGGTGCAGCACCTTGGGGATGTCGTAGATCGAGGGAGCGTCGGCGGCGGTGACCACGGCCTCCTCGTCGACGTCGCACATCAGCGAGATCTTGCGCTTGATGCTCTCGGGCAGCTCGCGGTCGGCCCGGCACACCACGGCGTCGGGCTGGATGCCGATCGAGCGCAGGGCGGCCACCGAGTGCTGGGTCGGCTTGGTCTTCAGCTCACCCGAGGGCCCGATGTAGGGCACCAGCGAGACGTGGATGAAGAAGCAGTTCTCGCGCCCGATCTCGTGCCGCGTCTGCCGGGCGGCCTCGAGGAACGGCAGCGACTCGATGTCGCCGACGGTGCCGCCGATCTCGGTGATGACCACGTCGAAGGGCTTGCCGGTGCCGCTGGTCCCCATGGCGAGGATGCGGTCCTTGATCTCGTTGGTGATGTGCGGGATCACCTGCACGGTGTCCCCGAGGTAGTCGCCGCGGCGCTCCTTGGCGATGACCGAGGAGTAGACCTGACCGGTGGTCACGTTCGCGATCTGGTTCAGCTCGGTGTCCAGGAACCGCTCGTAGTGACCGATGTCGAGGTCGGTCTCCGCGCCGTCGTCGGTCACGAAGACCTCGCCGTGCTGGAACGGGTTCATCGTGCCGGGATCCACGTTGAGGTAGGGGTCCAGCTTCTGCATGGTCACGCGGAGACCGCGGGCCTTGAGCAGGTTGCCCAGGCTGGAGGCGGTCAGCCCCTTGCCGAGGGAGGAGGCGACGCCTCCGGTCACGAAGACGTGCTTGGTCGGCGAGGGCTTCACGGAGTTCTAGCCTACCCGAGAGGGAGCGGTCCGTCCGAACCCGTGGCACCGAACGCACCTCCCGGGCTCGTCAGCGAGCGGACGAGGGCCAGCACCGTCGCCACCCGACCGGGTGGCGTGTCGGTGCCGTCGACGGTCGCGGCGTCGGTGCCGGAGCTGCGCAGCCGGCCGAGCTGACCCGTGCCGTCGGCGAGGTCGCCCGCGACCACGACGCCGACCGCGGTGCGGGTGAGGCCGGCGACGAGGCCGGCCAGGATGGTGTCGCCGCCCTCGGGGGACGGCTCGTCGCCGAGGACCAGCAGGACCAGCGGCGCCCGCCGGGCCGGCTCCTCCGGCCCGGCGAGCAGGTCGGCGCCGGCCAGCCCCTGGAGGATCCCGGCGGCGTTGCCGTCGGCGGCCCGTCCCTCGGGCCGGGTGCTGGCCACGGCGAGGCCGATGAGCTCACCCATCCGGTCGTACGTCGTCGCCTCCGCGCTCACGGCGCCGTCCCGCTGCTGGGTCATCAGCTGGCTGCCCAGGGTGTCGACCAGCGACTTCTCCCCGACGCCCACCAGGGCCTGGCCCACGGCGTACGACGCGGCGACCTCGCCGCCGGCGGCCCGGACCTGCTCCGCGACCTGCTCGACGACCTCGGGGTCGGCGCCGGGCATGCTCAGCACGGCCACCGACCGATCGGTCAGCCGGCCGGCGTACACGGTGCCGGCGACGCCACCGGCGAAGGCGTCACCGAAGTCGGCGCGCCGCTGTGCGACCGTCACCGCGTCCTGGAGGGCGGGCTCGGCCGCGGTGCTGCCCTCGGCCCGGCCGACCTCGGACAGCGGCCCGCCTCCCAGCACGATCCCGACCGAGAGGGCCAGGAAGACGGCGACGAGGGAGACGATGTGGTGGCGCAGGGTGATCACGAGCGGAGTCCTTGCAGGTAGTCGATGAGGTCGGCGGCGGCCGCGAGCAGGGCGTCCGCCCACGCCTGACCGGCCGGGGTGGTGCCGACGGCGACGGCGAGCGCCACGAGCCCGGCGAGGAGCACCCAGAGGACGTGGCGTGGCCGCACGCGGCCGGAGTAGAGCGTTGGCACGGCGGTGGCGTCCACCAGTCGCGGACCGACCTTCAGCCGGGTCAGGTAGGTGCTGGCGAGGCCGGTCCGCTGCCGGTCGAGGAACTCGTCGAGGGTGGCGTGCATGCCCACTCCGACGATGACCGAGGCGTGGCCGGAGTCGGCGAGGAGGAGGGCGGCGTCCTCGGTGGTGGCGCCGCTCTCGAACCGCAGCGGCCGGACGCCGAGGCGCTCCCAGCGGTCGGTGGCCGTGCGGCCGGCGCCCCGGTCGACCTGCACCACGACGTCGCGGGCAGCGCGCAGCGCCTTCGCCGACGGCCCGTCGTCCTCGTCACGGCGGCCAGAGACGACGACGATGTCGGGCTGGTGGCCGGCGGCGAGCAGGGCGTCGGCGCCCGTGTCGACCGCGATGAGGACGGGCGCCTGCTCCCGGATGAAGCGGCGTACGCCGGCGAGCTCCTCGCGGTGGCCCTCCCCCGGCACCACCACCACGACCGGCCGGTCCGCGATGGCCGTCGCCGGCCGTGGGATGCCGGTGCCGTGCAGGAGGAGGTCCTGCTCGCGGCGCAGGAACTCGGTGCTGTTGTGCGTGAAGGAGTCGAGCTGGGCGACGAGCCCGCTGCGTGCGGCGGTGAGCTCGTCCTGGACGGTCTGATCGTCGACGGTGCGCCCGGAGGCCACCTCGTCCTCGCCCACGTGCACGCCGCCGTCGTGCAACCGCAGCGCCGCACCGTCGCGGATCGCCGCCACGCCGGCGGCGCCGACCCGGTCGACCATCAGCACGCCGGCGCGCGCCAGGACGTCGGGACCCAGGGCGGGGTAGCGACCCGAGATCATCGGGGAGGCGTTCACCACGGCCACCACGTCGGCGTCGACGAGGGCCTGTGCGGTCGCCCGGTCCAGGTCCACCTGGTCGATGACGGCGACGTCGCCGGCACGCAGCCGCGGCAGCAGGGTGCGGGTGCGCCGGTCCACCCGTGCGGTGCCGTGCAGGCCGGGCAGGGTGGTCGTGGTCCGTTGTCTCGCTGGCATCCTCATGGCCGCTCAATCGTGTCAGCCGGCGAGCGCCGATCAGCGCAGGTGGACCTCCCGCGCGTGGCGGGAGGCGGGCGTGCTCAGCGCGAGCGCGCCGCCTCGAGCAGCTCCCGCGCGTGGGCCCGGGCCGTCTCGGACTCCTCCAGTCCTGCCAGCATCCGCGACAGCTCGCGCTCGCGCTGCTCGTCGTCGAGGACGGTGAGCCCGGACGTCGTGACGCTGCCGTCACTGGCCTTGGCGACGACCACGTGGCTGTCGGCGAAGGCGGCCACCTGCGGCAGGTGGGTGACGACCAGCACCTGGGCGGTGCGGGCCAGCTGCGCGAGGCGGCGACCGACCTCGATGGCCGCCTTGCCGCCCACCCCGGCGTCGACCTCGTCGAAGACGAAGATCGGCACCGGGCTCGTCTCGGCCAGCGAGACCTCCAGGGCCAGCATGATCCGGGACAACTCCCCGCCGGACGCCCCCTTGTGCAGCGCGCGGGCGTCGGCGCCGGTGTTGGCGGCCATCAGGAGCTCCACGTCGTCGAGCCCGGCGGCCGTGGCCCGCAGCCACCGACCGTCCACCTCGAGCGGGCCGCCCCCGGCCCCGGCGGGCGGCGCCACCTCGTGCTGGGTGACGGCGACCCGCACGCAGGCGTGCGGCATGGCCAGCAGCGTGAGCTCGGCCGTCACCTGTGTGCCGAGCCGGGTGGCTGCCTCGGTGCGTGCGGCGGACAGCGCCGTGCCGGCCGCCGCCAGCTCGACGCGGAGCTCGGCGCGGCGGCTGCGCAGGGCCTCGATGCGCTCGTCGGTGCCGTCGAGCTCGAGGAGCCGGGTGGACGCCTGCCGGGCCCATGCCAGCACCTCGTCGACGCTGTCGCCGTACTTGCGGGTGAGCGCGGTCAGCGCTGCCCGCCGCTCGCTGACGGCCGCGAGCCGGGCCGGGTCGGTCTCGAGGCCCGAGGCGTACGACGCGACGTCGGCCGCGACGTCGGAGAGCAGGTAGGTGATGTCGGTGATCCGCTCCGCCAGGCTCGCCGCCTCCGGGTCGTGCTCGGCGACACCGGTCAGTGCCGCACGGGCGGCGGCCGTGGTGGCCAACGCGTCCGGCGCGTCCTGTTCGCTCGACAGCGACTCGCGCGCCACCTCGGCGGCCGCCCGCAGGGTGTCGGCGAACCCCAGGCGCGACTCCTCCGCAGCGAGCGAGGCGTCCTCACCCGGCTCGGGCGACACCGCCTCGACCTCCCCGAGACCGAACCTCAGCTGGTCGGCCTCGCGGGCGCGCTCCCGCGCGGTGGTGACGACCTCGTCGAGCTCGCGCTCGGTCTCGGCCAGCTGCGTCCAGAGGCCACCCCACTGCGCGGCGAGCCCGGCGACCTCGGCGCCGGCGAAGCGGTCGAGCGCCTCGCGCTGGGCCTGCGGCCGCAGCAGCCGGTGCTGGTCGGACTGGCCGTGGACGGCGACCAGCGGCTCGGCGACGCCCGCCAGCGTGGACGCAGGCACCGAGGCACCGCCCACCCAGGCACGCGAGCGCCCCTCCGCGGAGATGTTGCGTGCCAGGACGACGCGGTCGTCCTCCACCTCTCCCCCGGCGTCCAGCACGGCGTCGGCGAGCCGGGGCAGGGCGCCGGCGGCGACGACCCCCTCGACGCGGGCGTGCCGCGCGCCGTTGCGCACCGCACCGGTGTCGGCGCGCCCGCCGAGGAGCAGCCCCAGCGCCGTCACCACCATCGTCTTGCCGGCGCCGGTCTCACCGGTGATCACGGTGAGCCCGGGGCCGAGCTCGAGCGTCGAGGAGTCGATCACGCCCAGCGAGCTGATGCGGATCTCCTCAAGCATCGTGGCTCCCCTCGCCGTTGCGCCGGCGGCGCTCGGAGGCGCCGCGCCAGCCTTCGACGGACAGGCCGAACTTCCGGACCAGCCGGTCGCTGAACGGCGCCTCGTGCAGGCGCACCAGCCGCACGGGGGTGTCCCCACGGCTGACCTCGATGCGCGCGCCCGGCTGCAGGTCGACGGGTCGGCGGCCGTCGCACCACAGGACGCCGCCGCCCTCGGTCTGCGCGAGGATCTCGACGGCCAGCACGGAGGTCGGCGCCACCACCATCGGTCGCGCGAACAGCGCGTGCGCACTGATCGGCACCACCAGAAGCGCCTCGACACCGGGCCACACCACCGGGCCGCCGGCGGAGAAGTTGTAGGCGGTCGATCCCGTCGGCGTGGCGAAGACGACCCCGTCGCAGCCCCACCGCGAGAGCGGGCGACCGTCGACCTCGACGACCACCTCGAGCATCCGCTGGCGGGCAGCCTTCTCGACGCTGGCCTCGTTGAGCGCCCAGGTGCGGGCCACCTCCTCGCCGTCGCGGTAGACGCACACCTCGATGGTGAGCCGGTCCTCGATGGTGTAGCGGCGGCGCACCAGCGCGTCGATGACCGACTCGGCGTCGTCGTACTCCGCCTCGGCCAGGAAGCCGACGTGCCCCAGGTTGACCCCCAGCAGGGCGATGCCGATGGGACGGGCGATCTCGGCCGCCCGGAGTATCGTGCCGTCGCCGCCGATGACCAGGACCACCTCGCAGTCGTGGCCGGCACCCTCCTCGGTGTCCACGAGCTCCAGGCACGGGTCGTACGACGTCGCGTCGAGGCCCAGGTCAGCCGCCTCGGGAGCCAGCAACCGGACGATGATGCCGTGGCTGTTGAGCATGGAGATGCACTCGAGCGCCACCTGCTTGGCTTCGTCGCGCCCCGTGTGCGCCAGCATCAGCACGCGGCGCGCGGGGGACTCGGGGGCTTCGGTCTCAGTCACGGGTCCACCCTCTCACCCGCCACCCCCAGGGCCGTGGCGCGCTCGGCCTCGGCGACGATGTCCTCGGTGCCGATCCGGGCCGGGCCCCGCCGCAGCAGGAGGAAGAACTCCACGTTGCCCGATGGTCCGGGCAACGGGCTGGTGGTGACGGCGACCGCCCCCCACCCCCGGTGCGCCGCCGCGTCGGCGACGCCCTGCACGGCCTCGGCGCGCAGGGCCGGGTCACGCACCACACCCCCCTTCCCGACGCGGTCCTTGCCGACCTCGAACTGCGGCTTGACCATCAGTGCCAGCTCACCGTCCGGCGCGGTCACGCCGAGCAGCGCGTCCAGCACCAGTGACAGGGAGATGAAGGACAGGTCCGCCACGACCACGTCGACGTGACCACCGACCAGGTCGAGGGTGAGCTCGCGGATGTTGGTGCGGTCGTGGACGACGACGCGGTCGTCGTTCTGCAGGCGCCAGACCAGCTGTCCGTACCCGACGTCGACCGCCACCACCTGACGCGCGCCGGCCCGCAGCAGCACGTCGGTGAAGCCGCCGGTCGAGGCCCCCGCGTCGAGGCACCGCCGCCCGGCCACGGTGAGCCCCTGCGCGGCGAACGCCTCGAGCGCCCCCGCGAGCTTGTGGCCGCCGCGGGAGGCGTACTCCGGGCGGTCGGGGTCCTCCGCGACCAGCAGGGCCACGTCGGTCGTGATGCCGGTCGCCGGCTTGCTCGCGACCACGCCCGCCACCTTGACCCGGCCCTCCGCGATCAGCGTGCTCGCGTGCTCGCGCGACCTCGCCAGGCCTCGCCGCACCAGCTCCTGGTCCAGCCGCAGCCGTCGGGGAGGCACCGGTCGGTCAGCTCTCCGGACGGGCGTCGAGCGCGCGACGCAGGCGCTCGTGCGCGGCCTCGAAGACCGCGACGTGCTCGGCCACCGGGGCGTCGTCGAGCACGGCGAGGGACTGCAGGACCACGTCGACCTCGGCGCTGCCGGACGACTGGGGGGCGTGCTCGGTCATGGTCTCGAGGCTAACCGACGACGTGCGCGTGCTCAGGCTCCGGGGACGGTGAGCGACGAGGTGTCGGCGGGCGTGCCTGAGAAGTCGAGGTGCGACCACGCCGCGACCGCCACGACCCGCCACCAGTCGTCGGGCGAGCCCGCTCCCTCGACCCCGAGGCGACCGTCGGTCACACCGGCCTCCCAGCCGCCCAGGAGGGTCCGGCCATCCTCGTGCTGCGGTGCACCGTGGGCGGTGAAGAGGCCCTCGGTCGTCGCCGCGACGTACGTCGGCCGCAGCCGCGGCGTCGCCGCCGCGAGCTCGGCCAGACCGGTCACCCCCGTCATCACCAGCAGCGAGTCGACACCCACGGCCCGCGCCCCCTCGATGTCGGTGTCCAGCCGGTCCCCGACCATCAGCGGGCGGTCGCCGCCGACCCGGCGGATCGTCTCCTCCAGCAGCGGCGGTGAGGGCTTGCCGGCCACCGTCGGCCGCACACCGCTGAAGTCGGCGAGGGTCTTGACCAGCACGCCGTGGCCCGGCGCCAGACCGTAGGCCGTCGGGATGCTCATGTCGGTGTTGCTGGCCACCCACGGCAGCCCGTCCCGGATCCGCACGGCGGCCCGCATCACGTGCTTCCACAGGACGTCGGGGCCGTAGCCCGTCACGATCGCGGTCACCTCCGAGCTCTCAGGGTCGGTCTCCGGCACCAGGCCCAGCTCCTCGAGGGCGCTGACCAGGCCGCTGCCGCCCAGGACGAGCACGCGGGAGCCGGGCCCCAACCGGTCGACCAGCACGCGCGCCGCCGCCTGCGCCGAGGTCACCACGTCGGTCGCCGAGGCGCGCACCCCGAGCCGGACGAGGTTGTCGGCCACGGTGGCGGCCGGGCGTGATGCGTTGTTGGTGACGAAGGCGACGTGCACCCCCGAGGCGACGAGGCGGTCGAGCCGCTCGGGCACGCCCTCGATCGCCGTGCCACTGACGTAGACGACGCCGTCGAGGTCGAGCATGACCAGGTCGTGGACCTCGGCCAGCGGTGTCGTGGACTCTCCGAGCATGGGTCCCACCCTTCCAGAGCCGCGCGAGCGCTGCCCCCTACGATGCTCCGATGGACCCAGCCGGCACGCTCGACCCGAGGGTGGTCACCCCGCCCTCGCCGGCCAAGCCCCTGCGGCTCCATCCCTTCCGGGCCCTGCGGCTGAGCGGCGACCGGGTCGGCGACCCTGCCTCCGCCCGCGCCTTCGCGCGACCCTATCGGGCGGTGAACGACCGACTGGGCGAGTGGGAGGCACGCGGTCTCGTGCACCACGACGCCGTGCCCGCGATCTACCTCCACGAGTACACCTCCGGCGGCATGACGGTGCGTGGCCTCGTCGGCTCGCTGGACCTGTCCACACGCGCCACCGGTCGCGACGACCGCGGCCTGCTGCCCCATGAGGGGATCCACGTGCGCCAGGCCGACGAGCTGGCCGAGCGCATGCGCGAGATGGCCCTCAACCCCGCGCCCATCCTCCTGGTGCACCGCGGACCGGCCTCGGTGCGGGCCCTCGTGCACCGCCTGCTCGGACGCGCCCCCGACCACGCCTACACCGACCGCGCCCACCAGCGCCACCGGCTGTGGGCGGTCACCGCACCCGGAGACCTGGCCGTGATCGCGACGGGGCTTGCCACCAGCACGCTGCTGATCGCCGACGGACACCACCGGTACGCCGCCTACCTCCGGCTGCAGGAGAGTGAACCGGGCACCCCCTGGGACCGCGGGCTCGCCATGGTCGTCGACCAGGAGGACACGCCCCTGCACCTGGGTGCCATCCACCGGGTGCTGCCGGGAGCGACCCTGACCGAGGTCGTCGAGGCGGCCCACGTCGTCGGCGTGGTGGCCCGGCCCGCCACCTCGGCGCACGGCCTGGCGGGGTTGGGCCCGGCCGCGATGGTGGCCACCGACGGTGCGCAGTGGCGGGTGCTGGACCTGCCCCGCCTCGACGGACGCGCTCCGGTGGAGCTGGTCCACGACGACCTGGTGCCCCGGCTGTCCCTGACCGCGCCGACACGCTACGAGCACTCCACCGAGGAGGCCCTCGTCACGCTGGCGGGCACCGGTGACGGCGGCGTCGCGCTCCTGCTGCCGGCACCCGCCTTCGACCTCGTCGGCCAGATCCTCGTGCAGGACCGGTTGCTGCCTGAGAAGGCGACGTCCTTCCAGCCCAAGCCGAGCGTCGGGGTCCTCATGAGGTCGCTGCTCGACGAATGACCCGCGCCGAGCTCACCTCCACCTCGACCCGCGACGCGGCTCCCGCAGCCGCGCGGAAGAACCGGCGCCGCAGCGCACCCTGCACCGCCACCTGGTCCCCGACGCGCCACG
>NZ_CADCUP010000056.1 GCF_902805925.1 uncultured Nocardioides sp.
AACATTGGCCAGGCGGGCGGTGTCGCCGTCGACCTCCACGGTCGCCGCGACGAACGGCGCCACCGCGTCGAGCCCGTGCGGCCCGGGGCCGGACGGTCGGCGGCCGGTGGCCGGCGAGACGAGGTCGATCGGGCGCAGCCGGGCCACGATGCCGAAGGCGGGGAGCACGCGCACAGCCTGCTACACCCGCGCCGGCCACCGGCTACCGGCCACCGGCAAGGATCGGGGCATGGTCGACGTCGAGCCGCTCAGCAGCACGGCACCCGCGCTCCGCCCGCCGGTGCTGATGAACCAGGACTGGCGCGACCTCACCTTCCTGCACTGGGCGGTCGAGCCGGACCGCGTGGCACACCTGATGCCGCCGGGCGTGCGGCCGGACGTCCACGACGACGGGGCGACGTACGTCGGGCTCGTGCCCTTCCGGATGGTCGACGCCGGACCCGGACGGCGTGCGCGCGTGCCGTGGCTCGGCAGCTTCCTGGAGACCAACGTGCGCCTCTACTCCCGCGACGCGCGAGGCCGGCGAGGCGTCGTCTTCCTGAGCCTCGACGCCGACCGGCTGCTCGTGGTGCTCGGTGCCCGCGCGGGGTTCGCGGTGCCCTACCGGTGGGCACGGATGAGCCACGCGGAGGTCGAGGGGGTGCACACCTACCGGGCGACGCTGCGGTGGCCGGGGGCGCGCGCGAGCAGCGAGGTGTCGGTGCGCGTCGGTGCCGCCCGGGAGGCGACCCCGCTCGACCACTTCGTCTCCGAGCGCTGGCGGCTGCACACCAGCGTCCTGCGGCGCCCGGTGGCGGTGCACAACACCCACGAGACCTGGCCGCTGCACGACGCCGAGGTCGTGCGGCTCGACGACGGGCTGCTCGGGTCCGTCGGCTTCCACGACCTCGCCGGGCGTGCGCCCGACCATGTCGCCTTCAGCCCGGGCGTGCACGCGCAGCTCGGGCTGCCGCGCCCGGTGTGAGGGTCAGATCGGCAGGCGGCGGAAGACCGGGCGGGGCAGGTGCCGCAGCACCGACATGACCGGGCGCATCGTGCCCGGCACCCACACCTGCTCCTTGCGGGCGTCGACGGCGCCGAGCACGGCGGCGGCCACCGACTGCGGGTCGGTGGCCAGGGGAGCGGGGTCCAGGCCCTCGGTCATCTTGGAGCGGACGAAGCCCGGTCGGACGACGAGGACGTGGCCGCCGTGCTCGCGCAGCGCCTCGCCGAGCCCGGTGTAGAAGGCGTCGAAGCCGGCCTTGGTCGAGCCGTAGACGAAGTTGGAGCGGCGGGGCCGCTCGCCGGCCACGCTGGACAGCGCGACGACGACCCCGTGGCCCTGCTGCCGGACCAGCGCGCCCAGGGCGATGCCGGCGGCCACCGGCCCGACGTAGTTGACCTCGGCCAGCTCCACGCCGGCGGCCACGTCGGTCCACGACCGCTCGTTGTCGCCGAGCAGGCCGTAGGCGACGACGGCCACGTCGACGTCCCCGCCCTCGGCGGCCGCGCGGACCGCCGCCTCGTGCGACTCCGCCGAGCGCGCCTCCAGGTCCACGGGCCGCACCGTGCAGCCCGCGGCCTCGAGCCGGTGGGAGGCCTGGTCCCGCCGGGCCGACGGCCGGGCGGCCAGCGTGACGCGCAGCCCCGGCGTGCGGGCGGCGTACGCCTCGGCCACCGCCAGCGCGATGTCGGAGGTGCCGCCCAGCAGGAGCAGCGAGCGGGGTCGTCCGGTGGCGTCGATCACAGCGCTCCTTCAGGGTCGGTCGAGCAGGCGGCGGGAGAGGTCGGACACGAGGATGCCATCGGGGTCCACCGCGGCCCGCACCGCGCGGAACTCCTCGAGGCGGGGGTACATCCGCTCGAGGTGGCCCTCCGGCATCCGGGCGTCCTTGGCGAGGTAGACCCGGCCGCCGGCTGCCAGCACCAGGTCGTCGAGGTCGCGGAAGAGCTCGTCGAGACCCGGGCCGACGGGCAGGTCGACGGCGAGGGTCCAGCCCGGGGCCGGGAAGGAGATCAGGCCCCGGTTGGTCGGGCCCATCCGCTTCAGCACGTTGAGGCACGACGGCCGCCCGGACCGCGCGATGAGCCGGACCGCCCGCCGGAAGGCGTCGACCTCGGCGAAGGGCACGACGAACTGGTACTGGCAGAAGCCGCGCGGTCCGTAGACCCGGTTCCAGTCGCGCACGCCGTCGAGCGGCTGGAAGAAGGCGCCGATGCCGTGCACGCCGGTGGTGGGCCGCGACGGCGCCTTGCGGAACCACAGCTCGTTGAAGGCCAGTCCGCTGGCGCGGTTGACCAGACCGCCGGGCACGACCGGGAACGAGGGCCCGGCCGTCGACGGCAGGCGCACCGGGTGCCGGGCCAGCTTCGCCGGCAGGTCGTCGAGCGTGGCGAGGCGGCCGCGGGTCAGCACGGCCCGGCCCAGCCGCGAGCCGCGGGCCATCGCGTCGAACCACGCCACGGAGTACGGCAGGGAGGGGTCGTCGCCCTCCGCCAGCCGCTCGAGCAGCTGGTCGAGGTCGCGGCAGCGCTCGGTCTCCACGACGGCGTACGACGTCTCGGCGCGGATGCACGCCAGCGTCGCGCGGACCACGACACCGGTCAGGCCCATGCCTCCGACGGTGGCCCAGAAGAGCTGCGCGTCCGGGCCGTCGGGCGTCAGGGTGTGCAGCTTCCCGTCGGGCGTGACGAGGTCGAGGTCGATGACGTGGTCGCCGAAGGAGCCCGAGACGTGGTGGTTCTTGCCGTGCACGTCGGCGGCGATCGCACCGCCGACGGTGACCTGCCGGGTGCCGGGGACGACCGGCAGCCAGAGCCCGAGCGGCAGCAGCACCCGGGTGAGCCGGTCGAGGTCGACCCCCGCCTCGACCCGGACGAACCCGCCGTCGGCGTCGACCGTGAGCACGCGGTCGCACCCGGTCATGTCGAGCACCAGGCCGCCGGCGTTCTGCGCGGCGTCACCGTAGCTGCGGCCCAGCCCGCGGGGCAGCAGGCCGCGCGCGGGTGCGTCGGAGGAGAGCAGCGCCACGACGTCGTCGGGCGTGCGCACCCCTGCCACCTCGGACACGACGGGGGCGGTGCGGCCCCACCCGGTGAGGCGGCGGCGGGCAGCGGCCGGGTGGAGCGCCGTCACGCGAGCACGATCGCCACGGACAGCGGCACCAGCCAGAGGGCGCCCAGCCCCTGCAGCACCCGGTCCCCGAAGATGACGGCCTCGGGGGCTCCGGCGGCGCCGACCCGGACGTGGGCGGCGTACCGCAGCACACCGGCGGCGAAGAGCGGCACCGAGGCCATGGACCACAAGAAGGCGCTCGTGCCCGTGGGTGCGAGACCCGTGGCCGCCACGGAGTACCCCAGGGCGGCGGTCGAGGCAGCCAGCACCCACACCACGCGCAGCCAGCGCAGCGAGTAGCCGGCCAGGCTGCGACGGGTGCCCGCCGAGGCTCCCAGCTCGCGCATCTCCGAGTACCTCTTCCCGGCGATCATGAACAGTGCGGCCAGCCCGACGACCGCCACGAACGGCACCGACAGCTCGACCGCCGCGGCCACCCCGCCCGCGACCACGCGGAGCACGAAGCCGCTCGCGACGGTGAGCATGTCGAGACCGGGCACGTGCTTGAGGTGGAACGAGTAGGCGACCTGGACCGAGAGGTAGGTGACCAGCACGGCCGCCAGGCCGGGCGCCCACCACAGTGCCAGGGCCAGGCCCCCGACAGCCAGTGCCGACGAGGCGGCCAGGGCGGTGCGGATCGGCAGCTCGCCGCTCGCGATGGGGCGCCGGCACTTGACCGGGTGGCAGCGGTCGGAGTCGACGTCGCGCACGTCGTTGGCGAGGTAGACCGCCGCCGAGACGGCGCAGAAGGTGACCAGGGCGACCAGGGCGCCGGGCAGGACCGCCCGGTCGGACAGCAGGTGGCCGCCGATCGCCGGGGCGGTGAGGACCAGCAGGTTCTTGGTGACGGCCTGGCGCGGTCGGCACCCGCGCACCACGGCACGCAGCAGCCGCGAGCGCTCCACGGTGCGGCGCCGGACGGGCGCGGGCACGGTCGTGGTGGCGGGGGAGGGGCGGGGCTGCGATCCCGGCATGGCAGACCTTTCCGTTGACGTGGGAGCCCCAGGGGTACCCCATCGCCACGACGGCTAACGTGGCCGCCGCCCCGTCCGAGTGTGTTGTTCGGCACGGGACCGACGGAGCACGAAGGAGCCGGATGCTGCTGCGGCCCGCCCTGCTGGTGGTCGCGACCCTGCTCGGGTCGGCGGCCGTCGCCGTGCTCGTCGAGGTGGCCGGGGTGCGCGTCACCGACCCCGACTGGCGGGGTCGGGTGGTGCTCGCACTGACGCTGGGCGCCGGTCTCGCCGGCTTCGGCGTGGCCCTGCTGGCGCGTCGGCGGCCGACCCTGGCCGCCGACGCGGGGGCGGTGGCGGCGGGCGTGCTCCTGGCGGCGATGGGCACCACGGCGCTGCACGGCACCCGCTGGGGGTGGTTCGGCCTGTACAGCGACTCCTCGTTCCGCACCCAGATGGCCACCCGGTACGCCGACACCGCCGCGCTGGTCGACTACGGCTACCTCGACCTGCCGGCGTACTACCCGCCCGCGCTCGGCTGGATCGAGGGCCGGGTGGCCGCCGTCGCCGGCATCGCCGGCTGGGAGGCGGTGAGGCCGGTGCAGCTGGTCGTGGCGGTGCTGGTGCCGCTCGCGGCGTACCTGCTGTGGCGACCGGTCGCCGGCGCCCTGCCCGCCGCGGCGGTCGCCGGCCTGACCACCGTCTGGACGGCCCACCCGCAGAAGCCCGACGAGTGGCTGGTGCTCGCCTGCCTGCTGCCGTGGTGGCTGCTCGTCGTGCGCGACGTCCGGGCCCCGGGCGTCGACCGGTGGGCGGTGTGGCGGCCAGGCCTGGTGCTCGGGCTGCTCCTCCTGGTCCACACCTACTGGTTCCTGCCGTTCGGTGTCGCGACCCTGCTGGCCCTCGCCTACGACGCGGTCCGGGCCCGTCGCGGCGGTCGCACCCGGCTGCCCTGGGGTCGCGCGCTGGCGATCGGTGTGATCGGGCTCGCGGTCTCGGCCGTGTCGTGGCTGCCGCTCGTGCTGGCGCGACTGCGCCTGCCGTCCGACAGCCTGCAGCTGCGGTACGCCGTCCCGGGCGGTCACGCCCCGCCGTGGCCGACGCCGACCGACCCGCTCGGGGTCCTCGGCCTGCTCGGCATCGCCTGGCTCGCGTGGGCCGGGTGGCGGTGGCTGCGCGGCCGGGCCGTCGACGAGCTCGCCGGTGCGCTCGCGCTGGCCCTGGCCGGCGCGCTCGCCACGCTCGGGCTCGGGGCTCTCGCCGCGTCGTACGACATCGGGATCCTGGCCTTCAAGACGCGCGACGCGGTCACCCTGCTCCTCCTCGTCTGCGGGGTGCTCGGCGTCGCCGACGCCGTGCGCGCGCTGGGCCGGTCACACGCCCCGCGGGGGATCGCCGCCGCTGCGACGGTGGCGCTCGCCGCGGTCGCCGGGGGAACGGCGGGCCACCACGTCGCCGCCGAGTGGTCCACCGAGGCGCCCGCGCTGGTGGCGCAGACGACGCGCTACCCCGACGGCGACGTGCCGACCGGCGAGCCGACCGACGAGCCGTTTTACCCCACGCTGTTCGTGGACCCGACCGACCCGTCGGTCGAGCAGGTGCGGGCCGCCTGGCTCGGGCTGCGCCCGGACGTGCCCCTGGACGAGGCGGTGCTGGTCACCACGCAGGTCGACCTGCTGGCCACGACGCCGGTGCACTGGTTCCTGGCCACCAAGAGCATCTACTCCCACCCCAACGGGCGCTTCGAGGACCGCGTCGCCCTGCTCGAGCAGGTGGCCGCCTGCCCGGACCCGGCGTGCGCCGCGGACCTGCTGCGGGACAACGACCTCGACGAGGTCGACGGACTGGTCCTGCAGCGCGACGGCGACCTCCTCCGACTGCCGTTCATGGTGGACACCTTTCCCGACCGCACCCGTCGGTCAGGCGTCGCCTTCCCCGACGAGGTGCTGCGGGGGCCGGAGTTCGAGCGGCGTGAGCTCGGCCGGATCGTGGTGGTGGCGCTGACGGGACCCTGACGGGGTACCGGCGTCCCGGCGGCACAGCGACGAGGCAGGCAGACGGAGGACAGGCGTGACCACGACGACGACGGTGCACCTGGTGCGCCACGGTGAGGTGCACAACCCCGAGGGGGTGCTGTACGGGCGACTGCCCGGCTACCCGCTCTCCGACCGCGGGCTGGCGATGGCCGACCGGGTGGCCGAGGCCCTCGCGGGCCGCGACGTCCGGCACCTGGTCGCCTCCCCCCTGGAGCGCACCCGCCAGACCGCGCAGCCGCTGGCGGACCGGTTGGGCCTGCCCGTGGGCGTCGACGAGCGGATCGTGGAGGCCGGCAGCCGCCTCGAGGGCCGGCGGCTGGCCGGCGGGCGTGGCGTGCTCCGCGCCCCCGCTGCCTGGCGCCACCTGTGGAACCCGGTGCGACCGTCGTGGGGCGAGCCGTACGGCGAGGTGCTGGCGCGGATGTTGCGTGCGGTGAGCGCGGCCCGCGAGTTCGCCCGCGGGCACGAGGCCGTGCTGGTCTCCCACCAGCTGCCCATCTACGCGACGCGTCGGCACCTCGAGGGCCGTCGCCTGCTGCACGACCCGCGCCGGCGTCAGTGCTCGCTGTGCTCGATCACGTCGCTGCACTTCGAGGACGACGTCGTCGTGGAGGTGGCGTACTCCGAGCCGGCCGGAGACCTGCTGCCCGTCAAGGCCCAGCCGCCCGGCGCCTGAGACGACCGAAGCGCCCGGTCGGGACGTGACCGGGCGCCTCGGGTGCTTGTGGGCAGGGGCGGGGTCGAACCGCCGACCTTCCACTTTTCAGGCGGACGCTCGTACCAACTGAGCTACCTGCCCAAGCGGGTGAAACCTTACACGGGGCCGCCGGCGACGAACGAGGGTGGCCGCTGCTCAGGGCTGCTCGGCCTCGACCACCCGGGACAGCGCCCCGGAGATGACGCTGATCTCCTGCCGTGAGAGGTGGTCGAGGTAGTGGTCCCGGACCGCCCCGAGGTAGTGCGGGGCAGCGCCAGGGAGCCGGCGGCGACCTTCGGCCGTGATGGCGGCGAAGGACGAGCGCCTGTCGTCGGGATGCGGCTGACGCTCCATGAGCCCCTCGCGCTCGAGCTCGGAGACGACCCGGCTGACCCGCTCGCGGCTGACGACGGCCTGCCGCCCGAGCTCGGTCATCGTGAGCCTGCGGTCCGGAGTGGCGTCGACGACCAGGAGGACGTCGTACCAGGTGAGGGGGATGCCGGTCACGGTCAGCGCGCGTTCCAGCTTGGGAAGCACGGCGGCGTGCGCGCGCACATGATCACGTGTCCTGAGGATGCTGACGACCGGCCGGTGGCGGCAGGCCGGCCCGCCGGGATCCGCCTCAGCCCTCCGGGCCGGTGCGCTCGGGGGCCTCGGTGGTGACCTCCGGCCCGGGTGCCGCCGACCAGCTCCAGTCCCGCACCTCGGGCAGGTCCTCGCCGTGGGTGCGCACGTGGATGCGGTGCTCGACCAGCTTGTTCTTCAGGGCCTCGCGTGCCGACCCCGAGACCCCGCGCAGCCGCGGCACCCGGTCGATGACGTCCATGGCGAGGTCGAAGCGGTCCAGCTGGTTGAGGACGGTCATGTCGAAGGGCGTCGTGGTGGTGCCCTCCTCGACGAAGCCGCGGACGTGGAGGTTGTGGTGGTTGAGCCGCCGGTAGGTCAGCCGGTGGATGAGCCACGGATAGCCGTGGTAGGCGAAGATCACCGGCTTGTCGGTGGTGAACAGGGCGTCGAAGTCGCTGTCCGAGAGCCCGTGCGGGTGCTCGCGGTCGTCCTGGAGCCGCATCAGGTCCACGACGTTGACGAAGCGGATCCGCAGGTCGGGGAAGTGGTCGCGCAGGATGTCGACGGCCGCCAGCGCCTCCATGGTGGGCACCTCGCCGGCGCACCCCATCACCACCTCCGGCTCGTCGCCGTGGTGGGTGCTGGCCCACTCCCAGATGCCGATGCCCTTGGTGGCGTGGACGACGGCCTCGTCCATGGACAGGTACTGCAGCGCGGGCTGCTTGCCGATCACCATGACGTTGACGTACTGCCGGCTGCGCAGGCAGTGGTCGGCCACGGAGAGCAGGGTGTTGGCGTCCGGCGGCAGGTAGACCCTGACCACGTCGGCCTTCTTGTTGATCACGTGGTCGATGAACCCCGGGTCCTGGTGGGAGAAGCCGTTGTGGTCCTGCCGCCAGACGTGCGAGGTGAGCAGGTAGTTCAGGGAGGCGATCGGCTGGCGCCAGGTGAGGTCGTTGCTGGTCTTGAGCCACTTGGCGTGCTGGTTGAACATCGAGTCGACGATGTGGACGAACGCCTCGTAGCAGGAGAAGAGGCCGTGCCGGCCGGTCAGGAGGTAGCCCTCGAGCCACCCCTGGCACGTGTGCTCCGACAGCATCTCCATCACCCGCCCGTCGGGCGCCAGGTGGGTGTCGTACGGCTCGGTGTGCGCGTTCCACGTGCGCTCGGTCACCTCCAGCACGTCCTGGAGCCGGTTGGAGTTGTGCTCGTCGGGGCTGAACATCCGGAACCGGTCGCCGTTCGCCGCCATCACGTCGCGCAGGAAGCCGCCGAGCACCTGGGTCGCGCTCACGGCGCCGGTGCCGGGATCGGGCACCTCGACCGCGTAGTCCCGGAAGTCCGGCATGCGCAGCGCCCGCAGCAGGGTGCCGCCGTTGGCGTGCGGGTTGGCGCTCATCCGGCGCACGCCCGACGGCGACTGCGCGCTGACCAGCTCGGACGGGGCGCCGGAGTCGTCGAAGAGCTCGTCGGGCCGATAGCTGCGCATCCAGGTCTCCAGCACGCGCCGGTGGCCGTCGTCGCCACGGGCGTCGGCGAACGGCACCTGGTGGGACCGCCAGAACCCCTCGACCCGCTGGCCGTCCACCTCCTTCGGCCCCGTCCAGCCCTTGGGGGAGCGCAGCACGATCATCGGCCAGGGGCGACGGGGCACCGGCCGCCGCGCCGCCCGCGCCTCGGCCTGGAGCTCGCGGATCTCGTCGAGGCAGTGGTCCAGGGTGGCGGCGAAGGCCTGGTGCATCGAGGTCGGGTCGTCGCCCTCCACGACGTACGGCGTGTGGCCGTGGCCGCGCAGCAGGGCGTCGAGCTCCTCGGGGTGGATCCGGGCGAGCACGGTCGGGCTGGCGATCTTGTAGCCGTTGAGGTGGAGGATCGGCAGGACGGCACCGTCGCGCCGCGGGTCGACGAACTTGGTGGAGTGCCACGAGGTCGCCAGCGGCCCGGTCTCCGCCTCGCCGTCGCCGACCACCGCCGCCACGACGAGGTCGGGGTTGTCGAAGGCGGCGCCGTACGCGTGCGACAGGGCGTAGCCGAGCTCGCCGCCCTCGTGGATGGACCCGGGCGTCTCGGGTGCCACGTGGCTGGGGATCCCTCCCGGGAACGAGAACTGGGTGAAGAGCCGGCGCAGGCCCCGCTCGTCGAGGGCCACCTCGGGGTAGAGCTCGCTGTAGGTGCCGTCGAGGTACGCCCCGGCCACCGCCGCCGGTCCACCGTGCCCGGGACCGAACACGTACATCAGGTCCAGGTCGCGCGCGCGGATGACCCGGTTGAGGTGCGTGTAGACGAAGTTGAGCCCGGGCGTCGTGCCCCAGTGCCCGAGGAGGCGTGGCTTGACGTGCTCGGGCAGCAGCGGCTCGCGCAGCAGCGGGTTGTCCATGAGGTAGATCTGGCCCACGGAGACGTAGTTCGCCGCGCGCCACCGGGCGTCCAGGGCCCTGACCTCCGTGCGCGAGAGCGGCTTGCCGCCGACGGTGCTGCGCGTGCGGGTACGGGCCATCTCGGGCACCTCGTGTTCCTGGGCGGTGGGGCCCATGGTGGCACTCCCGGTCCGGCCCGGCCAGGGGTCGGCGCGCCCGTTCGTCCCCACGTCCCGTCCGGTCAGGCCAGCAGCACGACCGCTGCGGTGAGTCCCGCGACGACGATGAGCGCGCGCAGCAGGGTCGGCGGGATCCGGCGCCCGATCCGCGAGCCGACGTAGCCGCCCACCACGGAGCCGAGGCCCAGCAGCATGATGGCCCGCCAGTCCAGGTCGGCGATGACCAGGAAGATGAGCCCGGCGACGATGTTGCCCGCCATCACGGCCACGGTCTTGAGGGCGTTGAGGATGCGCATCTCCACGTCGAGACCGAGCCCGAGCACGGCCATCGCCATCACGCCCGAGCCGGCGCCGAAGTAGCCGCCGTACACCCCGGTGAGGCCGGTGAGGAACGTGGTCGCCGGCGACATCCGGGTGCGCTCCTCGGGGGCCGGCCCCTCGTGGCGCGAGCGCACCCACCGCGAGATGGGCGGCTGCGCT
>NZ_CADCUP010000057.1 GCF_902805925.1 uncultured Nocardioides sp.
CGAGCGCCTCGACCTGGCGCCAGTAGGTCTCGGGGTCGAGGTCCTCCACCTGCGCCAGCAGCTTCACGACCGTGCCGTCGAGGAGATCCTCGAACGGCGCCACCGGCACCTCCGGCACCCTGCGGTCGTGACGGCGCAGGAAGCCGGGCTCGACCCCGAAGCCGTTGGTCCTCTCCAGTGCGTACGACGTGCCCGGCAGCTCGCGGCGCAGCGTCTCGCCGACCTCGAGCACGGTGGCAGCCGGGATCTCACGGACGCTGCGGATGCCGCGCGCGGTGACGTCGTAGACCACCGCGCCGTTGGAGCAGATGGCCAGGCCGTGGCCGCCGACGGTCTCCCACAGGGCATCCATCCAACGCACCGGCCGGCCGGTCACGTAGACGACGGGGACGCCGCGGCGGTCGAGCTCGGCCAGCACCGTCCGCGTGCCGGGCGTGACCGTGCCGTCGGAGTGGAGGAGGGTGCCGTCGAGGTCGGTGGCGACCAGGCGTGGGATCACCCGCGGCCCTCGCCGAACCAGCGCATCATCTCGCGGGCCGCGCCGTCGTCGAAGACGGTGTCGGTGACGTGGTCGGCGGCGTCGTGGACCTCCTGCACCGCCTGGCCCATCGCGACCCCGCGGCCGGCCCAGCGCAGCATCTCGATGTCGTTGCGCCCGTCGCCGATGGCGAGCACGTCGGCGCGGTCGACGCCGAGCTCCTCGGCGACCAGCGCCAGGCCCGAGGCCTTGGAGACCCCCACCGGTGTCAGGTCGAGCCAGGCGGTCCAGCCCACGACGTAGTCGGTGCCGTGCAGGCCGAGCCGGGCGGCCAGCGCCACGAAGTCGTCGGCGGTGGCCTGCGGGTCGCGGATGATCACCCGGCTGACCGGCCCGGCGATGATGTCGTCGACCGCGGTCTCGATCATCTCCCCCGACAGCTCACCCGGGGGGAAGTGGCGGTTGACGCGGTAGCCCAGCCCGCGCTCCTCCACCGCCACCAGCGCGTCGGGGTGCTCACGCAGCACCGCCTCCACCGCCGGGCGCGCGTCGAAGGTCTGCTCGTGCACGACCTCGAGGGGCGGGTAGCGGAAGACCACGGCCCCGTTGGAGGCGACGATCCACAGGTCGTCGGCGTCCGCGCGGGGGATCTTCAGCAGGTCGGCGATCCCGGTCATGCCGTGCGGCGACCGACCGGAGCTGAGCACCACGTGCGCCCCGGCGTCGACGACGGCGTCGACCGCCTCCTGGACGGCCGGCGGGATCTGCTCGTAGGCCTGGCCGGCACCCTCCACCCACTTCAGCAGGGTGCCGTCGATGTCGAGGGCGACCATCCGTGGCTGCCACCCCGGTGAGCCGGGCGCGCTCAACGGAGGGGTTCCAGCACGTCTCGCCCGAGCCAGGTCTGGAGCGCCTTGGGCACCCGTACCGAGCCGTCGGCCCGCTGGTGGGTCTCCAGGATCGCCACGATGGCGCGCGGCACGGCGCACAGCGTGCCGTTGAGGGTGGCCACCGGGCCGGTGCCGCCCTCGAACCGGCCGCGGATGTCGAGGCGCCGCGCCTGGAAGTCGGTGCAGTTGGACGTCGAGGTGAGCTCGCGGTACTTGCCCTGGGTGGGGATCCACGCCTCGCAGTCGAACTTGCGAGTCGCGCTCAGGCCGAGGTCGCCGGCCGCGGTGTCGATCACCTGGTAGGCCAGCTCGAGCTTGTCGAGGAAGGCCTTCTCGATCGACAGCAGGCGCCGGTGCTCCGCCTCGGCGTCCTCGAGCGAGGAGTAGACGAACATCTCCACCTTGTCGAACCAGTGCACCCGGATGATGCCCTTGGTGTCCTTGCCGTGCGAGCCCGCCTCCTTGCGGAAGCAGGGGCTGAAGGCGGCGTAGCGGCGGGGCAGCGTCTCGGCGTCGAGGATCTCGTCGGAGTGGTAGGCCGCCATCGGCACCTCGGAGGTGCCGACGAGGTACATCTCCTCGCCCTCGATCCGGTAGACGTCGTCGGCGGCCTGCCCGAGGAAGCCGGTGCCCTCCATCGCCCGCGGCTTGACCATCGAGGGCGCGATCACCTGTGTGAAGCCGTGGTCGCGGGCGTGCTCGTTGGCGAGGTTGATCAGCGCGAACTCCAGCTCCGCCCCGACGCCGGTGAGGAAGTAGAAGCGGCTGCCGCTGACCTTGGCCCCGCGCTCCAGGTCGATCGCGCCGAGCATCCGCCCCAGCTCCACGTGGTCGCGCGGCTCGAACCCCTCGGCGGCGAAGTCGCGGGGGGTGCCCACGGTCTCCAGGACGACGTAGTCGTCCTCACCGCCGGCCGGCACCTCCTCGGCGGCGAGCGCGGGGATCTCCATGATCACCGAGCGCCACTGCTCCTCCGCGGCGCTCTGGGCTGCCTCCGCCGTCTTCACCACGGCGGCCAGCGCCCGCGTCCGGGCCAGCAGCTCCTGCTTCTCCTCGCCCTGCGCCTTCGCGACCAGCTTGCCGAGCGACTTCTGCTCACCGCGCTTGGCCTCGAAGTCACCGATCGCCTCGCGGCGCGCCGCGTCGGCGGAGAGGGCACGGTCGACCACCTCGCCGGACAGGCCGCGCTTGGCCAGGGCGGCGCGCACGCGGTCGGGTTCTTCTCGCAGCAGCCGGGGATCGATCATGCGGACAGGCTATCCGCCGGCCCGCTCCGCCGCGGCGGTTGCGGCGTCCTCCACCCTGGCGACGTACGCCGGCCAGGCGATGCCCCGGGGGCGGTTGCTCCCACCGCCGGGCTGCGGCCCGGCCTCGTCGGGGAGCCGGGGCAGCCCTCGCGTGCGATGCGGACGCGGCACGGGCCGGGCGGCATACTTCGGCTCGTGACCGAACGATCCCGTGCCCGCCTGCTGACCTGGGCCGGGTTGAGCCTGGTCCTGCTGGCCGTGCTGGCCTTCCTGGTCACCGGCGACCGCTCGCCGCTCGGCGGGCTGGACACCTTCGGCCGCCGCGCCGAGGACTGGGCCGACGAGCACGGCTGGCTGCAGGTGCTGCTGCGGGGGCTCGAGCGTGCCTTCGCCACCATCGGCATGACGATCCTCACCCTGCTGCTCGCGGGTGCGCTGTGGCTGCGCAAGCACCGGTGGGCCGCGGCGTACGTCCTGGTCGTGATGGCCGTGACGTCGGCCGCGACGACCGGCCTCAAGCTGTGGCTGGGCCGGGGCCGGCCCGAGTGGCAGGACGCCACGGGCCTGCTGGCCAGCAAGTCCTTCCCCTCGGGGCACGCCTCGTCGATCGCCGCCTTCACCGCGATCCTGGTCGTGCTCACCTGGATGTTCGTGCGCCGCGCGAACCAGCGGCGCCTCGCCCTGGCGGCGTGCGTCGTGCTGTGGTTCGTGGTGTGCCTCGACCGGGTCCTGCTCGGCCGGCACTACCCCACCGACGTCATCGCCGGGTCGCTGCTGGGCCTCTCGGTCGCGCTGCTCGTGCAGGTGGTCCTCGATCCGCGTCCCCGCCCGATCTCGATCGCGGCCGACCCGCTGCCGGAGGTCTACACCTCCGAACGCCGGCTGGCGGTGGTGCTCAACCCGATCAAGGTCGAGGACGTCGGCCAGTTCCGCTCGCTCGTCTCGGCGATGGCTCGGGAGTCGGGGTGGCACGAGCCGACCTGGCACTACACCAGCGTGGAGGACCCCGGCACCGGGATGGCGCACGCCGCCTCGGCGGCGGGCGCGGACCTGGTGCTCGTCTGCGGCGGCGACGGCACGGTGCGCGAGGTCTGCGCCGAGCTGGCCGGCACCGGCATCCCCGTCGGCATCATCCCGGCGGGCACGGGCAACCTCCTGGCCCGCAACCTCGACATCCCGCTCTACCTGCGCTCGGCGATCGACGTCGGGCTCAACGGCCAGGACCGTGCCATCGACCTCGTCGACGTCAGCGGCGACGGCATCGAGGACACCCACTTCATGGTGATGGCGGGCATGGGCTTCGACGCCGCGCTCATGGAGGGCGTCAACGAGGAGTTCAAGCGGAAGGTCGGCTGGATCGCCTACGTGTTCTCCGGCTTCAAGTCACTGATGTTCCCGGCCGTGCGCTTCGAGGTGTCCGTCGACGGCGGGGACTTCACCCGGCACCGTGCCCGCACCGTCGTGGTCGGCAACGTCGGCTACCTCCAGGCGGGGATGCCGCTGCTGCCCGACGCCGCGATCGACGACGGTGTGCTCGACGTGGTGATCCTCCACCCGCAGCGCTTCGTGTCGTGGATCCCGCTGGCGGCGCGGGTGCTGTCGAGGAGCACGTCCACCGACGACCTGATCATGCGGGTGAAGGGCGCGAGCGTCGTGCTGCGGGCGGCACTGGACACGCCCCGCCAGCTCGACGGCGACTCGATCGGCCCCGGGCGCGAGCTGCGCATGGAGTGCGTCCACGGGCGGTTGCTCGTCCGCGTCCCGCGCTGACGCTCGTCCCGCACGAGCGCCCGCGCGACGACGTGTCAGACGACGAACAGGACGATCACCAGGATGACCGCGATGACCAGAGCAGCGATGGCGATGGTACGAGTGTTCATGATGTCTCCTTCAGGGATGGCCGTCCGCGGTCGCGCGGATGCGGCCTGAACCTACCCCCGCAGCCGCTCTCCGTCACGGTCCGACACCCGCACCCACCGCTACGGGTGAGGCCGCGCGCTCACGGGCGGGCGTGGGCGATGGCCTCGTCCTCCTCCGGCGACAGCTGCTGCTCGCACGTCCAGCCGGAGATGCTCTTGGCGTAGGTGCGGGCGTCGCTGCGCCCGTGGATGGAGCTCAGCACGACGCCGTCGCCGGCGTCGTCGAGCAGGGCCACCGACCACGAGAGGTGGCCGCCCATGTCGCCGAACGCGTCGTACCGCACCACCGCGAGGTGGCGCAGCGCCGTGCGGGTCTCGGCCTTCAGCGCCGCGACCTCCCGGCGCAGTCCGACGACGTCCTCGGGCAGCGCGTCGGGGCCTGAGCCGCGGGCCGAGGCGCCCCGGCGCAGCGCGAGCACGGCGAGCACGAGGGCGATGACCGCCACGAGCAGGGCGAGGGAGGCGGTCAGGTTGTCGGGGACCATGGGCACGGTGCGGACTCTATGACCGTACGCCGGGCGCACCGGGCCGCACGCTCCGGCGGCGTGGGAAAATGCGTGCGTGACGACACGCGGGAGCACCTCAGCGACCCCACGCCGGATCGCCTACCAGGGCGAGCCCGGCGCCAACTCCCACATCGTGTGCCGGCAGCACCACCCCGACTGGGAGGCCGTGGCGTGCGCGTCGTTCGAGGACGTCTTCGCCGCCGTCGAGGGCGGTGAGGCGGAGCTGGCGATGATCCCCATCGACAACTCGCTCGCCGGCCGGGTCGCCGACATCCACCACTTCCTGCCGGGCTCGGACCTCCACATCGTCGCCGAGCACTTCCTGCGCATCCAGTTCCACCTGATGGCGATCGAGGGCGCGAGCGAGGACACCATCAAGACGGTGCACAGCCACGTGCACGCGCTCGGCCAGTGCCGCAAGGTGATCCGGGAGCTCGGACTCACCCCGCTGGTCTCCGGCGACACCGCCGGCGCGGCCCGCGAGATCGCCGAGGCGAACGACGTCACCCAGGCCGCGCTCGCGCCCGCCCTGGCCGCCGAGATCTACGGGCTGACGGTGCTGCGCGAGGACGTCGAGGACGAGGACCACAACACCACCCGCTTCGTGGTGCTCTCGCGCGACTACGTCGAGGCGCCGCGCGGCGAGGGCCCGGTCGTCACCTCGTTCATCTTCAACGTGCGCAACCTCCCCGCCGCGCTCTACAAGGCGCTCGGCGGCTTCGCGACCAACGGGGTCAACATGACCAAGCTCGAGAGCTACATGGTCGACGGCCGCTTCACCGCCACCCAGTTCCTCGCCGAGGTCGACGGGCACCGCGAGGACACGCCGGTGCGCAACGCGCTCGAGGAGCTCGCGTTCTTCACCACCGACGTGAAGATCCTCGGCGTCTACCCCGCCTCGCCCGACCGCACGGTCTGACCCTCACTCCGCGGGCGGCTGCATCAGGTTGAACCTCGCCCCCTGCGGGTCGGCCATCGCCGCCATCCGCCCGATCCCCGGCACGTCGAAGGGCGCCACGACCTGCTGACCGCCCAGCTCGACGGTCCGCCGCGCCGCCTCGTCGGCGTCGTCGACGTGGAAGTAGACGTTCCAGTGCGCAGGCTCGCCGTCGCCGTGCGGCGCCATGATGCCTCCGACGGAGCGGCCCTGCACCTCGAGGGTCGTGTAGGGCTCCGCGCCGTCGCCCATCGGCACGACGCCGGCGGTGACGCCGAGGACGGCCTCGTAGAACGGCAGCGCCCGCTCGCCCTCTCCCGTGACCAGCTCGTTCCAGGTGGTGGTGCCGTGCTCGTTGGCGCGCTGGGAGCCGGCGAAGGACCTGCCCTGCCACAGCCCGACCAGGGCGCCCACCGGGTCGTGCACCCACGCCATCCGGCCCTCCTCGCCGACGTCGACCGGCTCGACCTCGACCCGGCCACCGGCCTCCCGCGCCCGCGCCACCGCCGTGTCCACGTCGTCGGCGGCGAGGTAGACGCCCCAGGAGGCGTCGCTGTCGGCGTCCTGCCCGAACCGCGGACTCAGCCCCGCGACGACGTCGCCCTCGACCCGGGCCATGGAGTAGGTGCCGATCACGGTCTCGCCGTCGTGCATCGGCCGGTCGTCGTACTGCCAGCCGAACAGGCCGGCGTAGAACTGCTTGGACGCCTCCGGGTCGGGCCCGCTGTGCTCGATCCAGCTGGGCGTGCCCTGCGGATAGCTGTCGAACCTGGCCATCGTGCCTCCTCGTGTGTGCGGACCGACCCCACCGCCCACACAACACCCCACCACCGACACCCGCAACGGCTCCCGCCGAGTAGGTTTCTCGGGTGACCGAGCCCGACCCGCGCACCGCCGACCTCGGGTTCGCCCGTGTCGACCTCGACCGGGCGCACCGCACCGGTGACCCGGAGGTCGTGTACGGCGCCGGCAAGACGCCGGAGCAGGTCACCTCGATCCTCGGCACGCTGGCCGAGCGCCATCGCGACCGCGCGATCCTGGCGACCCGCCTCTCCCCCGAGGCGCAGGCGGCGTGCACGGCCATGGGCGCGCGCGTGGACGCGGAGGCGCGTTGCGCCGTCCTCGGTGACCTGCCGGAGCCACGCGGCCTGGTGGCCGTCGTGGCGGCCGGCACCTCCGACGGCCCGGTGGCCCGGGAGGCGTCCCTGACGGCCCAGGTGCACGGCGCGGGCGTCCACCTCGTCACCGACGTGGGGGTCGCCGGCCTGCACCGGCTGCTCGCGGTCCGCGACGACCTGGAGCGCGCCGACTGCCTGGTCGTGGTGGCGGGAATGGAAGGCGCGCTCCCCTCGGTCGTGGGCGGCCTGACCGGCGTCCCGCTCGTGGCGGTGCCCACCAGCGTCGGCTACGGCGCCAGCCTGGGCGGCGTCGCCGCCCTGCTCGCGATGCTCAACTCCTGCGCGCCGGGGGTGACGGTGGTCAACATCGACAACGGCTACGGCGCCGGCGTCTTCGCCGCCCGGGTGGCGCGGCGGGCGCACGCGTGAGCACGCTGTGGGTCGACGCCTCCTCGGGCGCCAGCGGCGACATGCTCCTCGGGGCGCTGGTCGGGGCGGGGGTGCCTCTCGACGTCGTGCAGCGCGCCGTCGACGCGGTCGCGCCGGAGCCCGTCACCCTGCGCGTCGAGCAGGTGCAGCGCAACGGCTTCGCGGCGACCCGCTGCCACGTCGGGATCGACGACTCCGAGCACCACCGCGCCTGGCGCGACATCCGCACCCTGATCTCGGAGGCCGACCTCGACGACGCCGTGCGCCGGCTGGCGCTCGCCGTCTTCGAGCGCCTCGCGGTCGCCGAGGCGACCGTCCACGGCACCGACCCGATGGGCGTCTCCTTCCACGAGGTCGGCGCCCTGGACGCGATCGCCGACGTGGTGGGCGCCAGTGCCGGCTTCGTGTGGCTCGGGAGCGACGCGGTGACCGTCTCGCCGGTGGCCGTCGGATCGGGCAGCGTGCGCGGCGCCCACGGCACCCTGCCGGTGCCTCCGCCGGCGGTCGCCGAGCTGCTGCGCGGCGTGCCGTCGTACGCCGGCCCGGAGGGTGCGCCCGCGATGGAGCTGTGCACGCCGACCGGCGCGGCCCTCCTCACGACCCTCGCCACCGGGTGGGGTCCCCAGCCGCCCATGACCAGCACGGCGATCGGCGTCGGCGCCGGCGGTCGTGACCCGCAGGGGCACGCCAACGTGCTGCGGCTCTTCGTGGGCGAGACGGCCGAGCAGCCCGCCACCCCGCTGCTCGTCGAGACCAACATCGACGACCTCGACCCGCGGCTGTGGCCGCAGGTCATCGCCGCCCTGCTGGCGGCGGGCGCGTCCGACGCCTGGCTCACGCCGATCCTGATGAAGAAGGGCCGTCCGGCGCACACGCTCAGCGTGCTCGTGCGGGGCGACCTCGCGGAGCCCGTGCGCGCGGCGATCTTCCGCCACACCTCGACCATCGGCGTACGCGAGATCCCGCTCGACAAGCACGCGCTCGACCGAGAGATGATCGCCGTCGAGGTGGGCGGTCGCACGGTCGCGGTCAAGCTCGCCCGCCACCACGGCGAGCTGGTCAACGCCCAGCCCGAGTACGACGACGTCGTGCGCGCCGCCGAGGCCCTCGACCGGCCGGTCAGCGAGGTGCTGGCCGACGCGATCGCCGCGACGAGGGCCGCGATCGAGGGACGCTGAGATGGAGCCCACCGTGGTGGGCCTCGCCTTCGCCGCCATCTTCGTGGTCGAGCTGCCCGACAAGACGTTCCTCGCCACGCTGGTCCTGAGCACGAGGTACCGCCCGTTCCTCGTCTGGATCGGCGTCGGCCTCGCCTTCGCCGTGCAGACCGGCGTCGCGGTGGGACTCGGGCACGCCGCGTCGTACCTGCCGCGGGACGTCGTGCAGGGTGTCGCCGCGCTCATGTTCCTGGTCGGCGCGGTCATCCTCCTCCGCGAGGGACGCTCGCACGCGGCGGCCGTCGACGGCGACGAGTACGCCGCCCGCGCCGGCGACGTGCACGGCGTCAAGGTGATCGCGGCCAGCTTCCTGGTGCTCTTCGCCGCCGAGTGGGGCGACCTCTCGCAGCTGCTCACCCTGTCGCTGGTGGCGCGGTACGAGGAGCCGGTCGGCGTGTTCGTGGGCGCGCTCGGGGCGCTGCTGGCGGTGAGCGGGCTGGCCGTGGTCGCCGGACGAACCCTGTTGCGCTGGATCCCCCTCCACGTGCTGCACTTCGTGGGGGCGGGCGTGTGCCTGCTGCTGTGCGCGATCACCACCTGGGAGCTGGTCCGATGAGCGAGTCCGTTCACCGTCGCTACCGCGACGTCAACGGCGACCACCCGATGACCGAGGCCGACGACACCTACGTGCGCGCACATTTCGTGCCCGCCGGGACCGACGTGCTGGCGCTGATCGAGGCCGGGTCGCTCCCGCTGCCGTCGTACTACCTCTCCGACGGCACGCCGATGGTGCCCGCCGACCTGCGGGACCCGGTCGGCTGGGCCGGCGGCGTGGAGCGCCTGCACGCCTGGTTCACCAGCCACTGGGACGACGCGGACCGGGCCACGGCCGAGGAGGAGTGGGCGGCCTACCTGAGCGGCAGGTACGTCTGCCTCCAGACCGTGACCCCCCTGCGGATCCGGCAGAGGACCGGTCACATCGAGCAGATCGAGGCGGCGATCCTCCGGCTGGAGGCCGATCCCCGCGACCCCGTCGCCCGCGGCTCCCTGGGCGAGGCGGTGGCGGGGCTCGACCGCATCCTGCTGCCGATGACCGACTACGACCGGCTGCGCCTCGGCGGGCCGCTCCCGGCCGAGGTGTGGGTCCACGACGTACGCCGGGACCACCTCACCCCGCGTCTGCCCGACCTTCCGCTGCACACCGAGCGGCTGGTGCTGCGGCGGACCCACCCGGGCGACGCCGCCGCGCTCCAGTCCTACTACGGCGACCCCGACGTGGCGGCGTACCTGCTGACCGATCCCTGGACGCCCCGGGCGGGCGAGGACCACGTGCGCGCCAACACCGTCGAGGACCACCGGCTCAAGCTTCTGATCGAGCTCGACGGCCGGGTGGTCGGTGACGTGGTGCTGATGCTCCAGGAGCCGTCGTGGTCCATGGCCGAGGTGGGGTGGGTCGTCCACCCCGACGCGGCCGGTCGGGGCATCGCGACCGAGGCGGCGGCGGCGCTGCTCGACCTCGCCTTCGAGCACTACGGCTGCCACCGCGTCTACGCGCTCCTCGACGCCCGCAACCACCGCTCGGCCGCGCTGTGCGAGCGGCTGGGCATGCGGCGCGAGGCGCACAAGATCCGCGACTTCTGGTCCAAGGGCGAGTGGACCGACTCCTTCGAGTACGCC
>NZ_CADCUP010000058.1 GCF_902805925.1 uncultured Nocardioides sp.
GCCGTGGCTACCGGTGTGGCTGATGGCGCTGGCCCTGCCTGTCGCGGCCTACCGCAGTGCCACCGGCGGCGTCTCGACCGGCGCCCTGACGGCCATGGCGGTGCCGCGGGGCGACCGGCGCTCGGCGGTGGCGATCAACCGCGCGGCGTCCAACGCCGGCTTCGTCATCGGGCCGCTGCTCGGGGCGCTGGTCAGCACCTGGAGCTACGACGCGCTGTTCGTGCTCGACGGGCTGGCGGTGCTGGCGATCCGGGTGGCACTGAGCCGGACCCTGCCCCGGGAGGAGCCCACGGCCGCCGTGGACACCGCACCTCGGCCCGGGCTCTGGCGGGCGGTCCGCACGGACCGGTCGCTGCTGGTGCTGCTCGTGGGCGTGGTGCTCGTCGACATCGTCTACCGGCAGCTGTACTCGACCCTGCCGCTCCACCTGCGTGACTCCGGTGCGCCGGTGGGCCTCTACGCCTCGGTGATCGCCGTGGGCTCGGGCCTGATCCTGCTGCTCGAGATCCCGGCGACGCAGCGGTTGCGCCGGCGTTCGGCGTACCCGGTCATCGCGACGGGCTACGCGCTGGTCGGCGTCGGCACGGCGATGTTCGGGCTGCCGGTCACGGCGCTCTCCGTGGTCGCCGCGATGGCGGTGCTCACCGCCGGCGAGATCCTCTACAAGACCACGGCGACCGCGCACGTGCTCGACGCGGCGCCCGACCACCTCGTCGGGCAGTACCAGGGCCTCTACACCGGCGCCGCCACGAGCGGCACGATGCTGGCCGCGCCCATCGGCACGGTCATCTACGACGCCTCGCCCGGCCTGCTCTGGCCGGTGATGGGTGCCACCGCCGTGGTGGCGGCGGGGTTCGTGGTGGCGTCGGGGAGGAGCTGATCGGTTGCTGGAACGTTCGTACAACGCGCTTTGTACGAACGTTCCAGCAAGAAGCTCGGCCGGTCACACCGGGCCCGGCACCAGGACCGACAACGCCCCCGGCCGCACCTCCACCACCAGCGGCGCGTCCCTGAGGGCAGGCAGCGCACCGAGCGGCTCGCCGTCGGCGCCGACCGGCACGGGGTCTCGCCCGGCAGCGGAGACCTCGACCCGGCGACCTCGGAGCACGGTCACCTCCGGCCGCAGGACGTGCGAGCCGTCGTACACGCTGGGGAGGGCGCGCACCAGGGCCACCCGGGAGGCGGCCTCGATGACGACGACGTCGAGCAGGCCGTCGTCGACGTCGGCATCCGGGGCGATCCGCATGCCCTTGCCGTAGTACGCCGAGTTGGCCACCACGACGGTCGCGGCCACGTGCTCGCGGACCGCACCGTCGAGGTCGAGGCGGTAGCGGGCCGGCGTGTACGTCGCGAGCGCCCGCACGGCGGCGAGCGGGTACTGCAGCACCCGCGGCACCCTCGTGGCCCGGTCCACGATGGCCGCCGCCCGGGCGTCGACGCCGGCGTAGACGGAACCGACGACCAGCCGGTCGCCGACGCACAGGAGGTCGACGGTGCGCGGAGCTCCGGTGAGCAGCACCTCCGCGAGACCGGACGGCGTGCCCGGCAGCCCGAGCATCCGGGCGAAGTCGTTGCCCCGGCCGGCCGGCACGATGCCCAGCGTCCCGCCGAGCTCGCCGACCTCGCCGGCCAGCGAGGAGAGCATGCCGTCGCCGCCGACCGACACGACGACGTCACCGCGCACCACGGCCTTGGCGGCCAGCGACCGCATCGCGTGCGGCCCCGGAGAGTAGGTCACCTCCACCTCGGCGCCGGCGTCGCGGAGCAGCCGGGCCACGGGCACGACCGCCTCGGGGGCGGCACCGCCGCCGGAGGCCGGGTTCACCAGGAAGGTGAAGGAGCGTCTCACGGGACCAGCACCCCGGGGTTCAGCACGCCCGCGGGATCGCGCGAGTCCTTGACGGCCCGCAGCAGTCGGACGCCCACGGACGCCCGGCCCGGCTCCTCACCCAGCGGGGTGCCGCCCAGGCCGCTCAGCACCGCCGCCCCTCGGGCCCGGCGCAGCCCCAACTCGAGGGTGGCGGTCATCGAGACGCCCACGGCTTCATGCTAAGCGCCCACACGACACGATGGTGGACCTACCGCCGGCTGACGCAGGACGACCTCGACGCTGGCCGAGCTGGTCTGCGGGGTCACCCACGAGGGCGCGCTCGACGTCGACGACCTGCTCGACCGGCGCGCCCTGTCCCTCGCGCGGTCCAGCCTGCCCGGATGAGCCGTCGGCACCGCCCCGTATCGTCCTCGCGTGCAGCTGCGTGGCCTGGTCGCCGACACCCGTCCGCTGAAGGAGCCGCACTTCCGCCGGCTCTGGCTCGCAAACATCATCACCGTCATCGGCGCCCAGCTGACCGTCGTGGCGGTGCCCGCGCAGATCTACGCTGAGACCGGCTCCTCGGCGTACGTCGGGCTCACCGGCGTCTTCGGCCTCGTGCCGCTCGTCGTCTTCGGCCTGTACGGCGGCGCGCTGGCCGACGTCTTCGACCGCCGCACGTTGCTGGTGGTCACCACGGTGGGCCTCATCGTCACCAGCGGCCTGTTCTGGGTGCAGGCGGCCGTGAGGATGGACAACGTCTGGCTCCTGCTGTGCCTCTTCTTCCT
>NZ_CADCUP010000059.1 GCF_902805925.1 uncultured Nocardioides sp.
GGGTTATCCGGAACGCCCCAGGGCCGGGAGCTGGAGCGGCTCGCCCGTGCGCAGGTGGAGGGCCACCCGCACCTCCTCGAGCCCGGGTCGCTCGAGACCGCGCAGGTCGGAGACCGTGAGCGCGAGCCGGTGCACCCGGACGGCACCCCGTCGGGTCAGCCGGCCGGCGTAGAGCTCGTCGTCGATGCAGCTGCGGCCGGGCGCCTCCAACGGCCAGTCGGACTCGAGCAGGTGGCCCGGCACCTGGCTGTTCAGCCGGAAGCCACGGCCGGCATAGCGCTCGGCCTGCCGCTCGCGCGCCAGGGTCACCCGACGGCGGACCCGCTCGGACGTCTCCCGGAGCGCGAACGCGTCGGAGGCACCGTGCCGCGGCGGTGGCTCGACGTGGCGGACGACGTCGATGCGGTCGGCGATCGGGCCGGTGAGCTTCTGCCGGTAGCCGCGGCGTGCGGCCTCGTGGCAGGTGCACCTGCTGCTCGGCACCGACGGGGAGTAGTCGCCGCAGGGACAGGGGTTGGCGGCCAGGACCACCATGCCGCGGGCCGGGAACGTGGAGATCTCCTCCCCGCGGGCGATGGTGACGGCGCCGCTCTCCAGCGGCTCCCGCAGCGCTTCCACGACGTCGGTGCGGAACAGCGGGAACTCGTCGAGGAACAGCACGCCGCAGTGGGCACGGCTCACGGCGCCGGGGCGCACCCGGCCGGTGCCGCCCCCCAGCAGGCTGGCCTTGCTGGCGTCGTGGTGCGGCGCGTAGTAGGGAGGGCGACGGATGAGGTCGTCGCTCGGCTCGAGCGCACCCGCCAGCGAGTGGATCGCCGTGAGCTCGAGCGCCTCCTCCGCGGTGAGGTCGGGCAGCACGGAGGGGATGCGCTCGGCGATCGTGGTCTTGCCGGCGCCCTTCGGGCCGGAGAGCAGCAGGTGGTGCCCGCCGGCGGCGGCCACCTCGACGGCGTACTTGGTGTCGGCCATGCCGACCAGGTCGGCCAGGTCCGTCTCGGCGCGCTGGTGCTGGCCGCGCCACGACAGCAGCCGGGCGCCCGACATCGGCGCCACTGGCGGTGCCTCCGGCACGTCGTCGCCGTTCAGCACGCTGAAGACCTGGGCGAGGGAGCGGACGCCGAAGACCTCCATCCCGGGCACCATCGCCGCCTCGCGCACCTGCGGCTCCGGGACGAACACCCGACGTGCTCCCCGCTGGGCGGCCGCCATGACCATCGGGAGGACTCCGGGCACCGACCGCAGGCCGCCCGACAGCGTGAGCTCGCCGATGAACACGGTGTGCTGGAGGGCCTCGGCCGGCACGAGCGCCTCGGCGGCCTTGATCGCCACGGCCATCGCCAGGTCGAAGTGGGTGCCGCTCTTCGGCAGGTCGGCCGGGGCGAGGAGGATGGTGACGCGCCGGGTCGAGGGCCACACCAGCATCGAGTTGGCGATCGCCATCCGCACGCGGTCGCGCGCCTCGTTGAGGGTGGCGTCGGGACGCCCCACGACCGTCATGCCCACGACCCCGGCCGAGACGTCGGCCTGCACCTCGATCAGGTGGCCGACCGAGCCCTGCAGGCTGACGGTGTGGGTGGTGGCGAAGGGCATCAGCCGACCCCCGCCACGTGCTCGAGGACCGACGGACCCCGTGGCGGGCGCAGGACGGCGACCAGGTCGACCCGGATGTCGTGCGGAGACGCCGACTGCGCCGCCACCCACTGCTCGGCCACCCGCCGCAGCCGCGCGACCTTGCCGGCGTCGACGGCCTCGTGCGGGGTGCCGCAGGCCAGGCTGCTGCGGGTCTTGACCTCGCAGGCCACCAGCACGTCGCCGTCGCGCAGCAGCAGGTCGACCTCGCCGCCTGCGCAGCGCCAGTTGCGGTCGAGCAGCACCATGCCGCCGGCGACGAGGTGCCGGGCGGCGAGGGTCTCGCCGTAGGCGCCGAGGGCGCCGTTGCGGGTGGGGGGTGCGGTGCGGTGTGTCGGTGCCGGGGTGTCTGGGTGTGCTCGAGTCATGGGGTGACCTCCTCACCGCAGCCTCACGCCTCTCACCGACGTCGTTGGGGCAGCGCACCGACGACTGTGGACGAACCCCAGGCCGCATGTCCTGTGGACGCCATGCGGCCGGTTCTGCGGCCGGCTCCCCGGCGATGTGGTTCCCGAGACCGGACGTCGAGGACCGCAGACCGGCGTCGCGCCAGCCCCTGGATCTCTCGCTCAGTCGACGAGTCGGACGGATCGGCTCGTCGTTCCACCCAGCAGCGGGCCGAACCCCGTGGGGCAGTCCTTGGGCAGCGCCTCGGGGTGGAAGAAGATCACGTCCAGCTGCTTGATTTGGCCACCGTCCATCGTCACGCCGTTGTTGGGCGTCGCACTGTCACCGTGCTGCGCTGCGGAGCCCTGCTCAGAGACGAAGGCGGGGCGGAAGTCGACGACCGTGTGGTGGTCGGAGCCGCCTTCGGGACGCACCTGGAACACCGGCTGGTAGAAGAAGCGGGGCGAGTCGAAGATCGCGCACGAGACCACGGGACCCCCGGAGTAGGACTTCGAGGCGATCATCCCGACCGTCACCCCCGGGCTCATGAAACAGGTGAGCCGGTCGTCGTTGATGAGGAAGGTGGCGGATGGCCCCGTCACAGAGACCGACCGCAGGGGGGCACAGGTGGTGCCCACTCCAGTGTCTAGGCGGCCCTTGGCGAGGACGTCCGCGCCAGACCTGACGCCGGAGATGAGTCCCGACGTGGCCACGTTCGCGGTGAGGCCGGTGCCGTTGTCAAGGCAGTTGGTGTTGGCTTTGAGGACCGGAGAACCTGTCACCGTGGAGTAGATGGTGCGAGGGTCGGCCTCGGTGCAACGGTTTGGGGCCGTGCTCGTACCGAAGACCGTGGTGGGCGACCCGGGATAGGTGTTCAGGCTCAGTCTCGGCGGTCCCGGGTCCAGGTTCTTGGCGATGTTCATGGGCGTCCAGTTGCTGCTGACCACGTCGTTGCGCGGCAGGATGATGTCGCCGAAGGAACCTGAAGCCACTCCGGCGCAGCGCAGGAAGCTCTCCCCGACCTCGAAGGGGATGGTCTTCAGGGTGCTGCCCGATCGGACCTCGGACCATTGCTTCGTCGTGTCCGAGGCGCTGGCCTTGGGCGCATAGACACGCACCCACCAGAGCCCGGCGGCCCCCGTGAGACCGGGCAGGTCGTCCGGAAGCGTCACCGTGATTCTGGTGGCCGTCTGCGTGTCGAACGAAGCCTTGGCGATCTCCAACGGCTCGAGGGACGGGTCCTCCTTGAAGAAGCCGATCTTCAGGACGGAGAGGAGACCTGTTCCCGTGATGGTGACCGTCGTGGGGGCCGGATCGACCGGGACCGCGTCGGGTGAGGGATTCTCGACGGAGAGATCGAAGCTGGTGAAGTTCTTGTCGGACGAGTATTTCAGGTCGGGGGTGAAGGCGGGGCCGGTCGTGCTTCCCGCGGGCGCGAAGATCGTCCGCTGGCCCCAGTCGCACCCATCGGTGGCGAACGCCGGAAACACCTTCTCCGAGCCCGGGGTGCCGACCGCGGCCGTGGCGCGTCCGTGGACCGAGGTGCCGTTGACCCCCAAGGCTGCCGCCAGGCCGAACGGCACGTGCCTGGCCGGGCTCACCACTGTCAGCATGCTCTTGTCATAGGCAAGCGTGGGGATGGCGGCCGCTGACAACGTGCCGTAGACCACTTCCCCGTTGTCGAGCTTGCAGTCGGTGAGAGTCGTGGCCGTCGGGATGACAGCCCATTCGTCCGCCACCAAGTGGAGGGCGACGTCCAGCACCGCCCGATCCGAGGCCGCAGCGCGTGGTCCGTTGTACTGGTTGCTGCACGTGCCGTTGAGCGTGCCCGGCAGGTTCGTGCCGGATGCACCGGCCAGCGTGGCGAAGTCCACGACCTTCTGCACGTCACGCTTCTGGACCCACGCCACGCCGAGGTCGACGGTGAGGGCCGTGACGCTCAGCAGCACCAGCATCATGAAGCCGACGACGACGGCGATCGCGCCCGACTCGTCGTCGCGGCGACGCTTCACGAGCAGCCCCCGACGCTGGCTGCGGTGTCCTCGACCCGGGCCACGTACGTACGGATCACGTTCCCGTCGTCCGGCAGCGGGACGAACGGCAGGCCGATGTCCAAGGCGGGATAGGTGAGCTCGACGCTCACCTTGCCGCCGACCTCGTACCCGGAGGTGCCATCTGCCTTGGTGTACGTCACGACCGGGGCAAGACCGGCTGAATCGGCCGTCGTGGCCGCTCCCAGGCGGTTCTTCAGGAAGGTCTTGAGGTCGGCGACGTTCGTGCAGTCCCCCACGGACACTCGGCGCACGGCCTCGCCGACCGCGGACGTCCCGCTCTGCATCGAGTAGAAGAACAAGCCGTACTGGACGATGCCGAAGACGAGAAGAAGCAGGATGGGCACGACCAGCGCGAACTCCACCGCTGCCGCGCCGCGCTCCGTGCGCATCGCTCGACCACGACACCGTCGTCCCACGGTGATCTCCTCAACCTGGTGGCTCTCTTCCACCGCGAGATTAAGGGCGTTCGTGATCCCGCGCAGCGATTCGGCCGAACAGGCACAGCCGGAGCTCAGTCCTTGGGTGGCTCGATGTCGGCCGCAGCCAGCTCCTCGACGTTGACGTCCTTGAACGTCAGCACCTTGACGTTCTTGGCGAAGCGGGCCGGGCGGTACATGTCCCACACCCACGCGTCGCTCATCGAGACCTCGAAGAACACGTCGCCGTTCTCGGTGCGCGCCTTCACGTCGACCTGGTTGCAGAGGTAGAACCGGCGGTCGGTCTCCACGACGTACTTGAAGATGGACACCACGTCTCGGTACTCGCGGTAGAGGGTGAGCTCCATCTCGGTCTCGTACTTCTCGAGATCCTCGGCGCTCATGGTGTCTCCTCCTCGTGGTGGTCCCGCCCATTCTGCACCGGTGGCACGGGCTCGAGCCCGGCGGCACGGCGTACGTTGACGAAGCGCATGCGGTGCACCGGCGAGGGCCCGTGCCGGGTGAGCGCCGCGGTGTGCTCGTCGGTGATGTAGCCCTTGTGCGTCTTGAAGTCGTACGCCGGCCAGTCGCCGTCGAGGTCGCACATGATCCGGTCGCGGGTGACCTTGGCCAGCACCGACGCCGCCGAGATGCACGCCGCCACGCGGTCGCCCTTCCACATCGCCAGCCCGGGCACCCCGATGCCGTCGACCGGGAAGCCGTCGGTGAGCACGTACGCGGGACGCACGTCGAGCAGGGCCACCGCCCGGCGCAGCGCCTCGACGTTGGCCACGTGCATGCCGAGGCGGTCGCACTCCTCCTGGGAGACCACGACCACCGACCAGGCCGTGGCGCGGCGCACGACCTGGTCGTAGGCGCGCTCGCGGGCCCGCTCGGTGAGCAGCTTGGAGTCGGCCAGGCCGGGCACGACGCCGGCCCTGCCGCCGGGCAGGATGCACGCGCCCGCCACCAGCGGGCCGGCGCAGGCACCCCGGCCGGCCTCGTCGACGCCGGCGACCGGCTCGATGCCGGCACGCCGCAGGGCGCGCTCGTAGCCGTAGAGACCGGCGTCGCGGCGTACGGTCGCGCCTCTCGGCAGCTCGCTCACGTCGCTCGCCTCAGGGTGCGTCCGGGATGTCGGCGAAGGAGGCGGGGCGCTCGAGCCAGTTGAAGTGGTCGCGCGGCCACAGCAGCACGAAGACCTTGCCGACGACCAGGTCCGCGGCCACGAACTCGTCACCGGGCACGCACTCGGTCACCGTCGGCTTGCACAGGTGCTCGGAGGAGTCGGCGGACGCGCCGCGGTTGTCGCCCATCACGAACAGGTGGCCCGCCGGCACGGGCCCGGCGGTCCAGTCCTCACCGCAGCTGGTGACCATCGGCCCGGCGCACGCCTGGCCGTCCTGCTTGACGTAGCCGGTCTCGTTGAGCGGCACCCCGTTGACGGAGATGCGGCCCTCCTTGTCGCAGCAGGTGATGACGTCGCCCTCGACGCCGACGACCCGCTTCACCAGGTGGCCACCGCTGGGGTAGAGCCCCACCTTCGACATCACCGTGGTCAGGACGCTCGTGGGGCCCGCGGAATCGACCGCTCCGAGCCAGCCACCGGGGTCCTTGAACACCACGACGTCACCGCGCTCGGGGCTGTCGCCGCCCCAGTAGGAGACCTTCTGCACCAGGATCCGGTCGTTGCGCACCAGGCCCGGCTCCATGGACTCCGAGGGGATGTAGAAGGCCTGCACGAACAGCGCCTTGATGACCACGGCGAGGACCAGCGCGACGGCGAGCAGCAGGATCGTCTCCTGCCACAGCGGCAGCGGCTTGCGGTTGCGCGGGGCGGCGACCTCCTCGCCGGAGACGGACGACCGCGAGCCCTCCGCACCGTCAGCGGTGGGGGTGGGCTCGCGGTCGTCGGCAGTCACGAGGGGGAGACTAACCAGTGCGTGGTCGGGCTCCGGCACTCAGGCCTGGCGGCGCTCCTTGATCTTGGCGGCCTTGCCGCGCAGGTTGCGCAGGTAGTAGAGCTTCGCGCGGCGGACGTCACCTCGGGTGACGATCTCGACCTGCTCGAAGATCGGGGAGTTCAGGGGGAAGGTGCGCTCGACACCCACGCCGAAGGAGACCTTGCGGACGGTGAAGGTGCGGCCGATGCCGGACCCCTGCACCTTCAGCACGACGCCCTGGAAGACCTGCACCCGGGAGCGGTTGCCCTCGGTGACCTTGACGTGGACCTTGATGGTGTCGCCGGCGCGGAAGTCCGGGACGTCGTCGCGCTTGCTCGCGTTGCCGAGCTCGGCAATGACATTGGTCATGATGATCTCCTCGACGGCTCGCCACAGGTCAGCCGCGGATGTCGGAAGTGCGGTGCGGTGGTGGTCCGCGACGAGCGTGGCCGGCGGCGAGGACTCCCCCTGTGGCAGGAGACCGACGCGACCCCCCGGGTGTCTGCTTCGGGGCGGTCTTCGGCCGACGTGGACCGAGGAACAAGTCTGCCAGAGCCGGGCGACGTACGCCGAATCAGCGTCTCGGCTTCGCCAGGCGCACGGCGCCGGGCGGGCCCTCGCCGCGCAGCCGGTAGCCGGCCCTCTTGTACATCCGGATGTTGTCGAGGCTCTGCGCCCCCGTGAACAGCGTGTACGCCGTCACCGCAGGCGGCGCGACGGACTCGATCTCGGCCAGCATGAACCGGCCCAGCCCCTGGCCCTGCAGGTCGGGGGCGACCATCAGTCGGCCGACGTCCCAGGTGTCGTCCTCGATGCGGCCGCGGGCGGCCGCCACCAGCCGCCCACCGCGGCGCAGCACCAGCCACGTCCACTCCTCCAGCGACCGCCGCATGTCCTCGAGCGACTCGTGCAGCGCCGGGATCCGGACGCCGGGGTTGGCGTGCTGCTCCTGCACCCAGCAGCACAGCTGGAGGGTGTAGAGCTCCCCCACGTCGGCGGGCACGGCGTGCCGGAGCTCACCGCCCCCGGGCACGGCGCTGGGCGGCAGCAGGTCGGGGCGGCGCTCGGCGGTACGGCGCACCGCCTGCTCGCGGCGCCACCGGGCGATGGCGGCGTGGTCACCCGACAGCAGGACGGCGGGCACCTCGCGCTCGCGCCACGTCGCGGGCTTGGTGTAGACGGGGTACTCCAGCAGGCCGTCCTCGTGGGACTCCTCGAGCAGCGAGGCGGCGTTGCCCATGAAGCCGGGGACCAGCCGGACGACGGCCTCGGTGATCGCGAGGGCGGCCACCTCTCCCCCGTTCAGCACGTAGTCCCCGAGGGAGACCTCCAGCACCTCACCCAGGGTCGCTGCGTGCTCGACCACCCGCTGGTCGATGCCCTCGTAGCGGCCGCACGCGAGGACGAGGTGCTCGCGCGTCGCCAGGTCGCGCGCCAGCCCCTGCGTGAACGGCTCGCCGCTCGGCGTCGTGAACACGATGGTGGGACGGCCGGTGGCCACCTCGTCGAGCGCCTCGCCCCACGGCTCGGGCTTCATCACCATGCCGGCGCCGCCGCCGTACGGCGTGTCGTCGACGGTGCGGTGCCGGTCGGAGGTCCAGGCCCGGAGGTCGTGGACCGCGATGTCGAGCAGCCCCCTCCCCTGCGCCCTGCCCGCGAGGCTCAGCTCGAGCGGGGCCAGGTAGTCGGGGAAGATGGAGACGATGTCGACGCGCATCACTCGGGCCCGGTCGCCTCGTCGGGGAACGGCGTGACGAGACCGGGGCGGTCGGCCACCACGATCCGCCCGGCCGCCACGTCGACCTCCGGCACGAGGGCGGTCACGAACGGCACGAGCGCGTCGCGCCCCTGCGGCGTGCGGATCGTCAGCAGGTCCTGGGCGGAGCCGTGCTGGACCGCCGTCAGCGTGCCCAGCTCGACGCCCTCCAGGTCGTAGGCCGTGAGCCCGACGAGCTGGTGGTCGTAGAACTCCTCGGGGTCCTCGGGTGTGGCGTCGGCCGGGAGGTCGGCGTGGAGCACGATGCCCCGGGCCGCCTCGGCGTCGTTGCGGTCACCGAGCTCCTCGAAGGCGACCAGCAGGACGTTCTGGTGCCAGCGGGAGGCCCTCACGCTCATGCTGCGCAGGGGCGAGGCCGACCCGGTCGGCGGCTGCGCGCGCAGCACGGTGCCGGCCGCGAACCGGCGGTCGGGCTCGTCGGTGCGGACGTCGACGGTCACCTCGCCGCGGAGGCCGTGCGGCTTGCCGATGCGGCCCACGACGACCTCGATGCTCTCCACGGGCATCAGGGTAGGGGCGGGGAGGCGGGGACGACGAACGGGCGCCGCCCCCGAGGGGGTGACGCCCGTTGCGTTCGAAGCCTCAGCGGCGGTCGACGTCGACGAAGTCGATCCGCGCCCCATCGCGGCCCGCGAGGGCCGAGATGACGGTGCGGAACGCCGTCGCGGTGCGGCCGTTGCGGCCGATCACCTTCCCGAGGTCGTCGGGGTGGACCCGCACCTCGAGGATGGAGCCACGGCGGAGCTGCTTGTCGCGCACCGACACGTCCTCGGGGTGGTCGACCACTCCGCGGACCAGGTGCTCGAGGGCGTCGGAGAGCATCGCGGTCAGGCCTGCTTGTCGGCGTCGGGAAGCGTCGTGGACTTGCCGGCTTCCTCGGCGGTGGTGTTCTCCAGGTCGGCGTTGGCGACCTCGGCGCCCGCGGGCGTCTCGGCGTCGGGCACCGGGTGGACGTCGCTGGCCGTGTCAGCCGCGGCGGGCTCCTCGGCCTTGGGCTCCGCCTTCTTGGCCGCCTTCTTGGTCGTCGCGCCGGCCTTGGGCTCGCTCGCGACGTCCTTGAGGGCCTCGTTGAAGATCTCGAGCTTGTCGCGCTTGGGCTCCTTGACCTTCAAGGTGCCCTCGGTGCCCGGGAGACCCTTGAAGGTCTGCCAGTCGCCGGTGATCTTGAGGAGCTTCTCGACGGCCTCGGTCGGCTGGGCACCGACACCGAGCCAGTACTGCGCCCGCTCGGAGGTCACATCGACGAGGGACGGCTCCTCCTTGGGGTGGTACTTGCCGATCTCCTCGATCACGCGACCGTCGCGCTTCTTGCGCGCGTCGACGACGACGATGCGGTACTGCGGCACCCGGATCTTGCCCAGGCGCTTCAAACGGATCTTGACGGCCACGTCTGTGGTGTCTCCCTCGGAAGTTGTGTGTGGGTGAGGGCCCTTCACCAGGTGGGGACCGGGTCAGGCTCCTCGACGGGCCCTCCGACGCCCGGATGAGAGGGTCCGGCCGTGCAGGGCACAGCGGGAGATTCTGCCAGACACCCGCCGGTCACTCCGAATCGAGCCCGATCGCCCGGCGTACGGCGCCGGCGCCGGTGACCTGGAGCGGGTGCTCGCCACGCACGAGATCACCCGGTGCCAGCACCAGGCGCTGGTTGAGCGCGAGCTCGCCGGGGCGCCGGGCGAGGCGGCGTACGCCGTTGGGCCGGTAGCCGACCTTGCGGCTGACGGCCAGGGACGCCGGGTTGTCGACGAAGGCGGCCGAGGTGATCTCGGTGAAGCCGAGGTGGTCGAAGCACAGCGCGCACACGGCCCGGCGCATCGCGGTGCCGATCCCGCGTCCCTGGTGGGCCGCGCCCAGCCAGGAGCCGGTCTCGCCACTGCGGGTGACGAGGAAGTCCTGGGTGCTGATGCCCTGGACGCCCACGAGCTCCCCCGCGGACCAGACCCCGAGGTTGAGCTCCCACGACGTCGTGCTCCACTCCGCCCGCGCCTTCCAGTGGTACTGCACGACGTTGAGCGGCAGCTCCTCGGCGGGGACGTCTGTCCAGGGGTGGAGGAACGGCATCCGGTCGGGC
>NZ_CADCUP010000060.1 GCF_902805925.1 uncultured Nocardioides sp.
AACGGGCGCCCGCTTCCTGCTGGCGTCGACCTCCGAGGTCTACGGCGACCCGCTGGTGCACCCCCAGCCCGAGACCTACTGGGGCAACGTCAACCCGATCGGCCCGCGCAGTGTGTACGACGAGGCGAAGCGCTTCTCGGAGGCGCTCACCGAGGCGCACCGCCGGGAGGGCCTGGTCGACACGGTCATCGCCCGCATCTTCAACACCTTCGGGCCGCGGATGGCGCTCGACGACGGCCGCGTCGTGCCGGCGTTCGTGACGCAGGCGCTGTCGGGCGACCCGTTGACGGTGGCCGGGGACGGCTCCCAGACCAGGTCCCTGTGCTACGTCGAGGACACCGTGGAAGGGCTGCTCCGGCTGGCCGGGTCCGAGGGCAGCGGCCCGGTCAACATCGGCTCGGACCGCGAGACCACGATCTGCGAGCTGGCCGCGCTGGTGCTCGACCTCACCGGTTCGGCCTCGTCGCTGGTGCACGTGGAGCTCCCCGAGGACGACCCGCGGCTGCGGCGCCCCGACCTGGCGCGGGCGCACACGCTGCTGGGATGGTCGCCGCGCACACCGGTGCGCGAGGGACTGGAGCGGACGGTCCGGTGGATCGCCGACGAGCTCGGCCTCGCGGCCGTCATCCCCGCGCAGCGAGCCTGAGCCGCGCGGCGGCCACGACCTCCTCCACGGTGATCCGGGCCAGCGCCGGGTCGACCTCGCTGCCGTGGGGGTCGCCCGGACCCGCGCCGTGCCACAGCACCGTGTGCGGGCCCGGCGGAGGTCCCCAGGTGGCCGGCGGCGTGGGGCCGAACAGCAGCACCGACGAGGTGCGGTACGCCGAGGCCAGGTGCGCCACGCCGGTGTCGCCCGCCACCAGCAACCGGGCACCGGCGACCAGGGCCGCCAGCCCGGCGAGGTCGGTGCGGCCGGCCAGCACCGCCTCGTCGGGCAGCCCGGCCCGCGAGGCGACCTCCGCGGCGAGCCGGTGCTCGGCGCCCGACCCGGTGACGACCACGGAGTGCCCGGCCTCGGCGAGGCACCGGGCGACCGCGGCGTACCTCCGCGAGGGCCAGCGGCGGCTCCCCGACGCCGCGCCCGGGTGCACGACGACGGCCCCGGGCGCCGGCGACCCGACTCGCGGCATTGGCAGCAGGAGGTCGTCGGGGTCGGTGGCCACGCCGAGCGCCTCGCCCACCAGGCGGCACCAGCGGTGCCGCTCGTGCTCCTCGGTGCACCAGGCGGGGCCGCCGTCGTGGCCGAACGCCACGAGCCGCCGCGGCGCCAGCGCCTGCAGCAGGACCCGGCTCGCCGGCCCGTTGCCGTGCAGGTCGACGGCGACGTCGGGGGGCGGGCCCCTCCACCCGACCGGCTCGAGCTCTCCGGTCGGCAGCAGCCGGTCGACCGCGCCCGTCAGCTCCACCAGCGGTCGCAGCGGCTCGGGTGCGGCCAGCACGAGCTCGTGGCCCGGGAGCCCGCGGCGGATCGCCCGGAGGGCGGGCACGCCGGCGAGCAGGTCGCCGAGGCCGAGCGCCCGCAGGACCAGGACCCGGTGCGGCACCTCGCTCATCGCGGTGCGGTCGTGCCGGCGGCCGCCGTCACCAGCCCCGTCGTCGAGCGCCCCTCCAGGTAGGGCAGCACCACCGACTGGGCGCCCCACTGCCGCAGCAGCGCGGCCTCCGGCAGCTCGGCGCCGGCGTAGTCGCCACCCTTGACCCACACGTCGGGCCGCAGCCGCTCGAGCACCGCGTGCGGGGTGTCCTCGTCGAAGACCAGGACGGCGTCGACCGGCTCGAGGGCGGCCAGGACCCGCGCCCGGTCGGCCTGCGGCACGAGGGGCCGGGTCGGCCCCTTGAGACGGCTCACCGAGGCGTCGGAGTTGAGGCAGACGACGAGGCAGTCGCCCAGCGCGCGGGCCGCCTCGAGGGTCGCCACGTGACCGGCGTGCAGCAGGTCGAAGCAGCCGCCGGTGGCCACGACGGTGCCCCCGGCGGCGCGCACCCGCTCGACCGGGTCGACGTCGTCGTCGGCGCGCCGTGGACCGGCGCCCACGCTCGACGCGCCTCCCGCGGCGACGAACGCCGCGGCGCGGCGTACCGCCAGCTCCACCGCCTCGGTGACCAGGGCGCCGTCGGCCAGGGCCCCCGCCACGCAGCCGGCGAAGCGGTCGCCCGCACCGCAGGGGTCGGCGGCGCGCACGCGCGGCGCCGGGAAGACCGAGGGCGAGGACCCGCCATGGGCCACCAGGGCACCGCGCGCGCCGAGGGTGACCGCGACCGCGGAGGCCCCCCACCGCTCGAGCAGCGCCTCGGCGCGGACGGTGAGGGTGGCGACCGGGCCCAGGCCCGTGGTGTCGACGTCGCCCGCCAGCCGGGCGGCCTCGTCGGCGTTGGGGGTCACCACGCGGGTGCCGCGGACCGGCGCAGTGCCGCGCGGGTGCGGGTCCCAGGTCACCGGCGCGCGGCGCACGGCGTCGGCGAGGGCGGCGCGCAGGCGGGGCGAGCGGGTGACGCCCCGCCCGTAGTCGGAGACCAGGACGGCCGCCGCGGAGCCGATCGCGTCGACCGCCTCGGGGGGCGCGGCGCCGGGCTCGCCGCCCTCGCCGGTGTCGAGGCGGAGCAGCGACTGGCCGGCGGCCCGGACCCGCTTCTTGACCGCCGTCGTGCCGGGCTGCGGGAGGGCGACCACGCGCACCCCCGCGTCGTGCAGCAGCGAGGCGAGCAGCCGGGCGTCGTCGTCGCCGGCCAGCGCGGTGACCAGCACCACGTCGCGCCCGTCGGCCGCGGCCAGCAGCGCGGTGAGCCCGGCGCCACCGGGCCGCGGGGTGGCCACGAGGTCGTCGAGCACCGGCACGGGCGCGTCCGGGCTCAGCCGGGTGGCCCGGCCCTCGAGGTCGACGTCGAGCAGGACGTCCCCGACGACGACGAGCGGTCCGGCGCTCATGCGCACGACCCCGCCCCGCCCCGCTGGGTGCGCGAGACTCCCACGCCGAGCGTCCGGTCGAACGCCGCGCACAGCACGTGCAGCGCGACGAGGTGCAGCTCCTGCACGGTCGCGGTGTACGGCGCGTCGACCGCGCAGCACGCCGTCGACGCCTCGGCCAGCGGGTTGGGCAGCGGCCCCGTCATCGCCCACACCTGCATGCCGATGTCGCGGCCGCGGCGGGCCGCGGCCACCAGGTTGGGGCTCCGTCCGCTGGTCGACATCAGCACCAGGACGTCGCCGGCGCGGCCGTGCGCCTCGACCTGGCGCGCGAAGAGCTCCTCGGGCGGGTAGTCGTTGCAGATGGCGGTGAGGCTGGACGTCTCCGAGCACAGGCAGATGGCGGAGTACGGGCCCCGGTCGCGGCGGTAGCGGCCCACGAGCTCCGCGGTCAGGTGCTGCGCCTGGGCGGCGCTGCCGCCGTTGCCCGCGGCGAGCAGGCGGCCGCCGCCGGTGAGCACCGCGGCCAGCCGGCTGCCCCACTCGTCGACCAGGTCCACGCAGGGCGCGAACCGCTCCAGCGCACTGGTGAGCTCGCGCAGGTGCTCGTGGTCGCACGGCGTCGCCACGGTGCCCGGGGCCGACTGGGCGGTCATCGGCCGGCCTCCGCGCCCAGGGACGCGGGCCGCCCGGCGAGGGCGCTGTACACGGCGCCGGTGTGCTCGGCGACGCGCTGCCAGTCGTAGCGCTCGACCGCTCGGATGCGCCCCGCCCGCCCGTAGCGGGCCCGGCGGCCGGGGTCGGCGAGCAGGTCGCGCAGCACGACTGCCAGGTCGTCCGGGCGGCGGGGCTGCACCAGCTCGCCCGTCACGCCGGGGACCACGGTGTCGCGCAGCCCGCCGACCGCGGAGCCGACGACCGGCACGCCGCACGCCATCGCCTCCAGCGGCACGATGCCGAACGGCTCGTACCACGGCACGGCGACGACCACGTCGCTGGAGCGGATCAGGTCGGGCATCGCCCCGCGCCGTACGCCGCCGAGGAACCGCACGCGGTCGTGGATGCCCAGCACCCGGGCCAGACCGCGCAACCGGAGGACCTCGGGGTCGGCGTCCAGCGCGTCGCTGCTCGGGCCTCCCGCCACGACCACCTCGACACCGGGCAGCCGCGCCGCCGCGCGGAGCGCGTCGCCGATGCCCTTGCGTGCGACCAGCCGGCCGATCACCAGGAGCCGGTGCGGCTCCGCCGCGGCGCGCACCGAGGTCCGCGGCCGGAAGGTGGCGACGTCGACGCCGCACGGGATCACGCTCGCCCGCCCGGGCGCCAGGCCCATCCGCGCGAGCTCCCGGACCTCGTCGCTGCACGTGGCCACCACATGGGTGACCTCGCGGCACAGCATCCGCTCGAGCGCGATGCGGGCGGGCGGGCTGGTGTCGCCGTCGCCCTGCTCCCGCCTCTTGACGGTGCCCAGGGCGTGGAAGGTCTGCACCACCGGGACGCCCAGGCCGGCGGCACCGCGCAGGGCGGCGAGCCCGCTCATCCAGAAGTGGGCGTGCACGAGGTCCGGCGGCGACTCCCGCCAGCGTCGCCGCAGCTCGTCGCCGAACTGGGTCATGTGCGGCAGCAGGTCGTCCTTGGGCACCTCGGTCGGCGGTCCGGCGGTGACCCGCTCGACGACGTACCCGTCGGGGCACGCCACCCGGCACGCCGCGCCGGGTGAGTCGCGGCGCGTGTGCACGACGACCTCGTGGCCCAGCCGGGTGAGCCCCGTGGCGAGCGCGGCGACGTGGACGTTCTGGCCGCCGGCGTCGACGCCACCGAGGGTGGCGAGCGGGTCGGCGTGCTCCGAGACGAGCGCGATCTTCATGGCGTCCTCCCTGGGGTGAGGTGGGGCGGGGCGGAGCGGGGGCCCGGCCGCACACCGAGCTCGAGCACGGCGGAGACGACGTCGCGGGGCTGGACCGAGGTGAGGCAGGGGTGGCCGGGCACGGGGCACTGCGTGGCCCGCGAGCCACGGCACGGCGCCTGCTGGTCGCCCAGGAGCACGGTCGGCACGCGGTACGGCGCCCAGCGCACGGCCGGCACCGTCGGGGCGAACAGCGACACCACCGGCGTGCCGACCGCGGCGGCGAGGTGGGCGGGACCGGTGTTGCCGACGACCACCGAGGATGCCCCGGCCAGCAGGGTCGCGAGCGAGCGCAGGTCGGTCCGGCCGCCGCGGTCGATGCCGTCATCGCCCGCGACGTACGCCGTCAGCTCCCGCTCGTCCGGCGCGCCGGTCACCACCACGAGGTGGCCCTGCGAGGTGAGCAGGCGGCACGTCTCGCGGTAGTGCTCGGCCGGCCACGCGCGCGCCGGCACGGACGTGCCCGGGTGCAGCACGACGTACGGCGTCACCGGGCGCGGCGCGGACACCAGCTCGGGGTGGACCGCGAGCCGCCCGTCGTCGCCGGGCGGCAGCTCGGCGCCGCAGGCCCGCGCCAGGCTGAGCGCCCGCTCCGCCTCGGGCAGGTCGTCGTCGAGACGGTGCCGCACGTCGAGCAGCGAGCCGGGGTAGTCCTCGCTGATGGCGCCGACCCAGCCGACCCCGGCCATCCGCAGCAGCAGCGCGGTGGGGAGCGCGGACTGGTGGAAGGAGGTGAACACGACCGCGCGGCGGTAGCCGCGCTCGGCCAGCCGGTCGACGATCGCCCGCACGTGGTGGCGGTCGACCGGGTCGGGAGCGGGGTCGATCCACGGCGCCCGCCAGCACAGCACGTCCTGCACGCCGGGCAGCAGCGCACCCGCCGCCCGGCCCTGGGGGCCGCACAGCAGGTCGACCGGCCCGCCCGCGGCGAGCGCCCGGACCGCCGGCCCGGTGACGAGCACGTCGCCGAGGCTGTCGAGCCGCACCGCGAGGGTGCGGCTCACCACCGGCCACCCAGCAGCATGTCGACCGCACCGGAGATCGAGCGCGCCGTGCGCGGCGCCGCGCGGACCTCCTCGTGCCGGGTGCGCGGTGTCGGCACCAGGATCCCGACTGCCCCCGCCGCGGCTGCGGCCTCCACGTCGGAGCCGATGTCGCCGACCACGACGGTGCGGCTCGCCGGCACGCCGAGCTCGCCGCACGCGCTCACCACCATCCCGGGGGCGGGCTTGCGGCAGCGGCACCCGTCGCCGTCGGCGTGCGGACAGACCTGCACGGTGTCGAAGGGCCCGAGCAGCTCCGCGACCCGGGCGTTCACCGCCTCCACGTCCTCGACGCCGAGCAGGCCGCGGGCCACGCCCGACTGGTTGGTGACGAGGCCGACGCGCACCCCGGCGGCCCGCAGCCGCGACACGGCGTCGCCCGCCCCGTCCACGAGACGCACCTTCGCCGGGTCGCCGTTGTAGGGCACGTCGTGGACGACCGTGCCGTCGCGGTCGAGGAGCACGAGGTCGGGGATGCCGCGCCACGGTCCGGCGTGCCGGTGCTGGACGGTGCCGCGCAGGAGGTGCCAGGTCGCCACCCACGGCAGGGCGGCGCTGGTCAGCAGCATCCGCCGGACCTCGTCGCGGTCGCGGGGGCCGGGCGCGATGCGCGCCCAGGCGAGCTCACCGGTGCCGACCAGCCAGCCGAGCGCCGCCAGCCCCGCCAGGCGGCGTCGCCGCCCCAGCAGCCCGGCCAGGCCGAGCACCCCTGCGGCGACGGTGGCCAGGTGCCGGGGGCGGCGGCCGACCTGGGCGCCCGCGCGGCGGTGCCAGTCGCGGCCGTGGACCCGGCGCATCAGGACGTCGTCGGCGTTGCCCGCCTGCTGGCGCAGGCTCGCCCAGTCGTCGGCCGGCCGGACCGGGTGCGTCGTACGCCGCCGGCCCTCCAGGATCCGGTCACGCTCGCCGCCGAGGCGCAGCGCGATGTCGGCGTCCTCGCGGAAGGCCCGCGGGAAGCGCTCGTCGAAGCCACCGACGGCGACCAGCGTGGAGCGGAGGTAGGTCATGTCGGCGGTGATCCACCGGGCCGTCTCGAGGCCGGCGGTGCCGCGCTCCCAGTCGGTCGGGCGACGCCCCCGGGGCAGCGGGACGACGATGCGGGCCTGCGAGCCGACCGCGCCGCTCGTCGCCTCGGCGGTGTCCAGGTCGGCCTGCAGCCGTTCCCACCAGTCGGTGGGGGGCAGCACGTCGTCGTCGAGGAAGGACACCCACGGCGTGGCGGCGCGCCGCCAGCCGAGGTTGCGCGCCCGGGCCGGCCCGCCGCCGCCGGCCACGACCACCTGCACGTCGAGGCCGTACGTCGCGGGGTCCAGCGGCTCCTCGGGGCGGTGCCGGTCGTCGACGAGCACGACGGGTGCCGTCACCGGCGACGTCTGGTCGGCCAGCGCCCGGAGCAGCCCGTCGAGCGACTGCCGCCCGAGGGTCGGCACGACCAGCGTCGTCCGCTCGCTCACGGGACCATCCGCGGCCGGCGCACGACGAAGGGCCCGATGGCGAGCATCGAGACCGGCGCGGATCCGAAGCACTCCAGAGCGTCCCGAGGGTCGTCGACCATGGGCCGGCCGGCGGTGTTGAGGCTGGTGTTGATGACCACGGGCAGCCCGCTGCGCCGCTCGAAGGCAGCGAGCATCCGGGCGACGAGCGGCTCGTCGGCCGGGTCGACGGTCTGCACCCGGGCGGTGCCGTCGACGTGCACGACGGCGGGGATGCGCTCGCGCCACTCGGCCGCGACGTCGTGCACGAAGAGCATGTACGGCGAGGGCAGCGGCCCGCGGCTGAAGATCGCCGGCGCCCGCTCGGCCAGCACCATCGGTGCCACCGGGCGGAACTGCTCGCGGCCCTTCACGTCGTTGAGCCGCTCGAGGTTGCGCAGGTGGCCGGGGTGGGCGAGCAGGGAGCGGTGGCCGAGGGCGCGCGGGCCGAACTCGCTGCGCCCCTGGAACCAGGCGACCACCCCGTCGTCGGCCAGGCACGCAGCGACCGCCTCCGCCACGTCGTCGGGCCGCTCGTAGGGCACCTGCGCGGCGCGCAGCCAGGCCTCGATCTCGGCGTCGCTCCAGCCCCTGCCCAGCGCCGCCCCGGGCATCGGGCGCACGTCGTCGCCGGCCTCGGCCGCCACGTGCAGCGCGCTGCCCAGCGCGGTGCCGGCGTCACCGGCGGCGGGCTGCACCCACACCGTGTCGTACCCGCTGTGCTCGTGCAGCACGGAGTTGGCCACGCAGTTGAGGGCGACGCCGCCGGCCAGCGCCAGCCGGCGGCCGCCGGTGTGCCCACGGAGCCACCGGGCGAGGTCGAGCAGCAGCAGCTCCAGGCAGCGCTGCACCGACGCGGCCAGGTCGGCGTGCTCCTCGGCCCACTCCTCGCCGGGCGCCAGCCGCTTGGCCAGCGAGGACCAGTCGACGTCGCCGGCCACGAAGCCCCCGCGGCCGTCGGCGTGCACGCGACGGCGCACCTCCTCGAGGAAGCGGGGCGTGCCGTAGGAGGCCATCGCCATGACCTTGTACTCGTCGGAGGACCGGAGGAAGCCGAGGTGCTCGGTGAGCCCCTCGTAGACCAGCCCCAGCGAGTGCGGCAGCTCCTGGGAGGCGTGCACGGTCAGGCGCCCGCCCGCGTAGGTCCCGGCCAGGTGGCTGGCGCACTCGCCGCGGCCGTCGAGCACGAGCACGTCGGTGTCGGGGTGAGGGGACGCCAGCGCCCCCGAGGCGGCGTGGGAGACGTGGTGGGGGACGTGCCGCACGAGGGCCGGGTCGAGCCCCGGCAGGGCGGTGGTGAGGAAGCCGGCGGCCTGGCGGGCGTAGGTGAGCCGGAGGTGGTCCCACGGGTCGTCCAGCCCCATCTCTCCGGCGGGGCGGGCCAGCGCCGGATCGAAGGAGTACGTCACGGCGTCGAGGTCGCCCGGCTCGAGACCGGCCTGGGCCAGGCACCAGGCGGCGGCCGCCTCGGGGAGCTCCCACGCCGCGAAGGGCACCGGCCGGTGGCCGTGCTTGCGCCGCGAGATCCGCTCCTCCTCCAGCGCCGCCACGGTCACCCCGTCCACGACCAGCGCCGCCGACGGGTCGTGGAAGAGCGCGTTGATGCCCAGCACCTTCATGTGGCCTCCCTCTGCTCAGCGGCCCCTGCGCGGGCCGGGGGGTAACCGAAGCGGTTCTCCCGCAAACCTGTGGCCCTCCGACAGGAGTGCCCCGGGCGTCCGTGGGCACCGCACGCGGATGCGCGTCCTGCTCTGGCACGTCCACGGCTCGTGGACCACCTCCTTCGTCCAGGGAGCCCACGAGTACGTCGTGCCGGTGACGCCGGAGCGCGACGCCGACGGGCTCGGCCGGGCCCGCACGTGGGACTGGCCGGCCACCGTGCGCGAGGTCGCGCCGGAGTCGCTGGCCGCCGCCGCGCCCGACGTGGTGGTGCTGCAGCGCGAGCACGAGCCGGCGCTGGTCGAGAAGTGGCTCGGCCTGCGCCCCGGCGTTGACCTGCCCGCCGTCTACCTGGAGCACAACACCCCCCTGCACGGGGTGCCGGACGTGCCCGACACCAGGCACCCGATGGCCGGCCAGGACGCCATCCCGGTCGTCCACGTCACCGGCTTCAACGAGCTGTTCTGGAACTGCACCGGCGCCCGGACCACCGTCGTCGACCACGGCATCCTCGACCCCGGGCAGCGGTGGACCGGTGAGGTGCCGCACGCCGCCGTCGTCGTCAACGACCCTGCCCGGCGCGGCCGGTCGGTCGGCGCCGACCTCCTCGGCCCGCTGACCCGCGCCGTACCCGTCGACGTCTTCGGCATGCGCGTCGACCGGCTGCCGCCGAGGCCCGGGCTGACGGTCTTCGAGGACCTGCCGCAGGAGGCGATGCACACCGAGCTCGCCCGGCGCGGGGTCTACGTGCACACCGCCCGGTGGACCTCGCTCGGGCTGTCCCTCCTGGAGGCCATGGCGCTGGGGATGCCGGTGGTGGCGCTGGCCACCACCGAGGCCGCGGTGGCCGTGCCCCCGGAGGCGGGCGTGCTGACCACCCGCGTCGACCGGCTCGTCGAGGCCGCCCGGCACCTCCTCGTCGACCGCGACCGGGCCGCCGCCGCGGGGGCCGCCGCCCGCGCGCACGTGCTGGAGCACCACGGCCTCGCGGAGTTCCTCCGCCGGTGGGACGCGGTGCTCGCCGACGCCGTGGCCGGTCGCTGACCGCTCAGCGCCACTCCGGCAGGTCGTCGTCCAGCTCGGCCCGGAAGGCGGCCAGGTCGTCGGCCACCAGCTCGTCGAAGGCCAGCCGGTGGCGCCG
>NZ_CADCUP010000061.1 GCF_902805925.1 uncultured Nocardioides sp.
ACCTGCGTGATCGACTCGACGCCGGACATGAACTGGGGGAACGACTCGAACTGCGTCCACTGGTCGTAGGCCGTGCGCACGGGCACGTCGACGTCGATGGACTTCTGGATCTGGCTCATCTGGTCTCCTCAGAGGTTGACGGTCTCGTTCTTGCCCGGGAACTTGTCACTGTCGCCGGTCGCGGCGGCGGCGGCCATCCCCACGAGCCGGACGACCTTGCTGGACGGGCTCTCCCAGTACTCCGCGCTGTCGGCGTGCACCTTGATGAGGGTGAGGCCGGGGGTGTCCAGGCCGTCCTCGAACCACGCCTTGAGCGGGGCCGACCACAGCTCCTCCGCCTTGGCCCGGTCGTGGACGACCTCGGCGGTGCCCGACACCGAGGTCCACTCGCTCTGCTTGGAGTTGGCGAAGCCGACGTTCACCTCCGGGTGGACGCTGATCTGGGCGACCTTGTCGGAGTCCTGGTAGGCGAAGAACCACAGGTCGCCGTCGAACTCGGTCCGTTGCAGGGCCATCGGGCGACTGACGTGACGGCCCTCGGACGTCATCGTGGTCAGCATGCCGATCTCGGCGCGCTTCACGAGCTCGCCCACGTGCTGGGTGGGGGTCTTCTCGCTCATCGGGATCCTCTCACTGCGACTGAATTCGTCATGACGGGGTACCCGAAGGAGCCGCGCCTAAGCAGCGTGTCGAGGATTCCCTCTGCAGCGTGTGGAGGTCCCCCGCGCCCCGGCGTACGACGGCGCCTGCCGGAGTGCGGGCGGCCCGGCGATAGGCTGCCCGGCATGTCGAGCGCCCCGGCCCAGCCGCCTGCCCAGGAGCCGGCACAGGGGCCGGCACAGGAGCCGGGCCGGGCCCGCCGCGTGGTGCTCGTCGTCGGCTCCGGTCGCAGCGGCACGAGCGTGATGGCCGGCACGCTGCGCACCCTCGGGCTCCACGTGCCGCAGCCCGAGGTGGTGGCCGACGCCACCAACCCCAAGGGCTTCGGCGAGCCGCAGTGGGCCGTCGACCTCCACCACGAGCTGCTCCGGCGCAGCAACGTGCAGGTCTCCGACGCGCGCCCGCAGGCGTGGCTCGAGGCCGGCCGGGTCAGCGCCGACCACGCCGTCCGCGAACGGGTGACGACGTGGCTCGCCGAGCAGCTCCGGGCCGGCGACGAGCTCGTGGTCAAGGACCCGCGGGCCGCGTGGTTCCTGGGCCTGTGGCGCGCCGCGGCCGCCCGCAACGACGCCACGTCGTCGTACGTCACGATGCTGCGGCCCGTCACCGAGGTGGTCGGCAGCAAGCAGGCCTACTACGGCGCCGACCAGAACGGGGTCACCCGCACCGCGGCGTGGATCAACATGATGCTGCACACCGAGCGGGCGACCCGCGGGGAGCAGCGTGCCTTCGTGCGGTACGCCGACATGCTGGCCGACTGGACCGTCCCGGTCTTCCGCATCGGCGACCGGTTCGACCTCCACGCGGTGAGGACGGCGATGGCCAACGACATCCGGGAGGTGCACTCCTTCATCGACCCGACGCTGCGCCGGGTGACCCTCACCTGGGACGACGTCGAGGTGCCGGCCCGCCTGCGCGACCTCGCCGACGAGACGTGGCAGGCGCTCGACGGGCTGGCCGACGAGGGCGGCGACACGCCGGCGGCGCACGAGTCGTTCGACCAGCTCCGCGTGGCCTACGCCGACATGTACGCCGAGGCGGAGGCGTTCGCGCACTCCACCGCGCTGGCCGCCCGCCGCGAGGGCGCCCGCTCCGCGCCTCCCGTGCCCGCCCCGACCAGCCGCATCGACGCGGTGCCGCACGCGGTGCGCGCGCTGGTGCCGCCCGCCGCCCGCACCCGCATCCGGAAGGCGCTGGGGCGTGAGCGCTGACATCACCACGCTCGAGGGCCTGCCCGAGTACGACGTCACCTGGCCCTGGCACGCGTCGGGGGAGCAGGGCGGCCGGCTGCGCCCGGGCCTCACCTGCGTCTTCCGGGTCCGCAACGAGGCGCGCAACCTGCCGTGGGTGCTGCCACCCGTCCTCGACGCGGTGCAGCACGTGGTGCTCGTCGACAACGGGTCCGACGACGGCACGCCGGAGGTGGCGCGGCGCATCGCCGAGGAGCGCGGCGCGGGGGACCGGTTCACCGGGCTGTCCTACCCCCACCGGGTGGCCCGGGCCGGAGCCGAGCACCTCGCGACGCCGGCGACGAGCGTCCACTCGCTCACGCACTTCTACAACTGGTCCTTCAGCCACGTGCGCACGTCGTACTCCATGAAGTGGGACGGCGACATGGTGCTCTCCCCGGAGGGTGCGCAGATCCTGCGCGACCTGGCCTGGCAGCTCGAGACCAGCAGGGCCATCGTGGCGATCCCGCGGCACCCGCTGACCGTGGTCGACGAGTCGACCGGCTGGCTCGACCTGAGCCTGAGCTTCCTGGAGCCCTGGATCTACCCGATGGGTCCGCAGTACACCTACGTGAAGGCCTTCGACTGGGAGCTGCGCGAGTACCCCCGCGACACGCGCAGGATCGTCCTGCCGCAGGGCCTCGTGGCGGAGGTGAGGTGGCACGACACCGACGAGTTCGCCCACTGGCGGCGCGACGGCGTCGACTTCACCAACACCCGGCTCTACCGCAAGCTCCGCGAGTTCGAGGTGGACGGGGCCATCCGCACCGGCACCCCCCTCAAGGGGCTGGTGAAGGTCACCGCGCCTCCCGGCGTCCACGTCATCGACCACGTGACCCGCACCTGGCTGCAGGAGCAGCCGCGACCCCTGGTCGACCACTCCCTGCCCGAGGCGCTGTCGCTCCGAAGGTCGAGACCGTGACGAACCCGCTCGACAGCTTCCTGGCCAACGCGGCCGCCCCGGTGCTCGTCGTCACCGCGGACGACGCGGTGGTGGCCGCACTCCCCGACGGCATCGACGGGTACGTCGCGCTCTCGCAGGTGCAGCCGGACACCGTGGTGAGGCGTGGCTGGCGGTCGGTCCTGCTGGTCGCCTCCGACCGGGCGGCCCTGCGCCGGGCGGCCTCCGCGATCCCCCGGCTCGGCCAGTGCCGCACGATCGGCGTCTGGCTCACCGAGGGCACCGGCCCGCTGGTGCTGCACCCCCGCGGCGAGTGGGCGCCGCTCTCCAGCCTCAACGCCCGCCCGCTCGACGTCGGCTTCCTCACCGTCGCCCGCTTCGACGCGCCCGTGGGCGCCCACCAGGTGCTGGCGGAGCTCGCGCGCCAGGCCGTGCCCGGCACCGACGCCACCCACGGCGGCGTCGTCGTGGCGTACGCCGGCCGGCAGGGCCTGCCGGGCCTCGACGTCCGGGCGCCGCTGCTCGGCTCCGTCGCCGAGGCCGGCGACGCGGACCGTGACGTGCCCCCCGACGTCGTGGTCGTCCGCGGCCCCGACGACGGCCCGGTCGCCTCGCACCACGTGATCGACCGGGCGCCCACCGTCGTGGCGGAGCCGGGGCTCGAGCCGGTCGACGAGATGGTGTTCAACCCGGTCGGCTGGCGCAAGTCCTGGGACCACCCCGTCGTCGACCTGCTCACGCTCGCGCCCGGGCCCGCCGGGGTCACCGAGGCGGCCGTGGCGCGGGCGCGGTCCCACCAGGGGGTACGGGTCGACCTCGGCAGCGACGACCCGGCCCAGGTGCTGCGGCTGGCCATGGCGGGGGTGCCGCTGGTGGCGACCGGCCGGCACCCGCTCCTCGACCCGGACCTGGTGCGGGCCGTGGTGGCCGACGGCGACCTCGACGACCCGCTCGCGCGCGAGGAGCAGGCGCTGCGGGTGCGGCGGCTCACCTTTGACTCCCACTCCACCCTGGCGTGGCGGTCCGGTGTCGGCCGGCTGGTCGGCGCACGCCACCCCGGTCTCCCGCCCGTCAGCGTCCTGCTCGCGACCCGGCGCCCCGAGCAGCTCGACTTCGCGCTGTCCCAGGTCGCGGCCCAGCGCGGCGCCGACGTGGAGCTGGTGCTCGCCACCCACGGGTTCGCCGCCGACCCCGCTCGCGTCTCCGCCGCGCTCGCGGGCGCGCCCCACGTGCTGCTCGAGCTCCCGCGGGAGACGTTCTTCGGCGACGTGCTCACCGCGGCCGCGGACGCCGCGTCCGCGCCGGTCCTGCTCAAGGTCGACGACGACGACTGGTACTCCCCCCACGCCGTGCACGACCTGCTGATGGCTCGCCGCTTCACCGGGGCGGACGTGGTCGGCATGCCCTCGGAGTTCGTCCACCTCCAGCAGGACGACGTCACCGTGCGGCGCAACCACCCCTCCGAGCTCTTCAACCGGTTCGTCGCGGGCGGCACGATGATGATCGACCGCCACACCCTGCGCTCGCTCGGCGACTTCCGGCGCGTGCGCCGCTTCGTCGACACCCAGCTGCTCGCCGGTGTGGAGGCGGCCGGCGGCCGGATCTACCGCACGCACGGGCTCGGCTACGTGCTGCGGCGCACCGGCGCCGGCCACACCTGGACCATGGACGACGACCAGTTCCGCCGCGACGAGATCACCGACACGACGTGGCCCGGGTTCCGGCCCAGCGCCGAGATGCGGGCGGGCGGCTGATGCCGCGGCAGCCCGTCGTACGCCACAACGACTGGAGCGTGCTGGCCGCGCCCGCGCTGGGGGAGTGGCAGCCGACCAGGACCGTCACGATGGTGGTGCCGGCGTTCAACTACTCCCGCACGCTGCCGTACGTGCTCGCCGCGCTCGCGGCCCAGAGCTACCCGCAGCACCTGCTCGAGGTCGTCGTCGTCGACGACGGGAGCACCCCGCCGCTGGAGCTGCCGGAGGTACGGCCCGAGCGCACCCGCCTGCTGCGCGTGGAGTCCGGGTGGGGGCGGGCCAACGCGTGCCACCAGGGGGCGCTCGCCAGCGACGGCGAGGTCCTGCACTGGTACGACGCCGACATGCTCGCCCACCGCGAGGAGGTCGAGGCGCAGATGCGGTGGCACCATCTGGTCGACTACGCGGTGCCCGGTGGCGACAAGCGCTTCGTCGACCCCACCTCGCTCCTCGATCGGTCGCCCGCCGACGTGCGCGACACCGTGGCCGCCGGCGGCGCCGCCGACCTCTTCCCCGGCGAGGAGCACGAGCAGCACAGGTGGGTCGAGGGGTTCTGGCGGCGCACCGCCGACCTGACGAGGGCCGGGCCGCGTGCCCAGCGCGTGCACATCGGCATGACCGGATCGGTCACCCGCGACCTCTACCTCTCCTCCCGCGGCTTCGACCCCTCGCTGCGGCTGGGCGAGGACATGGCCCTGGGCCACGAGCTCGCCCAGGCCGGCGGCGTCTTCGTCGTCGACCGGGAGGCGATGAGCTGGCACCTCGGCCGCTCGCAGGTGCTGCGCCGGGCCGAGCAGGTCAACCGCTACAACGACCCCTACCTCGCCAACCTCGTGCCCGCGATGCGGCCCAAGCGCAACCGCCACGGCCGGGCCTACGAGGTGCCCTACCTCGAGGTCGTGGTGCCGGCCGGCCCCGCCGACGAGACCGTGCGCGTCGTCGACTCGCTGCTCGACTCCTCCGTGCCCGACCTGCGCGTGCTCGTCGTCGGGCCGTGGAGCGAGGTGCACGAGGAGCGCATCCAGCCCGTCGAGGACCCGGTCCTCGAGACCCGCATCGTGCACCGGTCCTACCGCGGCGAGCCCCGGGTCCGGCTGGTGCCGGCGCCCGACCCGGCCACCGACGCGGAGTTCCGGCTCACCCTGCCCGGCGTCGCCTTCGCCCCGTCGTACGACGCGATGGCGGTGCTGCTCGACGACCTCGAGCGCACCCATCACGGCCTGCGCGTCATCGCCCTCCCCGACGGCACCGCCGCCCGGCTGGAGCGCACCGCCGCCACTGCCCGCGTCGCCCGCCTCCTCGCCGACGGCGACGACCCCGACGAGCTGCTGGACGCAGCCTTCGGCGCCGCGACGTACGACGCCGCCCGGGTCGGGTTCGTCCCGGTGGCGGAGCGGGAGGTCGAGCGGTTCGTGCTGCGCGCGAAGCCGGCGATGGACGCCGCCGAGTCGGCGGCGCTCCTCGACGCGGCGCTCGGCGCCGTCCCGGCGGAGTCGCACCCGCAGCGCAAGCGGAAGCTGTGGCGTCGGTCCTGACGGTTGGTAGCCGTTGCAACGCCCTCGAACCGTTGGGATCCCCGGATATCCGGGGATCCCAACCACCGCGGGCGAACCCCCCGCTAGTCCGACCCGAACAGGTCCCGCGTGTAGACCTTGTCCGCCACGTCCTTGATCTCCCCGACCATCCGGTTGGCGACGATCACGTCGGCGACCCGCTTGAACTCGTCGAGGTCGCGCACGACCCGGGAGCCGAAGAACGTCTCCTCGCGCAGCTCGGGCTCGTAGACGACGACCTCGACGCCCTTGGCCTTGATGCGCTTCATGATGCCCTGCACGCTGCTCGACCGGATGTTGTCGGCGGACGCCTTCATGATCAGCCGGTGGATGCCGACGACCCCCGGGTTGCGGGTGAGGATGTCGGCCGCGACGAAGTCCTTGCGGGCGGTGTTGGAGGTGACGATGGCCTCGACCAGGCTCTGCGGAACGTCCTGGTAGTTCGCGAGCAGCTGCTTGGTGTCCTTGGGCAGGCAGTAGCCGCCGTACCCGAACGACGGGTTGTTGTAGTGCGTGCCGATGCGCGGGTCGAGGCCGACGGCGTCGATGATCTGGCGCGTGTTGAGGCCGCGCGTCAGCGCGAAGGAGTCGAGCTCGTTGAAGTAGGCCACCCGCATCGCGAGGTAGGTGTTCGCGAAGAGCTTGATGGCCTCGGCCTCCGTCGGCTGGGTCAGCAGGACCGGCACGTCCTTGTCGAGGGAGCCCTCGACGAGCAGGTCGGCGAAGCGGCGGGCCCGCTCGCTCTCCTCGCCCACGACGATCCGGGACGGGTGCAGGTTGTCGAGCAGCGCCTTGCCCTCGCGGAGGAACTCCGGGGAGAAGATGACGTTCTCGGTGCCGAGCCGGAGGCGCAGGTCCTCGACGTATCCCACCGGGATGGTCGACTTGATGACCATCGTGGCGTCGGGCGCCACGGACAGCACGTCGCGCACCACCTTCTCGACCGAGTCGGTGTTGAAGTAGTTGGTGACCGGGTCGTAGTCGGTCGGCGTGGCGATGACGACGTACTCCGCGCCGTCGTAGGCCGACGCCGCGTCGAGGGTCACGGTCAGCCGGAGGTCGCGGGTGGTGAGGAACTGCTCGATCTCGGAGTCGTGGATCGGGCTGACGCCGCGGTTGAGCCGGTCGACCCGGTCGGCGTCGACGTCGACGCCGACGACCTCGTGGGTCTGCGCGAGGAGGACGGCGATGGACAGGCCCACGTAACCCAGGCCGACGACGGCGATCTTGGTGCTCACCTGAGGCATTGTGCCCGAACCGTGGCGCGTCAGGCGCCGAGGCCGGTGGCCATCCGACGAACGATCAGTGTCAGCCGCTGCGGCGAGGTCGCGAGATTGAGCCGGGCGTGACCGGTGAGTCCCGAGTGGTACGTCGCTCCCTCCTCCAGCCACACCCGGCCGCGCTCGCGCATCACCTGCGCCGGCTGGTCGTGGCCGTAGGCGCGCAGGTCGAGCCACGCCAGGTACGTCGCCTCGAGCGGGCGCATCCGCGCTGCGGGCAGGTGCTCGGCCAGCAGCCGGCGCAGCAGTGCCCGCTGCTCGTCGAGGCGCTGCACCAGCGCGGCCAGCCAGGCGTCGCCCTCGGAGTACGCCGCGACGGAGGCCACCACGCCCAGCGACGACCAGGAGTCGTTGCGCGCCAGCGGCACGTCGAGCAGCCGATCGCGGGTGGCCGGGTCGGCGGTCACGACCTGCGCGCACCGCAGCCCGGGGATGTTGAAGGCCTTGGACGCCGAGACCAGCGCGACCGCGTGGTCGCCGGTGCCCTCGACGTCGAGGTAGGAGACGTGCGAGGCCCCCGGCAGCACCAGCGGGGCGTGGATCTCGTCGCTCACCACCCGGGCGCCGTGACGGAGCACCACGTCGCGCACCCCCTCGAGCTCCGCGCGGGTGAAGACCCGGCCCCAGGGGTTGTGCGGCTGGGTCAGCAGGAGCGTGCGGGCCCCGTCGGCGAGCAGCCGGTCGAGCCGGTCGAGGTCGAGCTCCGCCCGCTCGGCGTCCGGGTCCACGACGAGGTCGACCCGCCGGCGGCCGGTGATGGCGGCGATGTCGAGCTGCGGGGCGTACGCCGGCACCGGCATCACCACGGGTGCCTGCTCGCTGAGCACGTCGACGACGAACCGCATCCCGGCGGTCACGTCGACCACCGGCAGCACCTGCGCCGGGTCGACGTGCTGGCCGTAGTGGCGCTCGGCGAAGCCGGCGTACGACCGGGCCAGGTCGCCGTCGACGTCCAGCGGCGGGTAGCCGGTGACCCCGTCGGCCACCGCGGCGGTGAGCGCCTCGGTGATCGGCTCGGCCACCCGGTAGTCCATCTCCGCCACCCAGGCGGGGATCTCGTCGGCCGCGGCCAGCCCCCACTTGAGCCTGAGCGCCCGGCGGGCCTCCTCGTCGGTGAAGTCGCGGATCATGCGGGTCACGCTATCGGGCGCCCGTCGCGGGGTAGTCAGGTGCGAAATGGTCGTCCGGGAGCTCGGATCACCGCCATTCCGCGCCTGACTACCCCCCGCACTCCGGCGTTCACAGCGCCGCCACGACCTCCGTGCCCTGACGGATCGCCCGCTTCGCGTCGACCTCCGCGGCCACGTCGGCGCCCCCCACCAGGTGCACCGAGGGGTGGTCGAGGTCGTCGAACACCGATCGCACCGAGTCCTGCCCGGCGCACACCACCACGGTGTCCACCGCCACCAGGTGCTGCTCACCCTCCACGGTGTAGTGCAGCCCGTCGTCGTCGATCCGGTCGTACGTCGCCCCGCTGACCTGCTTGATGCCCGACTGCCTCAGCACCGCCCGGTGCGCCCACCCCGACGTCCTGCCCAGGCCGAGGCCGATCGGCGTGGTCCTGCGCTGCACGAGCGTGACCTCGCGGACCGGCGTCCGTGCCTTGGGCGAGGTGAGCCCGCCCGGGTGCAGGGTCGGGTCGCCGACGCCCCAGTGCGCCATCCAGTCGTCGAGGTCGTCGGCCGGGTCGTGGGTCAGCCAGTGGCTCACGTCGACGCCGATGCCGCCCGCCCCGATCACCGCGACCCGCCGGCCCGGGGTGACGGCGCCGCTCAGCACGTCGGCGTACGACGCGACGGACGGGTGCTCGATGCCCTCGATGGCGGGCATCCGCGGGGTCACGCCGGTGGCGACGACGACGTGGTCGAAGCCGGTGAGGTCGGCGGCGGCGGCGGCGGTCGAGAGGCGCACGTCGACGCCGAGGACCTCGAGGCGGCGCCTGTAGTAGCGCAGCGTGTCGCTGAAGTCCTCCTTGCCCGGCACCGCCATCGCCAGCCGGAACTGGCCACCGAGCTCGGCGGACCTCTCGAACAGGGTCACCGCCAGGTCGCGCTCGGCGGCGCTGACCGCGGCGGCGAGCCCGGCCGGTCCGGCACCCACGACGGCGACCGTCTGCGGGCGGCGTACGGGCATCAGCACCAGCTCGGTCTCGCGGCACGCGCGCGGGTTGACCAGGCAGGAGGCGCGCTGGTTGGCGAAGACGTGGTCGAGGCAGGCCTGGTTGCAGGCGATGCAGGTGTTGATCTCGTCGGCCCGGCCGGCTGCGGCCTTGGCCACGAACGCCGGGTCGGCGAGCAGCGGGCGCGCCATCGAGACCAGGTCGGCCTCGCCCGAGGCGAGGACCTCCTCGGCGAGCTCGGGGGTGTTGATGCGGTTGCTCGCGCACACCGGCACCGACACCTCGGCCGTGAGCCGGGCCGTCGTGCTGCGCCAGGCCCCGCGCGGCACCTGCGTGATGATGGTGGGCACCCGTGCCTCGTGCCAGCCGATGCCGGTGTTGAGCACGCTGACGCCGGCCTCCTCGAGCCGGTGCGCGAGATCGACGACCTCCGCCCAGCTCTGGCCGCCCTCGACCAGGTCGAGCAGGGAGATGCGGTAGACGATCGGGAAGTCGTCGCCGACGGCCTCGCGAGCCCGGCGCACGACCTCGACGGGGAACCGCATCCGCCTCTCGGGCGTGCCGCCCCACGCGTCGGTGCGGTCGTTGGTGCGCGCGGCGAGG
>NZ_CADCUP010000062.1 GCF_902805925.1 uncultured Nocardioides sp.
GCACCTCATCCTCAGGAAGGACCTCTCATGGCCCGCGACACCCTCTCCCGCTCCCTCCACGACGTCGGCCTCGCCGCCTGGTTCGGAGGGACCCTGGCCAACGCCGTCGCCCTCAACCCGGCCGCCGCCGAGGCAAGCACCTCGACCGACCGCGGCGCGGTCGCGAACGTCGGCTGGGACCGGTGGACCCCCGTCAACGCCGCCGCGATCGGCGCCCACGTGCTCGGCTCCGTCGGTCAGCTCATCGGCAACAAGGGCCGCCTGCAGGGACAACAGGGCGTCGCCTCGATGTCCGTGGCCAAGACCGCGCTCACAGCCGCGGCGCTCGGCGTCACGGCGTACTCGCGCGTGCTCGGCAAGCGGGTCTCGCAGGAGACCCGGATGCCCGCCGAGTCCGGCACCCAGCCGGACACCGGCACCCCGCCCAGCGTCGCCTCGGCGCAGAAGCAGCTGCGCATGCTCCAGTGGGCGATCCCGGCCCTCACCGGCGCGCTCGTGGTGGTGACCTCCTTCGCCGGCGAGCAGCAGCGCGCCTCCGAGGTGAAGTCGGGCGTGCTGCGGAAGGTGCTTCCGACGGCCTGAGCCCCTGGCTCCGACCGCCCTCGGCGCCGACTCAGGCGCCGAGGGTGGTGCCGGCGGCCCGCAGGTGCTCGCAGGCCTCCACGACGCGGGCGGCCATTCCGGCCTCACCGGCCTTGCCCCACGCCCGCGGGTCGTAGGCCTTCTTGTTGCCGACCTCGCCGTCGACCTTGAGCACGCCGTCGTAGTTGCTGAACATGTGCGCGGCCACCGGGCGCGTGAAGGCGTACTGCGTGTCGGTGTCGACGTTCATCTTCACCACGCCGTAGTCGACCGCCGCGGCGATCTCCTCCGCGGTGGAGCCCGAGCCGCCGTGGAAGACGAGGTCGAAGGGCTTCGCGTCGGCGTCGAGGCCCAGCTTGCCCGCCACCGCCTCCTGCGCGGCCTTGAGGATCTCGGGCCGCAGCTTGACGTTGCCCGGCTTGTAGACGCCGTGCACGTTGCCGAAGGTGAGGGCCGTCATGTAGCGGCCCTTCTCACCCGCGCCCAGGACCTCGACCGTGGCGAGGGCGTCGTCGGGGGTGGTGTAGAGGTGCTCGTTGATCTCGTTGGCGACGCCGTCCTCCTCGCCGCCCACGACCCCGATCTCGACCTCCAGGACGATGTGCGCGGCCGCGCACTGGGCGAGCAGGTCGGCGGCGATCTCGAGGTTCTCGTCGAGCAGCACCGCGGAGCCGTCCCACATGTGCGACTGGAACAGCGGCATCTCGCCCCGCTTCACCCGCTCGACGGAGATCGCCAGCAGCGGCCGGACGAAGCCGTCGAGCTTGTCCTCGGGGCAGTGGTCGGTGTGCAGGGCGATGTTGACGGGGTAGTTCTTCGCCACCTCGGCCGCGTAGGCCGCGAAGGCCACGGAGCCGCTCACCATGTTCTTCACGCCGGGGCCGGAGAGGTAGTCGGCGCCGCCGGTGGAGACCTGGATGATGCCGTCGGAGCCGGCGTCCGCGAAGCCCTGCAGCGCGGCGTTCAGCGTCTGCGACGACGAGACGTTGATCGCCGGGTAGGCGAACGAGCGGGACTTGGCCGCATCCAGCATCTCGGCGTAGCGCTCGGGGGTGGCGATGGGCATAGGGAGCTCCTCGGCGGGTCAGGGTCGAAGACGTGCTGGGCTTTCCCGAGGACCCTAGTCGGTCGCGGTGAGGCATGGACACCGACGACCTCGACCTGCGCGAGCACCTCGCCGCCGGTCGGGGCTCGCCCCGGTCAGGGCGTCGGCGTCAGCACGATCGACCACGTCGTGGCCGTCGACGAGGCGACGTCGGTGCTCGCGGGAACGCCACCGGGGGTGGCACGGATCCACCTTCTCGTGGGGATCCGGCGTGGTGGGGCCGGCCGGCTCAGCCCCGCCAGGCCGTGTCGCCGGACAGGTCCGCGTGCGTGCGGACCCAGGCGTGCATGGCGATCGCCGCGGCGGCCGAGGCGTTGATGGAGCGCGTCGACCCGAACTGGGCGATCGAGAAGGTGCCGTCGCACGCCTCCCGAGCACCCGCGGAGAGCCCCGGGCCCTCCTGGCCGAAGAGGAAGCACACCCGGCGCGGCACCCGCATCGTCTCCAGGTGCGCCGACCCGGGAAGGTTGTCGATCCCGAGGAGCCGGACGCCGGCGCCACGGAGGTGTGTCGCGAGGTCGGCGGCGGTCTCGTGATGGCGCACGTGCTGGTAGCGGTCGGTCACCATGGCGCCGCGGCGGTTCCACCGGCGGTTGCCGACGATGTGCACCTCGGCGGCGAGGAACGCGTTCGCCGAGCGCACGATCGTGCCGATGTTGAAGTCGTGGCGCCAGTTCTCGATCGCGACGTGGAAGTCGTGCCGCCGGCTGTCGAGGTCGGCGACGATCGCCTCCACCGACCAGTAGCGGTAACGGTCGACGACGTTGCGGCGGTCGCCCGCGGCGAGCAGGTCGGCGTCGTACACCTCGCTGCCGGGACCGCTCGGCCAGGGCCCCTGCCACGG
>NZ_CADCUP010000063.1 GCF_902805925.1 uncultured Nocardioides sp.
GGCGTTGCTGGATCAGGCTTTCGCCCATTGTCCAATATTCCCCACTGCTGCCTCCCGTAGGAGTCTGGGCCGTGTCTCAGTCCCAGTGTGGCCGGTCACCCTCTCAGGCCGGCTACCCGTCGAAGCCATGGTAGGCCATTACCCCACCATCAAGCTGATAGGCCGCGAGCACATCCTCCACCGCCAGAACTTTCCACCCACCCCCATGCGAGGACAGGTCATATCCGGTATTAGCCACCGTTTCCGGTAGTTATCCCGAAGTGAAGGGCAGATTACTCACGTGTTACTCACCCGTTCGCCGCTCGTGTACCCCCGAAGAGGCCTTACCGCTCGACTTGCATGTGTTAAGCACGCCGCCAGCGTTCGTCCTGAGCCAGGATCAAACTCTCCATCAAAAACAAACACCCCACACCAACCACAAACAACCAGTGCGAGGAAAAAGAGAGCCACATCCCGGTCAAACAACAAACAACCGACAAAAATCGTCAGAAATCATTGTCAAACCAAAGAAACCTCACAACCACCACGAAACCACCACCCACCAACAAAGACAGGCAACAATCCCGCAACAGCCGAAAAGGGGCAAAACAAACTAATTCGTCGACTATGACACACTGTTGAGTTCTCAAGAATCAGACACACCCAACCGCATCCCTCACCAGGACTTGTATCGGAGCGCTTCCACAAACTTTAGCGGCCGGGATTCAGCCGATGCAAATCGACCGCCTTCCCTGCCTCCCCCGGCCGGTCGGAGCCGGCGCCACATCGACGCGAGCCGGCCCTGGCCGCTGATGCGCGCACTGGGCCACCTCGCGATGAGGTGTGGTGTGGGGGTTGGTCTACCCGGGGCCGGGAGCCCGATCTCTCGATCTTGCTCCCCGCCGCTCCCTGGCGACTCGGAGAACATTAGGCGAGGTCCGGGCTGCGTGCAAATCACTTGGACGTGACGGCGGCCACAATCGCGTCTGTGCAGGTCAGAGGCCAGCGGCGGTGATATCGAGCGTGTCGTCGGTGCGACGGCGTAGGCACCGCCGTCAGCGGACCTCCACTCCGGCGATCTTCTTCTTGCCGCGCCGCAGCACCAGCCACGCACCGCCGACCAGGTCGTCGTCGGTGGGCGACGCGTCGGCGTCCTGGACCCGCACGTTGTTGAGGTAGGCGCCGCCCTCGCCGACGGTGCGGCGCGCCTCCCCCTTGCTGGAGGCCAGTCCCGTGGTGACGAGGAGGTCGACCACCGGCGGGAGCCGCTGGCCGCGCTCGATGTTCACCGAGCCCGCCTCGCGCAGCGCCGCAGCCAGCGCGGAGACGCTCAGGACGTGCAGGTCTCCCCCGCCGAACAGCGCACCGGCGGCGTCCTTGGCCGCAGCTGTCTCGTCGGCCCCGTGCACGAGCGTCGTCACCTCGTCGGCCAGCCGCCGCTGGGCAGCGCGCAGGAACGGCTTCTCCGCGGTCTGGCCCGCGAGGTCGTCGATCTCCTCCTGCGAGAGGAAGGTGAACAGGCGCAGCATCTCCACCACCTTCTCGTCCTCGACGTTGAGCCAGAACTGGTGGAAGGCGTACGGCGACATCAGCTCGGGGTCGAGCCAGAGCGCTCCCCCCTCGGTCTTGCCGTACTTCGTGCCGTCGGCCCGGGTCACCAGCGGCGTGGCGAACGCGTGCACGTGGTCCCCGGTCGCCCGGCGCACGAGCTCGGCGCCGCCGGTGATGTTGCCCCACTGGTCCGAGCCACCGAACTGCAGCGTGACGCCGTGCTCCCGGTGCAGGGTCAGGTAGTCCATCGACTGCAGCAGCACGTAGGAGAACTCGGTGTAGCTGATGCCCGACTCGAGCCGGCGCCTCACCGTGTCGCGGGCCAGCATCCGGTTGACCGGGAAGTGCTTGCCGATGTCGCGGAGGAAGTCGATCACCGACATGGACGCGGTCCAGTCGTAGTTGTCGACCATGGTCGCTGCGTTCCGGCCCTCGAAGGAGAGGAAGGGCGCGACCTGGCCGCGCACCTTCTCCACCCAGGCCTTGACGGTGTCGCGGGAGTTGAGGGTGCGCTCGCCGGAGTCCTTGGGGTCGCCGATCATCCCGGTCGCACCGCCCACCAGCGCGTACGGCGTGTGGCCGGCGTCCTGGAGCCGGCGTGCCGTCACGATCTGCAGCAGGTTGCCCATGTGGAGGCTCGGGGCGGTCGGGTCGAAGCCGACGTAGAACCGGACGCTGCCCTCGCCGAACGCGGCACGCAGGGCGTCGGGGTCGGTCGAGTGCGCGATGAGCCCGCGCCACTCGAGCTCGTCCAGGATGTTCGGGCTCGACACGGTGGGTCCTCTCGAGGGTGGTCGGCACGGCGTACCGGTCAATACAGCCTGCCAGATGGTGTGGGCGCGCGCGGAGGCTCATAGGCTGGCGGACGTGATTGCAGGCAGATACACCCTCGACCGTGAGATCGGCCGCGGCGGCATGGGCGCCGTGTGGCTGGGTCGCGACGAAGTGCTCCACCGCGACGTCGCGCTCAAGCGGATCGGTCTCACCCCGGACGCGTCCGTCCCCGACCTCGAGCGCGCGCAGCGCGAGGGACGGCTGGCGGCCCGGCTCAACCACCCGCACGTGGTGGCCGTCTACGACCTCGTCGAGGAGGAGGGCGCGCGCTGGCTGGTGATGGAGCACGTGGAGGGGGCCAGCCTCGCCCAGGTGATCCGCGCGGACGGGCCGATGAGGCCCGAGCGTGCCGCACAGGTCCTCTGGCAGACCGCCGACGCGCTGGCCGCCGCGCACACCGCCGGGATCGTGCACCGCGACGTGAAGCCCTCGAACATCCTGCTGACGCCCGAGGGGCAGGCCAAGCTCACCGACTTCGGCATCGCCCGGGCCGAGGCCGACGCCTCGCTCACCCAGACCGGACTGGTGACCGGCTCCCCGGCCTACCTCTCCCCCGAGGTCGCCTCGGGACAGGTCGCCACGCCGGCGGCCGACGTGTGGTCGTTCGGCGCCACGCTCTTCCACGCGCTGGCCGGGCGGCCGCCGTACGACGTGGGCGGGAATGTGCTGGGGGCGATGTACAAGATCGTCAACGAGCCGCCGCCGCGCCTCGCCGACGCCGGCCCGCTGGCGCCGCTGCTGGAGAACACGATGGCGACCGACCCCGCGCAGCGGTGGTCGATGGCCCGCGTCCGCGACTTCCTGGCCGAGCATCGCTCCACCGTGCCGGGACCCATCCCGGCCGTGGCGACGGCTCCACTGGAGGAGGTGCCCGAGCGCACCGGGGTCCTCACCTCGACCCCCGTGGCGCCGGTGCCGCCCGCCAGCCCGCCCGTGGCCCCGGCACCCGCGCCTGCTCCCCCTCCGGCGACGGGCCGGCGCCGGTCGCGGTTGCCGTGGGTCCTGGCCGTCGTCGGGCTGCTGCTCGTCGGCGCCCTCGCGTTCGCCGCCAGCCAGCTCGGAGGCGACGACCCGGGGACCGAGCCTGCCGCCGACGACCAGAGCTCCTCGGCCCCGACACCGTCGGACGAGCCGTCGGAGGAGCCGGCCGAGGAGCCCTCCGAGGAACCGGCCGAGGAGCCTTCGGAGGAGCCGTCCGAGGAGCCCTCGCCGACCGAGTCGGAGTCGGAGTCGGAGTCGCCTCCGGCTGCCACCGACGCGGCCGCCATGGAGAGCTTCGTGGCCGACTACCTCGCGACGGCGACCTCCGACCCCAGGTCGTCGTGGACGCGGCTCACGCCCGAGTTCCAGCAGGCCAGCGGCCCCTACGGCAGCTACCAGGGCTTCTGGTCCACGATCGAGAGCGCGACCCTGCGCGACGTACGGCCCGAACCGGAGACCCTCTCGGTCACCTACGACGTCGACTACGTGACCGCCAACGGCACGTCCAGCGAGACGGTCACGCTGCAGCTGGTCCGGTCCGGCGACTCGTTCCTCATCGCGGACGAGGGCTGACCTGCGCGAACGACCTCCGCGGGGCGCGGTGCCGACCTAGGGTGGCCCTCTGAGGTCAGGAAGGGGCCGCACGCCGTGGAGCTGGTGCAGCTGTACCGCGCGATCGTGGAGACGTCCAAGGACGGCATCTGGGTCTTCGACCCCGAGGGCCGGCTGCTCCACGCCAACCGCGCCTGCGCCGAGCTCATGGGGGTGCCGGTCGAGGGCTTCCTCGAGCGCACCGCCTTCGACTTCCTCGACGAGCAGGGACGCCGGGAGTTCGCCGGCCACCTCGAGGAGGTGCGCGCGGGCCTCTTCAACGAGGCGGAGGTCGAGGTGCAGTGGGTGCGCCCCGACGGCGGCGTGGTCTGGGTGCTGGTCAGCGAGACCCCGCTGTACGACGAGAACGGGCTCATCGGCGTCCTGCACCGGATGACCGACTACACCCACCGCAAGAACATCGTGGCGGAGCTCTCCAGGAGCGAGGAACGCCTCGCCGAGGCGCAGCGGATCGCCCGCATCGGCAGCTTCACGTGGGACCTCGCCAGCGGTCAGATCACCGGCTCGGCGGGGCTGTACGACCTCCTGGACACGCAGGAGCCCTTCGGGCACGACTACGACTCCTTCATCCGGATCGTCCACGATGACCATCGCGTCCATTTCGACCGGTCCGTCGCGCAGGCGGTGGCCGCCGGCACCGACGCCGTCTTCGACGTCCGCTCCCGAGGCCGCCAGGGCTGGATCTGGGCGCGTGTGCGCGCCGAGCTCGGCTTCGACGCCGCGGGCACCGTGGTCTCCCTGTCCGGGACGGTGCAGGACGTCACGGAGACCGTCGAGGCGGAGAACGCGCTCCGGGACCGCATCGGCCAGAACCGGCTGATGGAGGCCGTCGCCAGCGCTGCCAACGAGGCGAGCACCATGGCCGAGGTGCTGCGGCAGGCTCGGGAGCTCATCCTCCACCACGACGACTGGGTCAGGGCCCGCGGCTACGTCTGCGAGGCGGGCGCCGTCCTGCCGCTGTACGTCGACGAGGGCGACCGGCTCGCCGACGAGGCCGACCCACAGCTGGTGGCCGGGGAGGTGCGGCTCGTGCAGCGGTGCGTGGAGGAGCGGACGACGGTGTGGGACGAGCGGGGACTCACCCTGGCCTGCCCCGTCCTGCACGCCGGAGAGGTACATGCGGTCTACGTCATCACCTCCCGGCCGTCCGTCGAGCGACGCGACCTGATCGAGCGGATGGCCGAGCAGGCCGCCGTACAGATCGGACGGGTGGCGGAGAGGGAGGCCACCGCCCGCGAGCTCGCGGCGGCCCGTGACGCCGCCGAGGAGGCGTCGCGTCAGAAGTCCGACTTCCTGGCCATGATCAGCCACGAGATCCGCACCCCGCTCAACGGTGTGCTGGGACTCAACGAGCTGCTCATGCGCTCCTGCCTCGACGCCGAGCAGCGCCGCCTCGTCTCGGGGGTGGAGCTGTCCGGACGCGCGCTGCTGAGCCTGATCAACGAGATCCTCGACTACTCGAAGATCGAGGCCGGGCACCTCGAGCTCGAGGCCATCGACTTCGACGTGAGGTCGGTCGTCGAGAGCGCCGTCACGCCCATCCTGTCCGCCGGGCGGTCCAAGGGGCTCGCCCTGGTGATCTCCTTCGACGACGACGTGCCCGCTGTGGTCAACGGCGACCCGACGCGGCTCTCGCAGGTGCTCGGGAACCTCGCCTCGAACGCCGTCAAGTTCACGCGCGAGGGGTCGGTGTCGGTGCAGGTGGCCGCGATCCCCCTCGACGAGGGGTGGATGCTCCGCGCCGAGGTGCGGGACACCGGCGTGGGCACCGACGTCGACGCGGAGAGGCTGTTCGCGCCCTTCCAGCAGGCCGACACCTCGACCAGCCGGGTGTTCGGCGGCACCGGGCTGGGGCTCGCCATCTCCCGCGAGATCGTGGAGGCCCTCGACGGCGAGATCGGCCTGGAGAGCCGGCGAGGCGTCGGCACGCGCATCTGGTTCACCGCGAAGGTGGGGTCGCCGGCGGGTGGCCCCGTGCTGGGCGCCCCGGCGGCGGGTGCTGCGGCGGCGGGTGCTGCGCGGTCGGCCGCCCCCGTCCGCGGCAGCCGGCGCCGCCACGTCCTGGTCGTGGAGGACAACGTCGTCAACCAGATGGTCGCGGTGGGGCTCCTGGACTCCCTGGGCTACTCCGCGGAGACGGCGGACGACGGACTGGCTGCGCTCAGACTGATCGACCCGGAGCGGCACGACCTGGTGCTCATGGACGTGCAGATGCCGCGGATGGACGGCCTCGCGGCCACCCGCGAGCTGCGTGCCCGCCTGGCCGGGGGTCGGCACGTGCCGGTGATCGCGATGACCGCCGCGGCCGTGCCCGGCGAGCGTGAGCGCTGCCTCGAGGCCGGCATGGACGACTTCCTCACCAAGCCCGTCGACCCGCACGCGCTGGCCCGCACCCTGGCGACGTGGCTCAGCCGGCCGGTGCCGGTGGTCGAGGAGCACCGGGACGAGGCGGCTCCCCGCGTCGTCGACGGTGTCGACCTGGGCCGGCTCGACATGCTGCGCGACATGGACCCCGCGAGCACGGCCTACCTCGAGCGGGCGATCGGCAACTTCGTGGCGAACGCCGAGGACCAGCTGGGCGAGCTGCGCGAGGCGGTGGAGTCCGCTGACGCCGACGCGCTGCGCTTCGGCGCCCACCGGCTCGCCGGCAGCTGCGGCAACCTCGGGCTCGTGGCCGCCCGGCAGGCCGTGACCGCACTCGAGCTGCTCGCCGACTCGGGCTCCACCCGGGGATCGGGCGACCTGCTCCCGGCCGCCGAGCAGGAGGTGTCCCGGGGCCGCGCACTGCTGCTGGACTACCGGGCGGCCCACGTCAGCCCGGACGACGGGCGCTCCCACTAGGATCTCGCTGCGAAGGGGCGGTAGCTCAGTCGGTCAGAGCAGAGGACTCATAATCCTTGGGTCGTGGGTTCGAGCCCCACCCGCCCCACCGCGTGGTGATGTCCGTCGGCCGCAGCCGACGCACACCGTGGAACTCCCTGAATTTGGGGGCATCTTTGCCGAAACGGCCACCCGCGCGCCCGCCAGGAGCGATCATGTGGTCGGGGGGTGTCTCATGACTCGAGCACGGATTCGTAACACCGGCGCAGCAGCTGCGCTGGGCATGGTGGCCGCATCACTGGTGGCGCTGGGCGCGGCGGGGTCCGCGAGCCCGGCGTCCGCGTCGGTGATCATCGACGCGCCGACGGGTGCCCGCGCGGGCACCGTCGACCTCACCGGCAGGGTGGAGGGGGAGCAGGGCCAGGTGACCACCGTCCTGTACGTGATGGACGCGACGACGTCCACCGCGCTCACCCCTCCCGAGCGGGGATCGGACTGCTCGGGCAACGGTGCCCTGGGGCCGGAGGACGACCTCAACGGTGACGGCAGCGTCGGAGACATCCTCGACTGCGAGATCGCCGGGGTCGGGTCCCTGAACGGCAGTCTCGCGGCGACGAGCGGCCTGCAGGTGGGCCTGGTGGCGTTCGCCAACCAGGCGGCGGCTGCCGACCTCGATCCGGCCGGCAGTGCGACGTTCCTGCCTCCGCAGTTCAGCGGCGGCGACGCTCGTCCCCGCATCGACACCGTGGCGAGGAGCGTCGTCCGCAACAGGATCGGCCTCTACGACCCCAAGACCCTCGGCGGCAGCGGAACCGGGACGGCCTTCAACAGCGCCATCTCGACGGCGCTCGCCACGCTGCGCACCGCGCCGGCCGGGCCCAAGTGGATCATGTTCCTCTCCGACGGGCAGGCACCCATCGACGATGGGCTGCTCAGCGAGCTCACCGGGTCCGGGACCCGGCTGCGGAGCTTCGGCATCGGTGCCGAGGCCACCTGTGCGCGCACCGGGAGCCTCTACAAGATGGCTGCGGCCACCGGTGAGAGCTGCAACCTGGCGCCCAACCCCGCGGCGCTGGCTGCGGGGCTGACCGGCTCCCAGCCGGACGCGGTCACCGGCGTCACCGTGTCGATCGACCGCGTCTCCGTGGCCGCCACCGTGGACGCCGTGGGCGGCTGGCGGGCCCGCTTCACCCTCGGTGCCGGCACCTACACGGCCACCGCCCGATCCGTCCTGACCTCCGGGGCCACCCGCAGCGCGCAGCGCACGTTCACCGTCGCTGCCTCTGCAGACGGTCCGGCACCGGGAACGGTCACCCCCGGACCGGGAGCGCTGAAGGCCACGGTCGTCAAGGTGGCTCGTCCCAAGCCGTCTCGTGCCGTCCTGCCGTCGCGCGTCACGGGCCGGGTCGGCAGCGCCGTCGACGGCCTCACGGTGGTCCCGGCGTTGTCCGGCACCGCGGTGCAGCTGCAGGCTCGGCCGACCGCCGGCGCCTCCTGGACCACGGTTGACCGCAGCAAGGTCGACAAGGCCGGGAGGTTCGCCCTGACATGGAAGCCCAAGGCCCGGTTGCGCCTGCTCCGGGTCGTGCTGTCCCCCACCCAGGGATTCGCCGGCAGTGCCGGGGCGGTGCCGGCGGCGAAGATCTCGGCGTGCAAGGTGGCCAAGCGCCGCGCCGGATGGTCGGTCACCTGCAGCACGACCGCGAAGGCGGGCAGCTCGGTCCGGCTCCTCAAGGGCGCCGACGTCGCCGACCGGGCGCGCGTCCGCCGCGGTGGCTTCCGGCTCACGAGCAAGGGGAAGGTCGGCGGGTCCACCATCGACATCACGGTGGGCAAGCGCCGCCACGTCCGGCTGCGTCTGTAGCACGCCCACGCCCGGCCGGCCGCACATGCGCGCCGGTCGGCGTGGGTACCGCGACGCACTCGACGTACCCGAGCCGCTCGGAGGCCCCCCGTGAACGACGCACCACACCACGACCAGCTGCCCCTCCCCGACTACGACCACCTGCCCGTGGGATCGCTGGAGGGCCGCATCAGGACGCTCGACCTCGCCGGCGTCGAGACTGTCCTGGCCTACGAGAAGGCGCACGGCGACCGGCTCTCGGTGGTCCTGGTGCTGGAGCGACGCCTCCAGCAGCTGCGCGACGGTGCCGCGCCCAGCGGCGGCGACCCGCTGGCCGCCACGCCGGAGGCCGAGCACGCGCCGCCCACCGGCTCTCCGGTGACCCCCCAGACCGAGGGCCCGCCGATCAATCCCCCCTCGCACGGCGACCCGACCAACCCGGCGCAGCCGCGCAGGTGACGCCGGGCCGGCCGGCCCTCAGACGGTGACAGGTCCCCCGCCGGTGACGGCGATGACCTCGCCGGTGATGTAGCTGGACTCCGCGGAGGCCAGGAAGACGAAGGCCGTCGCCACCTCGGCAGGCTGGCCGGCGCGGCCGAGCGGGGTCTCCTGGCCGAAGACCTCGACCTTCTCCGCCGGCATGGTCGCGGGGATGAGCGGGGTCCAGATCGGGCCCGGAGCCACGCAGTTGACCCGGATGCCGTCGGCCCCCAACGCGGAGGCGAGCCCGCGGGTGAAGTTGGCGATGCCGGCCTTGGTGGTGGCGTAGTCGAGCAGCTGCGCGGAGGGCGAGGACGCCTGGATGGAGCTGGTGTTGATGATCGTGCCGCCGGCCGGCAGGTGCGGCAGCACCATCTTGGACAGCCAGAACATCGCGTACAGGTTGGTCTTCATCACCCGGTCGAACTGCTCGGTGGTGATGTCCCTGATGCTGCCCGCCTGGGACATCTGGTACGCCGCGTTGTTGACCAGGACGTCGATGCGCCCGAGCTCCTCGACGGTGCGGTCGACGACCTGCTGGCAGAACTCCTCGGAGCGGATGTCACCGGGCATGAGGAGCGCCTTGCGGCCGGCGTCCTCGACGAGCTGGGCCGTACGGCGCCCGTCCTCGTCCTCACCCTCGAGGTAGACCAGGACGACGTCGGCACCCTCACGGGCGTAGGCGAGCGCCACGGCCCGGCCGATGCCGGAGTCGCCGCCGGTGATGATGGCGACGCGGTCGGTGAGCTTGCCGGATCCCTGGTAGCTCTCCTCGCCGTGGTCGGGCTCCTCGGACATCGTGCCCGTCACCGACCCCTCGGACCCGGGGTCCGGCAGCTGGTCCCCCTGGGTGTCGGGCTGGGTGTGCTGCTCGTGCGGGTCGCGGGTCTCGGGGGTGTGCTGCGACATGCGGTGCTCCCTTCGATCGGTCGTCCGTGCGTGGTCAGGCGCTGCCCTCCGCCTCCTGGTCCCAGC
>NZ_CADCUP010000064.1 GCF_902805925.1 uncultured Nocardioides sp.
GTGCCCGACGGCCGGCTCCATGTGGGTCGTGTGGAAGGCGCCCGCGACGCTCAGCGGCGTCAGGCGCGCCTTCTCGGGCGGGTCGGCGGCCAGGGCGGCGAGCTGCTCGGTGGTGCCCGCGGCGACGATCTGGCCGGGGCCGTTGTCGTTGGCCGCGGTCAGCCCGTGCTTCTCCAGCGAGGCCAGCACGGCCTCGCGGTCGCCGCCCAGCACGGCGGTCATGCCCGTCGGGGTCTCGGCGGCCGCGCCGGCCATCGCACGGCCGCGCTCACGGACCAGCACCATCGCCTGCTCGGCGGTGATCACCCGGGCACCGGTGGCGGCGGTGAGCTCCCCGACGCTGTGGCCCGCCACGGCGCCGATGTTCGCGAACGCGTCGGCGGGGTGGGGGAACAGCTCGAGGGCGGCGACGAGTCCCGTCGCCACCAGCAGCGGCTGGGCGACCTGGGTCTCCCGGATGGCGTCGGCGTCCGCCTCGGTGCCGTAGTGCACCAGGTCGACCCCCGCGACGGTGGACAGCCACTCGAAGCGGGAGCGGAAGGTGCGGTCCTCCAGCCACGGCTGGAGGAATCCGGGGGTCTGGGCCCCCTGGCCGGGAGCGACGATGACGAGCACACCTCTACAGTGCCCGGTCGGCGGCCCTCGCCGCGCCTCCGGCGCGCACGAAAACGCCCGGTGGAACTTTGTAGGGTCCCTACAAGGCGTCGCGGCGCGACTGACGTCCGAGGACGAGCGCGATCTGCAGCGCGAACGCGTCTCGCGGCGTTCCCGGGGCGTAGCCGGTGAGGTCGGAGACCTGGCGCATCCGGTAGCGCACGGTGTTGGGGTGCACGAACAGGATGCGGCCGGCGCCCTCGAGCGAGGACCCGGAGGCGAAGTACGCCGAGAGGGTCTCCACCAGCGTGCCGCGCGCACCCGCCAGGGGCAGGTAGACCTCCTCCACGAGGTGCCGCCGGGCGTGGCCGTCGCCGGCGAGCGCCCGCTCCGGCAGGAGGTCGGCGGTGCTCACGGGGCGCGGTGCCTCGGGCCACCCGCCGGCGCTGCGGTGTGCGGACAGCGCGGCGCGGGCCGAGAGGTGGGCGTGGTGGAGGTCGGAGGTGATGGGGCCGACGACGACGGGTCCGGGACCGAACGCCGACACGACGTGCTCAGCACCCTTCAGCGCGTCCTGCACCCCACCGAGGACGACGACGAGCCGATCTCCCTGCGTGGCGCACAACGCGTCCATGTCGGCGGCCCGGGCCAGCCGGCGTACCTCCTCGAACAGGTGGTGCTCGGCCTGCTCGCGCGGCACCGACCCGAGCACCACGACGACGTCGCCGTGCGCGCCCCAGCCGAGGGCGTTGGCTCGCGACAGCACGCTCTCGTCGGCCTCCGAGCGCAGCACGGCGTCGACGACGAGCGCCTCGAGCCGGGCGTCCCACGCACCTCGCACCTCGGCGGCCCGCGCGTAGACCTCCGCGGTCGCGAACGCCACCTCGCGGGCGTACCGCAGGACCGCGGCGTGCACGGCCGGTGCGTCCTCGGCGCCGAGGATCTCATCGATGCTGCTCTCGGTGACCTCGATGCTCAGCCGCACCAGGTCGACGGTCTGCCGGAGGTTGATGACGCCGGTCAGGGCGCGCGGGGCGGCCCCGAAGACCGAGACGGCCAGGGCGTTGCCGTCGTGGTGGTCGTCGGCCCTGCGGTACCAGTCGACGAAGCCCTTGATGCCCGACTGCACGATCAGCCCCACCCACGAGCGGTCCTCCGCGCTGAGGTCGCGGAACCACGCCATGTCGGACTCCATCCGGGCCATGGCGGCGCGGCTCAGGCTGCCCGTGGAGCGTGCCAGCGCGTCGGCGACCCGCTCCCGCCCCGGGTCGCGCCGGCGCGCCGTGCCCCTCTGGCCTCCCATGCCCTGAGGTTAGTGCAGCGCCGGTGCGAGAGCGCCGTACGAAGGCCGGGGGTCAGGCGTCGCCGCCCTCCTGGGCGACGCCGCGGACGGCGGTCGGGTCGTCGATGCGGTACTTCCCGAACGCCTCGCGCACGACGTCCGGCGAGACCTCGCCCGCGTCGGCGAGCGCCCGGAGCGCCGCCACCACGACCGAGGGCGCGTCGACGTGGAAGTAGCGCCGCGCCGCGGCGCGGGTGTCGGCGAATCCGAACCCGTCGGTGCCGAGCACCCGGAAGTCACCGGGCACCCAGCGGGCGATCTGCAGCGGCACGGCGCGCATGTAGTCCGACACCGCCACCTTCGGTCCGGCCGCGTCGGCCAGCTTGTCGGCCACGTAGGCCCGCCGCGGCTCCTCACCGGGGTGGAGGAAGTTCCAGCTCTCGGCGTCGATGGCGTCGCGGGACAGCTCGTTCCACGACGTCACCGACCACGTGTCGGCGGCCACGCCCCACTCCTCGGCCAGCATCCGCTGCGCGTCCTGGATCCAGGGGTAGGCGATGCCGGAGGCGAGCAGCTGCACCCGCGGGCCGTCGGCCTCGGAGGTCGAGACCCGGTGGATCCCCTTGAGGATGCCGTCGACGTCGACGTCGTCGGGCTCCTTGGGCTGGGAGACGGGCTCGTTGTAGACGGTGAGGTAGAAGATGACGTTCTCGGCGTCCGCGCCGTACATCCGCTCCAGGCCCGACTGCATGACGCGGCTGATCTCGTAGGCGAAGCACGGGTCGTAGTGCACGATCGCCGGGTTGCTCGCCGCCAGCAGCGGGGAGTGGCCGTCGGCGTGCTGCAGGCCCTCACCGGTCAGCGTGGTGCGGCCGGCGGTGGCGCCGACGAGGAAGCCGCGGGCCAGCTGGTCGGCCATCGCCCAGATCGAGTCGCCGGTACGCTGGAAACCGAACATCGAGTAGAAGATGTAGAACGGGATCATGTGCTCGCCGTGCGTGCTGTACGACGAGCCGGCCGCCGTCGCGGACGCCATGGCCCCGGCCTCGGAGATGCCCTCGTGGAGCATCTGGCCCTGCTGGGACTCCTTGTAGGCGAGCAACAACTTGCGGTCGACCGACTCGTACTGCTGGCCGCCGGGGTTGTAGACCTTGGCCGTCGGGAACATGGCGTCCATGCCGAAGGTGCGGTACTCGTCGGGGGCGATCGGCACGATCCTCTTGCCGATCTCGGGGTCCTTCATCCAGTCCTTGAGCAGCCGGACCACGGCCATGGTGGAGGCGACCTTGTTCTTGCCCGAGCCCTGCTTCAGCTCGGAGTAGAGCGAGTCGGCGGGAAGCTTCAGCGTGGAGGAGCGGTCGACGCGCCGGGGCAGCGAGCCGCCGAGGCTCGCGCGGCGGTCGAGCATGTACTGGATCTCGGGGGAGTCGTTGCCCGGGTGGAAGAACGGCGCGCCGCCGGTCTTCTCGTAGGACTCGTCGAGGTCGCGGTCGCTGATCGGCAGGTACAGCCGGTCGCGGAACTTCTTGAGGTCGTCGAGCGTCAGCTTCTTCATCTGGTGGGTGGCGTTCTTGCCCTCCAGCGCATCGATGGTCCAGCCCTTGATGGTGTGGGCGAGGATCACCGTCGGCTGGCCGACGTGCTTGGTGGCGGCGTCGAAGGCGGCGTACACCTTGCGGTAGTCGTGGCCACCGCGCGGGAGCTTCTGGATCTGCTCGTCGCTCATGTGCTCGACCATCTTGCCCAGGCGCACGTCGTCGCCGAAGAAGTGCTCGCGGATGTAGCCGCCGGACTCGGTGGAGTAGGTCTGGAAGGCGCCGTCGGGGCTGGTGTTCATCCGGTTGACCAGCACGCCGTCGACGTCGCGGGCGAGCAGCTCGTCCCACTCGCGGCCCCAGATCACCTTGACGACGTTCCATCCGGCACCGCGGAAGTTCGCCTCGAGCTCCTGGATGATCTTGCCGTTGCCGGTGACCGGGCCGTCGAGCTGCTGGAGGTTGCAGTTGATGACCCAGGTGAGGTTGTCGAGCTCCTCGCGGGCGGCCACGCGGATCGCACCGATCGACTCGGGCTCCGCCATCTCACCGTCGCCGAGGAAGGCCCACACGCCCTGCTGGGAGGTGTCCTTGATGCCACGGTTCGTGAGGTAGCGGTTGAACCGCGCCTGGTAGATCGAGTTGATGCCCGTCAGCCCCATCGACACCGTGGGGAACTCCCAGAAGTCGGGCATGAGCCGCGGGTGGGGGTAGGAGGGCAGGCCGGCGCCGGGACCGTGCTGGACCTCCTGGCGGAACCGGTAGAGCTGCTCCTCGCTCAGGCGGCCCTCCAGGAAGGCACGCGAGTAGACGCCGGGGGAGGCGTGGCCCTGGATGAAGACCTGGTCGCCGCCGCCGGGGTGGTCCTTGCCGCGGAAGAAGTGGTTGAAACCGACCTCGTAGAGGCTGGCGGAGGACTGGTAGGTGGCGATGTGGCCGCCGACCTCGAGGCCCTTGCGGTTGGCGCTGGAGACCATCACCGCGGCGTTCCACCGGATGAAGGCGCGGATCCGGCGCTCGATGTGCTCGTCGCCGGGGAACCACGGCTCGCGCTCCGGCGAGATGGTGTTGATGTAGTCGGTGCTGCGCAGCGCGGGGACGCCGACCTGCTTCTCACGCGCGCGCTCCAGCAGGCGCAGCATGAGGTAGCGGGCACGGTCGCGACCGCGGTCGTCGAGCATCGCGTCGAACGACTCGATCCACTCGGTGGTCTCGTCGGGGTCGATGTCGGGCAGCTGGGTGGGCAGCCCCTCGTGGATGATGGCCTTCTTGGGCGTGTCCGCGGGGGCGCGGGAGCCGCTGCCCTGGCTGGTGGGCTGTTCGCTGGACTGTTCGGTCACCCTCTCATGGTTGCACGCGTCTGGATCATCCAAAATCTACCGGTGGGTACTCCCGGCTCCCGGGCCGCAGGGCGCAGGGTTGCGCCCTGCACCCAACTCCGCTGGACTACTCCCCACGCCCTGCCGACGGCAGGTGCGCCCGTGACGAGACGAGGAGGCGTGCGGTGAGCGCGACGATGGGCGGCGAGTCCGCCCAGACCGGTGACCAGTCCGGTGGACAGAGCAGCGGTGGCGAGACGGCAGCGGCCCGGCTGGGGCTCAGGAAGGGCATGGTCGTCCAGGAGCTCGGGTGGGACAACGACACCGACGACGAGCTCCGCATGGCCGTCGAGGACACCATCGACGCCGACCTGGTCGACGGTGACTACGGCAACGTGGTCGACGCCGTGCTCCTGTGGTGGCGCGACGACGACGGCGACCTCGTCGACGGACTGGTCGACGCCCTGACGGACCTCGTCGGCGGCGGCGCCATCTGGCTGCTCACCCCCAAGGTCGGCCGGCCCGGCAGCGTGGACGCCGCCGACATCGCCGAGGCCGCGCCCATCGCCGGACTCGCCCAGACCACGACGGCCGCCGTCAGCAAGGACTGGCAGGCCTCCCGGCTCGTGGCCCCCAAGACGCCCGCCTGAGCATCCGGGCCGACCCCCGCCGGCCGGCCTTCGCCGGGATGGGAGGATGCAGCCACCATGACCGGACTCTCCCTGGGCGGCCCCGCACCCGACTTCACCCTGCGCGACCAGTTCGGCGCGGACGTGTCCCTCTCGTCGTTCCGGGGGCGCAAGGCGGTGGCGATCCTGTTCTTCCCCTACGCCTTCTCCGGCATCTGCACCGGCGAGATGGCCGGCATCCGCGACCGGCTGGCCGAGTTCATGACCTTCGACACCGAGGTGCTGGCCATCTCCTGCGACCCCGTCTACTCGTTGCGCGCCTTCGCCGACGCCGACGGGCTCAACTTCCCCCTGCTCTCCGACTACTGGCCGCACGGCGCCGTGTCGTCGGCGTACGACGTCTTCGACGAGGTCAAGGGCTGCCCGCGGCGCTCGTCGTACGTCATCGACCGGGAGGGCAACGTGGCCTGGGCCGTGCACAACGCGATGCCCGAGGGTCGCGACCTCGACGAGCACCTGGCCCAGCTGACGGCACTGGTCTAGAGCGTCCGGGCGAATTCCGCGCGAATTTCGCGGAACCGGGTGACAAGGCTTGGAACCTCGTCGTAGTCTTCTGCATGTCGAGCCGCTGATGACCCGAGACGTCAGCGGCTCGACTCTTTTCATGTGTACCCACCCTCCCCGGCTCCCGTAGGGTGAGCGCTCCCGCGTCGGTAGCTCAGCGGTAGAGCACTCGGTTTACACCCGAGCGGTCGGCGGTTCGAAACCGTCCCGACGCACCACCCCCGTCCCCGGTGAGAGCCCTCTCACGCACGGTTCATGGAGACCTCACCACCGGCGAGCAGTGTCTTCCTCACACCCCGAGGAAAGGACACGCACCATGAACACCAGGACCCTCTCGATCGGCACCACCGGCCTCGCCGGCCTCGTGGCGGCCGGGCTGATGACGCTCCCCGTCACGGCGTCCGCCGCCGGCTCGAACGACGACCTCAAGCGCAACGAGGACACCCCCGACATCGTCATGCTCGCCGACGACGATGACGACGACGAGACGGGCGACGAGGAGACCAACACCAGGGCCAGTGGCACGAACTCGCGGTCGGGTGACCGCAGCGGCCGCGACAACAGTCGCGACAAGTCGCGCAAGGACTGGACCAAGGACGGCAAGGGCGACCGCAAGGTCGACAAGTCCCGCAACAAGACCAACGACCGGTCGCGCCACAACACCCGCGGCTGACCGGCACCCCACACCACCACCGGGACGGACCTGACCATGTCGACCGAACACCGTGACGACAGCTGGCACCTCGCCGAGGGCGACGCGATCACCCCGGAGCTCACCGCCGTCAAGAAGCTGGGCGGCGGCTCGGCGTACGAGGCGTACCTCGCCTTCGACGAGGTGACCTACGGTCCCGTGGTCGTCAAGGTCGTCCGACCGACCTCGCTGGACGACCACACCCTGCGCGGCCTGCGCCGCGAGGTGGAGTCGCTGGCCCGGGTCAACCACCCGGTGGTGGTGCGGGGGCTGCGGCACCAGCTCGACGGCCCCCGCCCCCACGTCGTGCTGGAGAACCTGGACGGGCCACGCCTCTCCACGCTCGTACGCCGGCACGGCAGGCTCTCGGAGCAGCAGTACCTCCCCCTGGCGATCGAGGTGGCCTCGGCCCTGCACTACTTCCGGCACGTCGACCTCTGCCACCTCGACATCAAGCCCAGCAACGTCATCATGGGCGCCCCGGCCAGGCTCATCGACCTCTCGGTGGCCCGGTCCTCGGCAGCCGCGGCGCGGATCACCGGCGCCATCGGCACCGACCGCTACATGTCACCGGAGCAGTGCGACCCCGGGCGACGGGGCGAGCCCGGACACGCCAGCGACGTGTGGGGCCTGGGCGCCACCCTGTTCGAGGCGGTGGCCGGCCACCGCGCCTTCGACGACGGCGACCGCGACGCCGACGACCCGGTGCTGCGCCACCCGCAGCTGGTGGACCGCCCGCGCGCGCTGCCCGCCCAGGTGCCCGACCAGGTCGCCAAGACGGTGCTCGCCATGCTCGACCCGGAGCCGGCGTCCCGCCCGCTGCCGCACGAGGTGGCCGGAGCCCTCGAGCCCGTGCTGGCCGGGCAGCCGCCGGCCCGGCTGTCGTTCAAGGTCAGGCACTGAGCCTCAGACGCCGAAGCGGTAGCCCATCCCGCGGACCGTGGTGATGGCGTCGGCGCCCAGCTTCTTGCGCAGGTAGCCGACGTAGACGTCCACCACGTTCGACCCCGGGTCGAAGTCGAGTCCCCAGGCGTGGTCGAGCAGCTGCTCGCGCGAGAGCACCTGGCCGGCGTTGCGCATGAAGATCTCGGCGAGGGTGAACTCCCGAGCCGACAGGTCGATCTCCCGCCCCGCCACGCTGGCCCGCCGGGTGCGCAGGTCGAGGCGCACGCCGCCGGCCTCCAGCGCGTCGGAGGCGCCCTCGCCGTCCCCGCGGCTGGCCTGACGCAGCCGGAGGCGCACGCGGGCCAACAGCTCGGCGAACCGGAACGGCTTGGGCACGTAGTCGTCGGCGCCGTTGTCGAGCGCGGACACCGTGTCGGTGACGGAGTCGCGGGCGGTCAGCACGATGACCGGGATGCGTGAGCCCTGCGAGCGCAGCTGGTCGAGCACCTCGAAGCCGTCGAGCCCGGGCAGGCCGATGTCGAGGATCACCAGGTCGTGGTCGCCGCTGAGCGCCTCGTCCAGCCCGCTGGGCCCGTCACCGACCACCGTGGTGCGGTGGCCCTCGGCGCCGAGGCCCTTCGCCACGAACGAGGCGATGCGGGCCTCGTCCTCCACGATCAGGATGCGGGCCATGGGTCCTCCTCGGCGGTGCTGACGGTGGCGGCGCCGACGGTGCTGGGCCGGCCGGTGGGCAGGGTGATGACGAAGCGGGCACCCGGCGGGACAGGGTCCTCGACGTGCACGCGACCCTCGTGGGCCGCGGCGATGGCCGCGACGATGGAGAGCCCGAGTCCGAAGCCCTCGTCGTCCTCGGGCATGGCGCTGCGGCCGAAGCGCTCGAAGACCTTGGCGCGGTCGGCCACCGGGACGCCGGGACCGGTGTCGCGCACCCACAGGCGCACCGCGTCGACGCCGTACGACGAGCCGAGGGCCACCGTGTCGCCCGGACCCGTGTGCTTGACGGCGTTGTCGCAGAGCTGGAGCAGCGCCTGGGTGATGCGCTGCTCGTCGACGACCACGGTGCCCGATGCGGTGCTGTCGGCCACCCACCGGCGGTCGCCGAGGCCGCGGGCCTTGGCCAGCACGGTCGCGGTGAGCCCGCCGAGGTCGACGGGGACGGGCCGCACGAAGTCGGGCCGGCTGCTCTTGGCGAGCAGGATCAGGTCGCCGACCAGGCGTGCCATCCGGTCGACCTCGTCGAGCAGCAGCTCACGGGTCTGGTCGACGTCCTCGGGGCTGGCGGCGTCGAGCAGCTCGAGGTGGCCACGGAGCACGGTCAGCGGCGTCCTGAGCTCGTGGCCGGCGTCGTCGATGAACCTGCGCTGACCCTCGAAGCCGTCCTCGAGCCGGTCCAGCATGCCGTTGACGGTCCGCGTCAGCGCCGTGATGTCGTCGTTGCCCTGCTCGGGGATCCGCCGGGACAGGTCGCTGGCGGTGATGTCGCTGGCGGCGGCGCGCAGGGTGCGCAGGGGAGCGAGGAGCCGGCCCGACTGCCACAGCGCCAAGAAGGTGATGAGGACCAGCGAGAGCACCGTGATGACGGCGTAGGTGCGCAGGGTGCGGTCGAGCTCGCTGCGCTCGTCGTCGAGGAAGTTGACGATCACCAGCGCGCCGTCGCCGGTGGGATCGGCGGCGTTCTCGACCGGCAGCAGCGTCACCCAGACCTCGCGGTAGCGCGGGCTGTCGTAGACGGCAGTGCCGCCGGTGGTGCGCAGCTCGGTCAGCACGGCGTCGTACCCCGGCTCCTCGAGGATCGCCTCGCCGAACCGGTTGGGGCTTCGCTGGGCGCCTGAGGGGGCGTAGGCCACCAGCATCTCGTCGTCGTCGGTGACGTTGCGGTCGAGGTACAGGTCGAGCAGCGAGTCGACGCTCGCGAACGGCTGCTGGGTCTGGGGATCGGTGCCCCGCTCGAGCTGGCGGAACTCCGCGATCTCCTGGTCGATCTGCTGGTCGATGTCGTTGTCGATCTGCGCCGACTCCAAGGTGTAGACGAGGACGCCGGCACCGGTCATGGCCAGGCCGGTGAGCACCGCGATGGCGGCGGCGATCCGGGTGCGGACCTGGAACTGCCACCAGTGGCGGCGGGGCCGGGGCGGCTCAGTCGTCGTCCCCCCCGTCGTCAGCCCCGTCGTCCCCCCCGTCGTCTCCGCCGTCGTCCCCGCCGCCGCTGCCGTCCGTGTCGTCGTCACGCTTCCCGGAGCCCTCCCCTGCCTCGTCGTCCGCGTCGTCGTCCCGGCCGTCGTCCGCACCGTCGTCTGCGTCGTCAGGACCATCGAGGCGACGCGGCTCG
>NZ_CADCUP010000065.1 GCF_902805925.1 uncultured Nocardioides sp.
GGTTGAGAGTCAGAGTCAGGACTCCTCGGTGGACTCGAAGTCCTCGGGCGTCACCTGGTCCAGGAACTCGCGGAAGCGCTCGACCTCGTCCTCCTGCTCGGCCGGGACCGCCAGGCCCGCCTCGTCGAGCACCGCCTCCTCGCACACGATCCGCGAGCCGGTGCGCAGCGCCAGGGCGATGGAGTCCGAGGGACGGGCGCTGACCTCGGCGCCCTGCCCGGTGCTGGTGCCGAGCACCAGCGCGGCGTAGAACACGCCGTCCTTGACGTCGGTGATGCGCACCTCGGTGAGCTCGGTCCCGGTCGCCTCCAGCACGTCCTTCATCAGGTCGTGGGTGAGCGGTCGCGGCGGCGTCACCCCCTGCTGGGCGAACGCGATCGCCGTCGCCTCCACCGCACCGATCCAGATCGGGAGGTAGCGCTCCCCGGTGACCTCGCGCAGCAGCACGATCGGCTGGTTGGAGGGCATCTCTACCCGTACTCCGATGACGTCGAGTTCGCGCACGATCGCAACCCTACTCCCGGCCCGGTCGGGGTCCGGGGGGCCGGAGGGCCCTCAGGAGGGACCGAGGCCCTGCTTGACCAGCGTCGCGTGCAGGCGCACCGAGAGGGCGGCGATCATGCTGGTCGCGTCGTCGGCGCGCCCCCGGGCGGCGGCGTCGCGCCCGCGGCGCAGCGGCGCCACGACCTGCTCCACCAGCCCCACCTCGCGGTCCGCGGCGGTCTTGAAGGCCCGCAGGTGGCGGGGCTCGAAGCCGAAGTCGGCGAGCTCGCGGGCGGTCTGGGCCACCACCAGGGCATCGGTGTCGTAGTGGCCGGTGCCGGTGCGGGGCGAGACCAGGCCGTACTGCTCGAGCTGGTCGAGCAGGTCGTCGCTGACGTCGGCGATCTTGAGCAGCTCGCGCCGGGAGAGGCGTACGTCGGAGCGCCGGGCGAAGGACTCCGGCGAGGGCAGCCCGTCGCCGGACAGCGCCATCGTGGGCACCGTCGGCACGACCGAGTCGATGGGCGGCGGCTCCAGGCCCCGGTCGATGGCGTCGAGGTGCTCGCCGATGACCTTCAGCGGCAGGTAGTGGTCGCGCTGCATGCGCAGGATGTAGCGCAGCCGGTCGACGTCGTCGCCGGCGAACTTGCGGTAGCCCGACGGGGTGCGCTCGGGCTTGATCAGCCCCTTGTCCTCGAGGAACCGGATCTTGGGGATGGTGATGCCGGGGAAGTCGGGGCGGAGCTCGTCGAGGACCTGCCCGATGGTCATCCGGGCGCGGCCTCCGGGAGAACCGGCGGCCCCGCTCGCCGACCCGGCCGGGGTGGAGGGGGCCACGCTCAGCCGTTCACGTGCCCGGAGAAGAACACGAGGCGGTACTTGCCGATCTGCACCTCGTCGCCGTCCTTGAGGTCGACGGAGTCGATGCGGTCGCGGTTGACGTAGGTGCCGTTGAGGCTGCCGACGTCGGACACGCTGAAGGAGGAGGCGGACCGGCGGAAGTCGGCGTGCCGGCGGGAGACGGTCACGTCGTCGAGGAAGATCTCGGACTCGGGATGGCGCCCGGCGGTGATCAGGTCGGCGTCGAGCAGGAACCGGCTGCCCGCGCCCGGGCCACGCTGGACGACCAGGAGGGCGTGCCCCTGCGGCAGGGCGTCCACGGCCGCGGCGTCGCCCGCACTGAGCTGGCGGTCGCCGGCCTCCGAGACGCTGGGACGCTCCCCCGTGCGCTCGGGGCTGCCGAAGGTGATGGTCGCGGTCATCTCACCGGGGGACTCGGCGGCCGGTGCGGCCTCCTCGGCACCGGCGATGCGCGTGCCGCACTGCGCGCAGAAGCGCGCGTCGTCGGGGTTCTGCTTGCCGCAGGCCGTACAGAACGGCATGTCGTCCTCCGCTTCGGGTGGTGGGTCGATACCGGGTGCGCTACCCGCCCGGGACAACCCTCAGTCGAGGGTTGAGGGTGAAGGTTGCCTCGAACCTATCAGTCGCGACAACCCGCCGGACCAGCAGCCGGACGCCTCAGGCGAGGCCCTGCTCGTAGGCCGCGGCGTCGAGCAGGCCGTCGACGGCACCCGCGTCGTCGGGCACGACCTCGAAGAGCCAGCCCGCGGCGTACGGGTCGTTGTTGACGAGCTCGGGCGTCGCGTCGAGGGTCTCGTTGCGGGCCACGACCTGCCCGCTGACAGGTGCGTAGATGTCGCTGACCGACTTGGTCGACTCCAGCTCACCGCAGGTGTCCCCCGCGGTGACCGACTCCCCCACCTCGGGCAGCGAGACGTAGACGATGTCGCCCAGGGCCTCCTGCGCGAACTGGGTGATGCCCACCCGCACGGCGCCGTCATGGTCGCCGGGGCTGCGCACCCACTCGTGCTCGGCGGTGTACTTGAGGTCCTCGGGGTACATGCCTGCTCCTGGGAGTGCTGGTCGTCGGCGGGTCGGTGCGGTGCTGCTGGCGGTGAGGCTACTGCCCCTGCTCGGGCTGGGCGAACTCCGGTCGGGTGGCGCTGCGGACGCTCTGGATGTCGATCGAGGACAGCTCCTCGACGTCGACCCGGGCGCCGTCCTGGGTCTCCAGCGAGGAGATGGGCCCGCTGGGGAACGTCAGGCCGCCCTGCAGGGTGTTGGTCTCACCGATGACCTCCAGCACGTACGGCGTGTCCAGGGGCACGCCGTCGACCTCGATGCTGCCGTCGACCTCGTCGAAGGAGCTCTCGGCGGCGAGACGGACCTCGTCGTTGAACTCCATCGCCTCCGCGCCCGCCGTGCGCAGCTCCTGCACGGTGTCGAGGAGGGAGTCGATGCTGACCCGGCCGGTCTCCTCGGTGATGGTGATGCGCAGGCCCGGCCCGGTGACCGGCACCAGCCCGGCCAGGATGTTGAGCGTCTCGACGCGCTCGGCCGCCTGGTCGACGGCCGCGCTGCGGGCACTCGTGTCGGACAGCAGGCGGCTCTGGGTCTGCTCGAGGCGCTCGATCTCGCGGCGGGCCCGGTCGGAGGTGCCGGTGAGGCCGCCGAGGATCTCGATGAGGTCCTGCTCGCGCCGTCCGCTGTAGGTGTCGTCGAGCTGGTTGGAGCGGACCTGCACGATCGCGGCGAAGCCGAGCACCGCCAGCAGCACGCCGACGACCGCCTGCGAGCGGGAGGGACGCACCAGCGCGCGGGCGAGACGGTCCCGGCCGGCGTCGCCGGGCCGCTCGGCCGCGTCACCGGTGGGGCCGGACCCGGGAGTGCGCTCAGGCATGGAAGAGGTGCCTCCGGATCGCCGCCACGTTGGAGAAGATGCGGATGCCGAGGACCACGATGACGCCGGTGGAGAGCTGGGCCCCGACGCCGAGCTGGTCGCCGAGGTAGACGATGGCCGCGGCGATCACGACGTTGCTCAGGAACGACACGACGAACACCTTGTCGTCGAAGATGCCGTCGAGGTAGGCGCGCAGGCCGCCGAAGACGGCGTCCAGCGCGGCCACCACCGCGATGGGCAGGTAGGGCTCCAGCCCGAGCGGGACGTCGGGCTGCAGCAGGAGGCCGACCACGATGCCGACGAGCAGCCCGAGCGCGGCGATCACGGCAGCATCACGTCCGGGGTCTCCTTCTGCTTCCCGGCGAGGTCGGCCGCCGATCCGAGCTGCGCCTGGCGCAGCGGCAGCAGACGGGCCGCCGGCAGGGACAGCTCGTCATCCTCGTCCATGCTGAACCGGAAGGCCAGGCTGCGGGCCAGGGCGTACCACGCGGCGCCGTGGGAGGTGTTGAGCAGCCGTGCGGGCAGGGTGTCCTGGTCGCCGATGACCTCCACGCGGTACGGCGGCGCCAGCGGCCGGGTGTTGACGTGGACGGCCCGCCCGGAGTTCTGGATGGAGGTCCGCGCGGTCAGCCGCTGGCCGTTGATGGCGATGGCCTCCGCCCCCGCCGACCACAGCCCGTCGACCAGGATCGCCAGGTCGTCGTCGCGCACGACCTGCGTCTCGTCGCCGCTCTCGGCGTCGTCGACGGTGAAGACGATCCCGGGGCCGGTGACGGGACCGAAGCCGGTGCGGGCCTCGAGGCGGCGTGCGCGGGCGGCGAGGTCGTCCTGCCGGGCACGCAGCGTGCGCAGCGACTCCTCGGAGGCGGCGTTGCCGGCCACCAGCTCACCGACGCGGTCCTGGACGGCGGCCAGCAGTCGCTTCTCCTCCTGGATCCGGCCGATGAGCGCCGAGCGGCTCAGCGCGTCGCTGTCGGCGTTGCGCGCCGTCTGGACGCCGGCCACGGCGACGAGGGTGCCGAAGACGGCGACGACCACCGTGCTCCACGCCCGGCTCCGCGGCGTCTCCGGTGACCCGGTGCCGGAGGCGCGGGCCCGGGCGACGTGCTGGTAGTCCGCGTCCATCGACTGCGCGGTGATCTTGGCGAGCAGCGGCTGCGTGACGTGCTCGGGCAGCGCCCGCGGGACCGGCCGGCTCATCGTGGCTCGGCCATCAGCCGGCGGACCTGCCACGCGTAGAGCAGCCCGGCCCACCAGTAGAGGCCGATGCCCCACAGCGCGAACGCCCAGCCGAACACCTCCGCCAGGGTCGCCACCGTGCCGTCGCCGTCACCGAGGAGCAGCAGGGGGAAGGCGTAGAGCAGGTTGAAGGTCGCGGCCTTGCCGAGGAAGTGCACCGGCAGCGAGCTGTAGCCGCGGGTGCGCAGGAACGGCACCAGGCCCCACAGGAAGAGGTCGCGCAGCGGCAGGATGATGGCCACCCACCACGGGATGATGTCGCGCAGCGCCAGCCCGATGACCACCGCGAGGATGTAGAGGCGGTCGGCGACGGGGTCCAGGATCTCGCCCACGACGGAGTACTGGTCCAGGCGGCGGGCGAGGTAGCCGTCGAGGTAGTCGGTGATGCCGGAGACCATGAGCAGGGTCAGGGCCCAGCCGTCGGCCTCGGGACCGAGCACGAGCCAGAGGAAGACCGGCACCCCCGCCAGCCGCAGCACGCTGAGGATGTTCGGGACGGTCCACACCCGGGTGCTGCGCCGGACCACCGGGAGGTCCGCGGCGTCTCGCGGCGTCACCTCGGGAGCCGCCTCGGGCGGCTGCTCGGGCATCGGCTCGGGCACGGTGCGGGTCCTCGGGCTGTTCGGTCGGGGTCTCGGGGGCCGGGCCTTGCACACCCTACCCAGCGGAGAGGCGGGCACGGCGCAGCGACGCAGGTGGCCCGCGTCAGACGTTCTCGTCCTGATGCGCGCCGTCGCGGATCTCGCCCACGAGCTCCTCCAGCACGTCCTCCAGCGTGGCGATGCCGAGCGTGACGCCGAGGGTGTCGCCCTCGCGCGACACGACCCGTGCCATGTGGGCGCCGCGGCGCTGGAGGCTCTCGAGCACGTCGTGCAGCAGCTCGTCGGGGGCGACGGTGGCGAACGGACGGATCCACTTGTCGTCGATGGCGCGCAGGCGCCGTTCCTCGTCGGTCTCCAGCACGTCCTTGATGTGGAGGTAGCCCATCAGCGTGCCGTCGTCGTCCTCGACCGGGAAGCGGCTGTAGCCGGTGGCCGCGCAGACCTCCTCGACGTCGACGACGCTGGCGCCGCGGCGTACGGTCGTCAGGCCGTCGACGGGCATCAGCACCGAGGACACCGTCTTCTCGATGAACCCCAGCGCGCCGGCCAGGCGGCCGTACTCCTCCTCCTCCAGCAGGCCCTCGCCGCGGGACTCCTCGACCAGGGCAGCGACCTCCTCGCGGGTGAAGGTGGAGCTGATCTCCTCCTTGGGCTCCACCCGCAGCAGCCGCAGGGTGGCGTTGGCGATCGCGTTGAGCACGACGATCAGCGGCCGAAGGATCGTCACGATGAGCATCATCGGCGGGCCCAGGAGCAGGGCGGAGCGGTCGGGCCCCGCGAGCGCGATGTTCTTGGGCACCATCTCGCCGAGCACCACGTGGAGGAAGACCACCACCGTCAGTGCCACGACGAAGGAGATCGGGTGCAGCCAGGCGTCGGGGACGCTCAGCGCGTGGAACACCGGCTCCAGGAGGTGGGCGACCGCGGGCTCGCCGACCGCGCCGAGGCCGAGCGAGCAGATGGTGATGCCCAGCTGGGCCCCGGCCATCACCAGGGAGACGTTCTCCATGGCCATCAGCGTCGTGCGCGCCACCCGGGAGCCCTGCTGCGCGCGGGGCTCGATCTGGCTGCGGCGGGCGCTGATGAGCGCGAACTCGGCGCCGACGAAGAACGCGTTGAAGGCCAGCAGCACCACGGCGACCAGAACGCCGCCCAGGTCACTCATGGCGGGCCTCCCCGAGCATCCTCATGGAGATGCGGTCGACCCGCAGCCCGTCCATGCGCTCCACGGTCAGCTCGACGTGCCGCTGGCGCGGCTCGCCGTCGTCGTCGAGCTCGCTGAGCGCGACCTCGGCGACGGCACCGTTCTCGGGCACCCGGCCGAGCCGCTGCAGGACCAGCCCGGCGATCGTGTCGTAGGCCTCGTCCTCGGGGAGCTCGATCCCGGTCAGGTCGCCGACCTCGTCGGGTCGGAGCAGGCCGGAGAGCGACCACGTGCCGTCGCGCCGGAGGCGGGCGCGGGTGCCGTGGCGGTCGTGCTCGTCGGCGATGTCGCCGACGATCTCCTCCACGACGTCCTCGAGGGTCACGATGCCGGCATGGCCGGCGTACTCGTCGAGGACCACCGCCATCTGGAAGCCGTCGCCGCGCAGCAGCGCCAGCAGCGGGTCGAGGCGCAGCGAGTCGGGGACGACGATCGGCTTGAGCATGATGTGCTTCACGCGCGTGGTGGGGCGCTCGTGCACCGGCAGCGCCACGGCGTGCTTGACGTGGACGGTGCCGACGACGGTGTCCTCGGCGTCGAGCACCGGGAAGCGCGAGTGGCCGGTACGCCGTGCGGTCTCGATGACGGCGGCGGCGCGGTCGCCCTCCTCGAGGGAGGTGGTGCGCACCCGTGGGGTCATGATCTCGCCGGCCGTGCGGTGGCCGAACTCGACCGAGCGCTCCATCAGCTCGGCGGTCTCGGCGTCGAGGGTGCCCTGGTCGGCGGAGCGCTGCACCAGCGAGGCGAGCTCCTGGGCGCTGCGCGCGGAGCGCAGCTCCTCCTGCGGCTCGATGCCCAGCCGGCGCACGATGGCGTTGGCGGAGCCGTTCAGCACCGAGATGGGCCCGCCCATGACCCGGGTGAACACGCGCTGGAAGCGCTGGGTCGCCCGGGCGGTGGCCAGCGGGGCGGCGATGGCGAGGTTCTTGGGCACCAGCTCGCCGAAGACCATGGTCAAGAAGGTGCCGATGACCAGCCCGAGGCCCAGGGCGATGCCGGGCACGAAGCGGCCGGGCACGCCGGCCGCCTCGAGCGGGCCGTCGACCAGCTGGGCGATCGCCGGCTCGGCCAGGAAGCCGATGGCCAGGTTGGTCACGGTGATCCCGACCTGCGCTCCCGAGAGCTGGGTGGAGAGCGACCTCAGCGCCGTCTGGACGCCTGCGGCGCCGCTGTCGCCCGACTCGGCGGCACGGTCCACCGCACGCCGGTCGACGGTCACCAGGGCGAACTCGGCGGCCACGAACAGGCCACAGGCGAGGACGAGGAGGAGCGAGACGCCGAGGAGGATCCAGGGGATCACGCGACACCTGCCGAGGGGGTCAGGGCGGTCCTGGGGCAACGGGTGCGGGGCTGGCTAGGTTGAGGCCCGTCCATGGAGGGAGGTCGTGTCTTCCGTGTCGGCGATGATGGCGGAACTGTATCGGCACCGCCCCACTGTCGCCCCATCGCGCGTCCCTCCGGGCTCCGGCAGCCGCCTGGCTCGCTGACATCCCGGGGACGCCATCGACGTGCCGGGGTTCCGGCATCCCCGTCCCGGGGTGGACAGTGGCCCCCATGAGGTTCGTGGTGGCGGCGGGGTACGGCGGTCCGGAGCAGCTGGTCGTGCGCGAGGGCGAGCTCCCGGCCCCCGGCCCCGGTCGGGTGCAGGTGGAGGTGCGGGCCGCAGGGGTCAACCCCTTCGACGCCAAGGTCTACAGCGGCGCGATGGGCGCGGACGAGGCGAGGCTGCCACTGCGTCTGGGCGTGGAGGCCGCGGGCGTCGTGACCGCCGTCGGCGACGGAGCCGCCGGTCCCGCCGGCCCGGTCGGCGTGGGTGACGAGGTGATCGTCCACCCGGTGTCGGGCGGCTACGCCTCCGCCCTCGACGTGCCGGCCACCTCGGTGGTCCCCAAGCCGGCGACCCTGTCCTGGGAGCAGGCTGCGGGCCTCTCGCTCATCGGGGTGACGGCGTACCACCTCCTCGAGGCGACCGGCGTCGGTGCGGGCGACACCGTGCTGGTGCACGGGGTCGCCGGCGGCGTCGGCCTGTCCACCGCCCAGCTGGCGATCGCTCGCGGTGCCGCCGTCGTCGGCACCGCCGCCGAGCACCGGCACGAGGCGCTCCGCGGCCACGGCGTCGTCCCCGTCGTGTACGGCGACGGCCTGGCCGACCGCGTGCGCGCGGCCGCTCCTGCAGGCATCGACGCCGCCCTCGACACGGTCGGCACCGACGAGGCGGTCGACGTCTCCCTGGCCCTGGCCCCGCTCGACCGGATCGCGTCCGTGGCGGCCTTCGACCGGGGCGACACCGGCATCAAGCTCCTCGGCGCCGGACCGGGGGGCGACCCGGGCACCGACATCCGGAGGAGGGCGCGCCTCGAGGTCGCCGCGCTGGCCGGCCGCGGGGAGCTCGAGGTCGTGGTGGCCGGCACCTTCCCCCTCGACCGGGTCGCCGACGCCCACCGCCTCGTGCTCGGCGGGCACGCGGGCGGCAAGGTCGTGCTCCTGCCCTGACGACGCCCGACGACGTCAGGGACGCAGCGGCGGCAGGTCACTGCCCGCCCGGCTGGCGGCGCCCTCGAGCAGGGCGGTGAGCGCCTTGGCCGCGGTGTGCTGCGGCGTCCAGCCGAGCTCGCGGCGTGCCCGCTCGGTCGACATCAGCGGCAGGGCCATCAGGCCGGAGAAGAGGTCGCCCGGCACCGGGGCGGCGCGCAGGGTCCAGGCGGCGTCGATCGCCGAGCGCACCAGCCGGGGCGGCACCGCGACCGTGGCGGCGCCGAGGACCTCGCCGAGCGCCTGGCGGTCGAGCACCCCGTCGCCGGCCAGGTTGAAGGCTCCCGACACCTCTCGCTCCACCGCGGTCGCCATCGCGCGTGCGACGTCGCCGGCGTGCACGGCCTGGAAGCGCAGCCCACGCGGCACCGGGACCGCGGGCAGGTGGCGGCGCTCGAACAGGGCGGGCCGGGCCAGGGGGCCGCCGAAGATCCGCCGCTGCTCGCTGCCGGCCGACCGCTGGAAGACGAAGGCGGGCCGGATCCGCACCACGCGGGCGTGCGGCGCCGTGCCCTGGTAGCCGTCGAGCAGCCGCTCGACGTACGCCTTCTCCCGGCAGTACGCCGCCGGGGAGGCCCCGCCGGTCGCCCACGTCTCGTCGACCGGGTGGTCGTGGTCGACCGGCGAGTACGCCGCCACCGACGAGGCGACGACCAGGGGCGGCGAGCCGCGGCGCGCCAGCGCCTCGAGCAGGCGCCGCGTGCCGACCGCGTTGGTCTCCCACGTCTCCTGCGGCCGGTGCGTCGGCTGCATCTTCCAGGCCAGGTGGACGACGGCGTCGACGTCGACGACGTGCTGGTCGAGGTCGTCGCGAGACACGTCGACGCAGCGCCACTCCACGGTGGAGTGGGCGGAGGTGCGCGGCACGACCGGACGACGGCGAGCGACCGCCAGCACCTCGTGACCGCCGGCCGCCAGCTCGCGGACGACCGCGCTGCCGATGTTGCCGGAGCCTCCGGTGACCAGGATCTTCACGCATCGCTCCTCGCTGGGCGGGGAGGCCCGGTACCCGCGGGTGGGGCCGCCAAACCGC
>NZ_CADCUP010000066.1 GCF_902805925.1 uncultured Nocardioides sp.
GCGGAGCGCACCCAGCAGGGTGTCTACGATCTCCTGGTCGGCGAGAATGTCGCCGCTCATGGCCGGCTGCGAGACGACGATGTCGGCGCGGACCACGGCACCGGCGATGCCGGCGGAGCGGCGGGCGTCGTCGTGCGACCACTTGCCGCCGTACGGCGTGGGAGTGGCACCGACCACGGCGAACGGCTTGCCGGCGATGGCGCCGGCACCGTACGGCCGGGAGAGCCAGTCGATGGCGTTGTTGAGCACGGCCGGCATGGTGCCGTTGTACTCGGGGGTCACCGCGAGCACGCGGTCGGCGCCGGCGACGAGGTCGCGCAGCGCCTGCGCGGCGGCGGGAGCCTGCCCGGCGTCGATCTCCTCGTTGTAGAACGGGATCTCGCCGAGGCCCTCGGCGATCTGGACGGACACGCCGGCCGGCGCGTTGTCGCGCAGGGTCTCGGCGATGCGGCGGTTGAGGGAGTCGGCACGCAGGCTGCCGACGAGGACGACGACGCGGGTCTCGGACACGGTGGGCTCCTCGGTGCGGTGGATAGTCATGACTGCCTCAACCGGACCACGGTCCGCTTCTATTCCCGGCTGTGCCGCCACCCTCGAACGACGGCAGGCCGGGGCCCCGCGGGTCGTCGAGGCCGATCTCGTGGCCCGACCTGATCCGGCGCGCTGTCTCCTCCAGCCAGGCGTGGTCGGCGGTGCGCAGGCCGCGCACGGCGAGCACGTCGCGCAGGTGTCGCACCACGTCCGTGCCGACGTCCCGGCCGTATGCCTCGGCGGTGGACGCCACCGCCTCGGCGACCACCTCGTGCTCCGGAGTGGGGGCACCCATCAGGTCCTGCTCGCTCTCGGGATCCATGCCGCCCGGTGTCCTGGAGCGGCCCGTTGCACGCTCACGGCTCCCCGCACGGGGGGCGGTCACGCCTAGGCTGGCGGGCGTGCCGATCCACCTGCCGCGTGCCGACGAGCCCGCGCCCGAGCGCGCCGACGCGGCGCGCAACCGGGAGGCGCTGCTGGGCGCCGCGGAGCGTCTCATCGATCACTGCGGCGTCGAGGGCGTGACCATGGACGCCGTGGCCGCCGAGGCGGGGGTGGGCAAGGGCACGGTCTTCCGGCGGTTCGAGAGCCGCGAGGGGCTCATGGGCGCGCTGCTCAACCGGTCGGAGACCGCCTGGCAGGCCGCGGTGCTGTCCGGTCCGCCACCACTGGGCCCAGGGGCGGCACCGATGGACCGGCTGCTCGCCTTCGGGCACTCACGCATCCAGCTCAACCTGACCCACGCCCACCTGATCCGAGCCGCGGGCGGCTCGGGCTCACGGGCGTACGCCGCGGTCTCGTTCACCGCCATGCACGTGCGCCACCTCCTCGGCGAGCTGCAGGTCCGGGGAGACGTCGCCATGCTGGCCACCGCCCTCATCGCGCCGCTGGAGGTGACGATCCTGACCCAGCAGGTGGAGATCGAGCACGTCCCGGTCGATCGGATCGCGGCCGGCTGGGACGACCTCGTGCGCCGGGTGGTGGGCCGTGGCTGACCGGTCGGTGACCCGCGAGCAGGTGCTCCGCTACCGCGTCCACGCCCAGGCCCTCGACGCGCCGCGGGCGCGCGCAGACTCCCCGGTCCTCGACCTCGGTGTGCAGGACACCGGTCCGGACGGCGCTGCCTGGGCGCTGGAGCTGCGCCGCTGCTCCGTGCCCGCCGACGAGCTCCTGCTGGCGTGGACCCTGCGCGGCGCACCGCACCTCTACCGCCGTGCGGACGCGGCCGCGGTCGCCGCCGCGACGTGGCCGTGGAGCGACGCCGACGCCGGCAAGCGGATCTTCGACGCGGCCGCTCCGCTGCGCACGGCCGGGATCGGCGTCCTCGACGCCCTCGAGACCGTGGCCGTCCAGATGCGCGACGTCGTCCGGCGGCCGACGGTCAAGGGCGAGCTGTCGTCGGCCCTCACCCAGCGGCTCGACGAGCCCTTTCTCCGCTGGTGCGACCCCTGCGGGGCCACGCACACCTACGAGCAGCCGTTCCGCATCGCCTGCCTGCACGCCGGGCTGGAGCTCGAGCCGGGCACCTCTCCCCCGGTGCTGCGCCGCATCCCCGGGTGGCGCGGGCCGGCGAAGCGGGTGCCCGCGCGCCTCGACCCCGTGCGGGCCGTCCTGCACCTGCTCGGCCCCAGCACCCCGAGGCTGGTGGCGGGCTACCTCGACACCACGGTCGCGGAGGTGCGGGCCCGCTGGCCCGACGACGTGGTGCCCGTGACCGTCGAGGGCAGCCGGTCGGAGCTGCTGGTCGACGACGAGGCCGCCCTGCACGACCCGCCGGCCGCCGACGGCGTGCTGCTGCTGGGTCCGTTCGACCTCCTCCTCCAGGGCCGCGACCGCGAGCTGGTGCTGCCCGACGCGACGGCCCGCAAGGACCTGTGGCGCGCCCTCGGCCGCCCCGGCGCCGTGCTCGAGGGGCACGAGCCGGTCGGCTCGTGGCGGCCGCGCACCTCCGGCTCGAGGCTCACCGTGAGCGTCGAGATGTGGTCCGGCGGCGACCCGCCCCCGGGCCTCGCCGAGCAGGGCGAGCGGCTCGCCGCCTTCCGCGGCAAGACCTTCGCCGGCCTGGCCTGAGCCGGGTCAGCCCGCGGCCTGCTGGCGCCGGAGGCCGAAGGTGAGCCCGTCGAGCAGCGCACCCCACGAGGCCTCGATGACGTTGTGCCCCACGCCCACCGTCACCCAGGTCGACTCCCCGTCGGAGGTCTCGATGAGCACCCGCGTGACCGCGTCGGTGCCGTGGCCCTGGTCGAGGATGCGCACCTTGTAGTCGATCAGCTCGAACTGCGCGACCTCCGGGAACGCCTGGCCGATGGCCTCCCGCAGCGCCGCGTCGAGCGCGTTGACCGGTCCGTTGCCCTCCCCGGTGACGACGTAGCGCACCTCGGCGGCCCGCAGCTTCACCGTCGCCTCGGAGACCGCCTCGGCGCCCGGCCGGGTCTCGGTGATGACGCGCCACGACTCCACGTCGAAGTACGACGGCCGCCGGCCCTCGACCTCCTCCACCAGGAGCAGCTCGAACGACGCGTCGGCCGCCTCGAAGGTGTAGCCGCGCTGCTCGAGGTCCTTGACGCGCGCGGTCACCCGCGTGACGAGGTCCCGGTCGCCGGAGAGGTCGAAGCCCAGCTCCCTGCCCTTGAGCTCGATCGACGCGCGCCCGGCCATGTCGGAGACGAGCAGCCTCATGTCGTTGCCGACCCCGAGCGGGTCCATGTGCTGGTAGAGGTCGGGGTCGACCTTGATGGCGCTGGCGTGCAGGCCGGCCTTGTGAGTGAACGCCGAGGTGCCGACGTAGGGCTGGCGCGAGGCGGGCGGGAAGTTCGTCACCTCCGCCACGGCGTGGGCGATGCGGGTCGCGTCGCGGAGCAGCCCGCTCGGCAGCACCCGGCGGTCCAGCTTCAGCTCCAGGTTGGCGACCACGCTCACGAGGTCGGCGTTGCCGGTGCGCTCGCCGTACCCGTTGATCGTGCCCTGCACGTGCGTGGCGCCCGCGTCGACCGCGGCCAGGGTGTTGGCCACCGCGCACCCGGTGTCGTTGTGGCAGTGGATGCCCACCCGCACGCCGGTGGTCTCGATGACGTCGTGGACGACGTCGGAGACCCAGCCGGGCAGCATGCCGCCGTTGGTGTCGCACAGCGCGATGACCGCGGCGCCCGCGTCGTAGGCCGTGCGCAGCACCTCGAGCGCGTAGTCCCGGTTGTCGCGGTAGCCGTCGAAGAAGTGCTCGGCGTCCAGGAAGACCGCCTGGCCCTCCTCACGCAGGTGGGTGACGGTGTCGCGGACCATGGCCAGGTTCTCCGCCAGCGTGGTGCGCAGCGCGAGGTCGACGTGCCGGTCGTGGGACTTGGCGACCAGGGTGACGACCGAGGCACCGCTGTCGCGCAGCGCCGCGATGCCGGGGTCGTCCGCCGCGCGGACGCCGGCGCGGCGGGTGGAGCCGAAGGCCGCGAGTCGCGCGTGCCGCAGGTCGAGCTCGGTGCTGGCGCGGCGGAAGAACTCGGTGTCCTTGGGGTTCGCCCCGGGCCATCCGCCCTCGATGTAGCCGACGCCCAGCCCGTCGAGGTGCCGGGCGATCGCCAGCTTGTCGGCCACCGAGAGGTTGAGCCCCTCCTGCTGCGCCCCGTCGCGCAGCGTCGTGTCGTAGACGTGGAAGTCACCCTGGAGGTCCATGGTCGCTCTCTCGTGTGGTGCGGACGGGGCCGGAAATGGAGAAGACCTCCCGGTGGACGAGAGGTCGGCGCGGCGGGGTGGACCCGTCGCGCTAGGGGATGAGGCTGCCGGGCTGGTGCACGTCGGTCATGCTGCCACGGACCGGCGGCCCCGGGCCGGGGTCTCGTGATCCGGGCGGGGCCGCCTCAGCGGAGGAGCGAGAACGGGTCGTCCTGTGCCGGCGCCCACGAGATGCCCCGGCTGGTGGCCAGCGAGCCGAGCGCGGCGGCCAGCGCCAGCACCAGAGCGACGGCGACCAGCCACGGGACGGGCCGCGCCGCCAGCGGGTGCACGACCCGCTGCAGCGGCCGGCGGACGCGCGACCCGCCGGGACCGAACCACAGCCCTCCGGCGAGCGCGCCACCGCAGAGCCCGAGGGTGGGCACCGCACCGGTCGCCGCCGCGAAGCACAGCAGCGCCACGGCAGCGGCGACGCCTCCCGCCCAGAGGGTCAGCAGGACGGTCCCGGGTAGGCCGGCCGCGACGTGCCAGGGCGTCGCGAGCATGGTCTGCGGACCGTCGTACCACCTGGCACCGCGCAGCCGGCGGCGGTCGCCCGCCGCGGACGCGGCCAGCGAGCCGCTGCGCAGCAGCCACGTGAGCAGGAAGATGCCGGCGACGGCGAGGTACGGCGCGAGGGCGACCGCACCACCAGCCACGGCGGCGAGCGACAGCAGGGTCCCGAAGCGGCGCAGCCGCTCGCCGAGCGGCGCCCGCCCCTGCACCGGCACGTCGGGTCCGCCCTCGGCGTGCTCGTGCCGGGTCGGGCTCTCGGCCCGGCCCGCGGCGGCGACCGCCAGCGGCAGGGTGAACGGGTCCGGGTCGACCAGCCGCAGGGGCTCGGTCACCGGGTCGGCCGGCGGATCGAGGACCCGGCTGCCCCGGGGGTCGGTGAGCCACGCGACCAGGTCGGGCAGCGTCGGGCGCCGCGTGGGGTCGGGGTCCAGCGCGGCGAGGAGGACGTCGCGCAGGGGGTCGTCGAGGCCGGCGAGGTCGTGCTGCCCCCGGCGGACCCGGTCCATGATCGCCATCGCCGGCCCGCGGCCGAACGGCGCGCGGCCGAGGCCGGCGAACGCCACGGTCGCCGCCCACGAGTGCACGTCGGAGGCGGTCGTGGCGTCGTCGCCGTACAGGATCTCGGGGGCGAGGTAGCCCGGCGTGCCGAGCAGCCACCCGGTGTGGGTGATCTTGGGGTCCTCGGCGACCCGGGCGAGGCCGAAGTCGATGAGGATGGGCGTGCGGCCCTCCATCAGCACGTTCGAGGGCTTGATGTCGCGGTGCAGCACCCCGACGGCGTGCACCGCCGTCAGCGCCTCGGCCAGGCAGCGGGCCACCCAGTGCAGGTCGTCGCCGAGGATCGGGCCGGACTCGTCCACCTCGTCGTGCAGGGAGAGCCCCGGCACGTAGCGGGTGGCGACGTAGGGGATGTCGCCCCACGGGTCGGCGTCGACGATCTCGGCCACCCGGCTGCTGCGGATGCGCGAGAGGGAGCTGACCTCGCGGGCCAGCCGCGCCCTGGTCTCGTCGTCACCGACGACGTGCGGCCGCAGCACCTTGAGGGCCACCCGGGGGCCGCCCGGCCGCTGGGCCAGGTGGACGACCCCCATGCCGCCCTCACCGAGACGGGTGAGGAGGGCGTAGCCGCCGACGGTCAGCCCTGGCGGCGGAGTCCGCGGACGCGGGGAGGTCGTCACGTCCCGAGGCTACCCGCGGCGGGGCCGTTCGACCGGACTCGCGCCCCCATGTCGAAGGCCCGGAGGCATTTGGTTAGGCTTGCCTAACTAGCCTTCGGAGAGGGAATCGATGTCCACCACCGCCGCCGCCGGCGTCGCCCGCGCGGGCCGGCCCCGCGAGGACGTGCGCCGGCCACGCCACGGGTCGCCGCTCGGCGTGCTGGTGCTCGCGCTGGTCGTCGCCGCGGCCGGCCTGCTCAGCCTGGTGGTCGGCAGCCGCAGCATCGCGCCGGGCACCGTGCTCGACGTCCTCCTCCGGCCCGACGGCTCGGAGGTCTCCACGATCGTGCACGGCCTGCGGGTGCCCCGCACCGTGCTCGGGCTCGCGGTCGGAGCGGCCCTCGGCGTCGCCGGGGCGCTGATGCAGGGGCACACCCGCAACCCGCTCGCCGAGCCCGGCCTGCTGGGCGTCTCCTCGGGCGCCGCCTTCGCCGTCGTGCTGAGCATCCACGTCCTGGGTGTCTCGGACACCGCCGGCTACGCCTGGTTCGCGCTCGTCGGAGCCGGGCTCGCCTCCGTCGCGGTGTTCGCGATCGGCTCGACGCGCCGTGGGCCCGACCCGGTCTCGCTCGTCCTCGCCGGCGCCGCGATCACCGCCCTGCTCGCCTCGCTGACCCAGGCCGTCGTGCTGCGCGACGTCGACGTGCTCGACTCCTACCGCTTCTGGGTGGTGGGCTCCACCGCCGGCCGCGGCACGGACGTGCTCCGGCAGGTGGCCCCCTTCCTCGCCGCCGGCCTGTTGCTGGCCGCGACCAGCGCCCCCGGCCTGAACCTGCTCCAGCTCGGCGACGACGTCGCCCGCTCCCTCGGCATGCACCCGGCGCGCCACAAGGTGCTGGGGGTCACCGCCGTGATGCTGCTGGCCGGCGGCGCCACGGCCGCCTGCGGCCCGATCGCCTTCCTCGGCCTCGTGGTGCCGCACCTGGCGCGCTTCCTGACCGGCCCCGACTACCGCTGGGTCGTGCCGTACGCCGGCCTCCTCGGCGCGCTGCTCCTCGTGCTCACCGACACGCTCGGCCGGGTCATCGCCCGCCCCGGCGAGGTGCAGGTCGGCATCGTGATGGCGCTGGTCGGTGGCCCGATCTTCGTGCTGCTCGTGCGACGGACGCGGATGGTGCGGCTGTGACGACCCTGTCGGCCCCCCTGCGCCTGGGGCCCACCTCGTGGCTGGTGCCGCTGCGGGCACTCGCCGTCTCCGTGGCCGGCCTGCTGCTCCTCGGCCTCCTGGTGGCGCTCGACCTGGCACTGGGCGACTTCCCCCTCCCGGTCGCCGAGGTGCTCACCACGCTGCTCGGGCAGGGCGACGCCGGCCAGGAGTTCATCGTCCTGGACCTGCGCCTCCCGCAGACCCTCGTCGCGGTGCTGACCGGCGCCGCCCTCGGGCTCTCCGGGGCCCTGACCCAGACCTTCGCCCGCAACCCGCTGGCCAGCCCCGACATCCTCGGCGTCACCGAGGGCGCGGCCGCCGGCGCGGTGGCCGTGATCGTGCTGACCGGCGTGACCGGCTACTCCGGCGGCCTGGTCGGCGGCACCCTCCAGGCGGTCGGCCTGCCCCTCGCGGCGTTCGTGGGCGCGCTGCTCACCGCCACGCTGCTCTACGTGCTGTCGTGGCGGCGCGGCATCGACGGCCAGCGCCTCGTGCTGGTCGGCATCGGCCTCGGCGCGGCGCTGATGGCGCTGACCTCGTGGCTGCTCGTCCGCGCCCGCATCGAGGACGCCGCCAGCGCCCAGGTCTGGCTCAGCGGCTCCCTCACCGGTCGCGGCTGGGACCAGGCCACTCCCCTGGTCTGGACCCTCGCCGTCCTGGTGCCGGTCTCGCTCCTGCTGGTCCGCACCCTCAACGCCCTCCAGCTCGGCGACGAGCCGGCACGCGGCCTGGGCGTGCGGCTCCAGACCACCCAGCTGCTCACCCTGCTGGCCGCGGTCGGCCTGGCCGCGGTCGCCGTCAGCGCGGTAGGACCGCTGGAGTTCGTCGCGTTCGTGGTGCCCCAGGTCGCGCTGCGCCTCGTCGGCGGCTCGCGCCCGCCGGTGGTCGCCTCGATGGTGTACGGCGCCTGCCTGGTCGTCGGCGCCGACCTGATCACCCGCGTGGTGCTGCCCTTCGCCATGCCCGCCGGGCTCGTCACCGCGGCCATCGGCGCGCCGTACCTCATCTGGCTGCTCCTCCGAGCGAACACGAAGGTGACCGCATGACCTCCACCAATCTCATCGGTGCCCGCCTGCGCGCGGAGTCCGTGACCGTCGGGTACGGCGCCGAGCCGGTCGTGCGCGACCTCAGCCTGGCGATCCCCGACGGGAAGGTCACCACGATCATCGGCCCCAACGGGTGCGGGAAGTCGACGCTGCTGCGCACGATGGCCCGGCTGCTGTCGCCGACCTCGGGCCGGGTGGTGCTCGACGACCGGCCGCTCGACGCCATCCCCACCCGCGAGATCGCGACCCGGATGGCCCTGCTGCCGCAGTCGCCCGTCGCTCCCGAGGGGCTCCTCGTGCGGGACCTCGTCGGCCGCGGCCGGCACCCCCACCAGCGGTGGTTTCGCCAGTGGTCGCCCCAGGACGAGGACGTCGTCGACGCGGCGCTGGCCATGACCGACACCCTCGACCTGCGCGACCGGCCGCTCGACCAGCTCTCCGGCGGCCAGCGCCAGCGCGCCTGGATCGCGATGACGCTGGCCCAGGACACCGAGCTGATGCTTCTCGACGAGCCGACGACCTACCTCGACCTCGCCCACCAGGTGGAGGTCCTCGACCTGGTCACGCGCCTCAACCGCGGGCGCGGCCGCACCGTCGCGATGGTGCTGCACGACCTCAACCTCGCGGCCCGCTACAGCGACCTCATCGTCGTGATGAGGGCGGGCGTCGTGGTCGAGCAGGGCAGCCCCACCGACGTCTTCACCCCCGACCTGCTCAGCACCGTCTTCGGCCTCGACGCCGACGTGCTGGCCGACCCCCGCACCGGGCTGCCGATCGTCGTCCCGACGTCCTCGGCGGCGCACCCCACGGCACCGCACCCCCACACCCTCATGCCGGGAGCCGCTCGCTGACTGCCTGTTCCTGCTCCGTCGCTGCCCACTCGATGGCGGTCTTGCCGCCGCGCCCGATCTGATTGCCACCCGAGCCACGAGGGCGAGGAGCCTGAGATGACGTACGGATCAGGGACGAGGCGCAGACGGAGAGGGAACAGGTCATCGCCGCGGTCGTCGGCGTAGTGCGGTTCGGCTCCGCACTCGGCGTCACACCGCCGCATGTCGGCGCAACTACGGAACCGACCGCGTGCGGCACGATGACGCATGGCGCCTTCGTTCCCGGGTGACCTTTTGGCAACTGGCGATCGATGCTAACGACCCGCCCGGACTGGCTCGTTTCTGGGCAGTGGCGTTGGGCTATCAGCCCGTTCCGCCGATCGACTCGCTCACCACTTGGAACGCGCACTACCGCGGCCGACTTGGGAAGGACCCAGCCCTTGGTGACCGCATCTTCGATCCGGCCGGGGTCGGCCCACCCATCTGATTTCAGAAGGTTCCTGAGTCAAAAACCGGGAAAAATCGGCTCCATCTCGATCTGTATCCCACCGGCCGCGACGACAGATTGACGATGGAAGGACGAGTCGAGATCGTCGAAGCGAAGGTTGCCGAACTGGTGCGTCTTGGCGCAACGGTGGATCGGCGAACGAAAGGCGACAAGCCACGTGACTTGTTGTACTACGTCGTCCTGCGCGACCCGGAAGGCAACGAGTTCTGCGTGAGCTGACCCTCATCGAGCCCCGGCAACAGTCAGCGTCTACCGCCGTCTGTCGGTACAGGAGGCCGGCGAGCGCAGCGAGAACCGGTGGGTGTCCCTTTCCTTTAGCGGAAGGGACACCCAG
>NZ_CADCUP010000067.1 GCF_902805925.1 uncultured Nocardioides sp.
TGGTGGTGAGCCAGTCCATCAGGCGTCCTCGGGCGTCGTTGGGAGGTCGAGGTGTCCGCCGCCCCGGAGGGCCTGGAGCACGTCGTCGAGCGCGTCGTCGATGCTGCGCCCGGTCGTGTCGACGCGGACGGCGGCGTCCTGCGGCTCCTCGTAGGGGGAGGAGATGCCGGTGAACTCCGGGATCTGGCCGGCCCGCGCCTTGGCGTACAGGCCCTTGCGGTCGCGCCGCTCGCACTCCTCCAGCGGCGTGGCCACGTGCACCAGGAAGAAGGCCCCGCCGGCGTCCTCGACCATCTCGCGGACCTGCCGCCGGGTGTCGTCGAAGGGGGCGATCGGGCTGCACACAGCGACCCCGCCGTGGCGGGAGATCTCGGCGGCCACCCAGCCGATGCGGCGGATGTTGGTCTCGCGGTCGGCCTTCGAGAACGTCAGCCCGGCCGACAGGTTGCGGCGTACGACGTCGCCGTCGAGGCTGGTGACGGTGCGCTCGCCGTGCTCGAGCACCCGGTCGATGAGGGCCTGCGCGAGCGTCGACTTGCCGCTGCCCGAGAGGCCGGTGAAGAAGACGACCAGTCCCTGCTCGCCCGGCTCGGGACGGTCGTGGGCCACCACGGCTGCGACCTCCGCCGGCCACGCGTCGTCGGGGTGCGGCTCGTGCAGGGCGTGCACGGGGTCGCCCGCGGCGTAGTTCCGGACCACCCGGATGCCCAGCTCGTGGTCGACGGCGGCGTCGCCGTGGCTGGCCAGCGGCACCACGACGACGTGGGCGTCGGGCAGCTCCCGGGCGGCGGCCAGGGTCGCGCGCACCAGGCCGACGGGCGAGAGGCCGGAGGTCCCGTGACCGGCGAAGGCGAGCAGCACCACGCGCCCGGCCTCCGCGAGGGCGGCGAGCTGGCCGTTCGTCAGCGCGTCGTCGACCGGCACGAAGGTGGCGCCGGCGTGCTGCTCCCGCACCTGGGCCGGGGTGAGGTGCAGTCGGCGGAACGGGCCGTGCTGGGCGCGGCGGCGCACCTGGATCGCGCCCGTGGCCGGGGTCAGCACCGCCAGCGGCAGCCCCTCGGGGTCGACCAGCTCGACGGCCTCGGCGCCGGCCACCTCGTCCGGCAGCGCCAGGGTGACCGGGCTGCCGGCCTCGTTGAAGCCGGTGGTCGGTGCCAGCCCGCCCGAGGTGAGCAGCTCGAGGTCGTCGAGCTCCGTGGGGGTGGGACAGTGCTGGGGGAGCGTGGGGGAGGTCGCTGACACGGGCGTCATCCTGCCACCGAGCGACTCGGTAGCCTGCGCCGCATGCCTGCTGTCGCACCCACCTCCTCGCCCGTCGTCGCCGAGATCGTCCGCTCCGGGTTCGTGGAGGGCCACCACTACGGGTCGCTCGTCGCTCTCGACGAGTCAGGCAAGGTGGCCTGGTCGGTCGGCGACGTGACTGCGCCGATCCTGCCGCGCTCGTGCAACAAGCCCATCCAGGCGCTGGCCATGGTGCGGCTCGGGCTGGACCTGCCGCCGGACCTCCTGGCGCTCGCCTGCGCGTCGCACTCCGGCGAGCCGTTCCACGTCGAGGGCGTGCGCCGCATCCTGGCCGGCGCCGGGCTCGACGAGTCGGCCCTGCAGACCCCGCCCGACCACCCGCTCGACGACGACGCCCGGACGGCGGTGCTCCTGGCGGGCGGGGAGAAGTCCTCGATCCTGATGAACTGCTCGGGCAAGCACGCCGCCATGCTCGCGACCTGCGTCGTCAACGGCTGGGACACCGGCACCTACCTCGACCCCGGCCACCCCCTGCAGGTCGCCATCGCCGCGACCTTCACCGAGCTGACCGGCGACGAGATCGAGGCGGTCGCCGTCGACGGCTGCGGAGCGCCGCTGCTCTCGACCTCGCTGACCGGGCTGGCCCGCTCCTTCCGCGCGCTGGCCGTGGCCGGGTCCGGCGAGCCGAGGAGGGTGGCCGAGGCGATCCGCGAGCACCCCGCGCACGTGTCCGGCACCTCCCGCGACGAACGGGACCTGCTGACGGCCCTCCCGGGCGCGATCGGCAAGGCCGGGGCCGAGTCCTGCTACGCCGTCGCGCTGCCCGACGGCCGGGCCATCGCCCTCAAGACCGACGACGGGGCGGCGCGGGTGCGCCCGGTGCTGATGGCGCAGGCGCTGGAGCGCAGCGGCGTGCTCGAGACCCCGGGCGTCGACGCCGTCGCCGTACGCCGCACCGGCCGGGTGGACCTGCTGGGCGGCGGGCGTCCGGTGGGCGAGATCCGCGCCTGCTTCTGAGCGTGGGGCCGGCCCGTGTGACCCGGTTCACGCTTGCTGTGTTTGCATTCTGCTAGCAGCTGCAAGCACTGTTGGAGGCATGGCGAAGGGCAAGGTCGGCAAGTCCGTCGAGGGCCTCGGCGAGCACCTCAAGGAGCAGCGCGTCAAGGCGCGCCTCTCCCTGCGGCAGCTCTCGGACCTCGCCGGCGTGTCCAACCCCTACCTGAGCCAGATCGAGCGCGGACTGCGCCGACCCTCCGCCGAGGTGCTGCAGCAGATCGCCAAGGCGCTCCGCATCTCCGCCGAGCAGCTCTACGTGCGCGCCGGGATCGTCAGCCCCGACGAGGGCTCGTCCCGCGTGAGCGAGGGCTCGGTCGAGCTCGCTGTCCTGGCCGACCCCGGCCTGACCGAGCGCCAGAAGCAGTCCCTGCTGGACGTCCACGCCTCGTTCCTCGCCCTCAACCGGGCTGCGGAGCGGGTCGCGGACGACCGGACCTGATCCACACCAACCCGAAGGAGATCCCATGGCCAAGGCCACGTTCGACGTCAAGACGGAGGCCACCCGGGCCTTCTACGCCGGTGTCGGTGTCAACGACCTGGCGGTCGAGGCCGTCCGCGACCTCGTCACCACCGCCCAGAAGACGGTCCAGAGGACCGTCACCATCCTCGACCCCAAGGTGTTGGGTGAGCAGGCCGTGACCGCGGTCAACGCCCGCATCGACGCGCTGTCCAACGACGCCAAGGCACGCCGCAGGGCCGTCGAGGCCCGCGTGGCCGAGCTGCAGGACGAAGCCAAGGGCTACCCGACCAGGGTGCAGGCCCGTGCCAGCGAGCTCGTCACCGAGAACATCGCCGCCTACGGCGACCTCGTCGAGCGCGGCCAGAGCCTCGTTGGACGGATCCGCAGGCAGGAGTCGACCGCCCGCGCCGCGAGCTCGGCCGGCACCACGGTCAGCAAGGCGAAGACGACCCGCACGCAGGCCGTCGGCACGGCCGCCGCGGGCACCAAGGCGGCGAGGAAGAGCACCACCGCCGCCCGCAGGAGCACCACCACGACGAGGAAGAAGGCGACCACGACCAGGTCGTCGGCCAAGGCCACCGCGACCTCCGCCCGCAAGGCGGCCGCGGAGACCGGCAAGGCCGTCGCCGACGCCGCCCAGAAGGTCGGCGACTGAGCCCGACGACCGTCAGCTCCCGCCGTCCTGACGGCTCGCCGCAGACCCCCGGTCCTCCACGGACCGGGGGTCTGCGCTTCCCCGGCCGCCGGAGCGGGGGCGCCCCGTAGGCTGGAGCCGTGATCGTCTTCGAGCTCCAGGGCTGGATCTACCTTTTCGTCCTGCTCGCCATGCTCGCGGTGAAGGGGTTCGCGCTGATCAGCGCGCTCACCTTCAGCGGGCCGGCGTACGACGCGGCGAGCAAGGGCACGAAGGTTGCCTGGTCCATCGGCCTGGCGGTCGGCTTCGCGGCGCAGCTGATCATGCTGGACTCCTCGCCGATCAACCTGATCTCGCTGGGGTTCATCGTCCTGGCGTTCGTCTACCTCGCCGACGTGCGCCCCGCCCTGTCCGAGGTGACCAGGCGCTGACAGCGCAGGTGACTCGCGGGTAGGTTCTCCCGCGGACCGAGTCGGAGGAGGGGTGATGGGCGAGGACTGGGAGCAGCGACCGTGGGGCTCGTGGCACGTCATCGACGTGGGCGCCGGCTACAAGGTCAAGCGCATCCACGTCGACCCGGGACAGCAGCTGTCCTACCAGACCCACGCGCACCGATCCGAGCACTGGGTGGTCATCTTCGGCATGGCCACGTGCCTGATCGACGGGGTGACCGTCGTGGCGGGTCCGGGCCACTCGGTCGACGTGGCGCAGGGCGCCAAGCACCGCATCGCCAACCTCGGCAGCGAGGAGCTGGTCATCATCGAGGTCCAGCGGGGCGGCTACACCGGCGAGGACGACATCTGCCGCCTCGACGACGACTACGGCCGTCAGGACGCAGCCGGCGCCGGCGCCGGCGGTGCGGCGCTGCAGTAGCGCTCCAGCGCCACCAGCGCGTCCTCGGGCTCGAAGCCGGTGGCGCGCAGCCTGGTGAGGTCCATCGTGCTGTGCAGCGGCCGCGGCGCGAGCACCCTGCCCGCGGCGTACTCCTCGGAGGTGATCGGCGTGACGTCGCCCGCGTCGCGTCCGGAGAGCTCGAAGACCCTGGCGGCCACGTCGGCCCACGACGTGGCCGGACCGCCGTTGCTCACGTGGTAGGTGCCGTACGGCGCCCCGGAGTCGACCAGGTGGCGGGTCGCCCGCGCCAGCTCGTCGGCGAAGGTGAGTCGGCCCACCTGGTCGCTGACGACGGTCGGTGACACGCCACCGGCGGCGAGCCGCTGCATGGTGCGCACGAAGTTGCCGCCCTCGCCGATCACCCACGAGGCGCGCAGGACGTAGTGGCGGGGTGCGGCGGCCACCGCCAGCTCGCCGGCTGCCTTGCTCTGGGCGTACACGCCGAGCGGGGAGAGCGGCTCGTCCTCGGTGTGCCCGGGCTCGACCGGGGCGGTCCCGTCGAAGACGTACTCGGAGGAGTAGTGCACGAGGGTGAAGCCGTGCTCGCGGGCGAGCGCGGCGAGCGTGCCGGGTCCGGTGGCGTTGGCGGCCCAGGCGGCGACCCGGCCCTCGGGGGTCTCCGCGGCGTCGACGGCGGTGTACGCCGCGGCGTTCAGCACGACGTCGTAGTCGGCCCAGGGCCAGGCGGCCACCGACGCGGCGTCGGTGAGGTCGAGCCGGTCGCGGCCCACCGCCTCGGCCTCGGGCAGCTCCGCCTTCAGCGCCCGCCCCACCTGCCCGTTGCCGCCCAGGACGAGCACCCGGCGGCGGATCGCGGTGGCGCGGTCGAGCGCGCGGTTGGTGCGGTCCTTGTCGGAGACGATCGCCTCGTCGAGGGGGATCGGCCACGGGATCGCCGCCGTCGGGTCGTCGAGCGCGAGCGCGGGATAGCTGATGCCGGGGCGCCAGTGCTGGTTGACCAGGTAGGTGTAGGAGGTGGCGTCCTCCAGCGTCTGGTAGGAGTTGCCGACCCCGCGGGGCACGAAGACGGCCACCGAGCTGTCCATCTCGAGGGTGAAGGTGGCACCGAAGGTGTCGCCCTCGCGCATGTCGACCCAGGCGCCGAAGATCCGGCCGGTGGCCAGGGACACGAACTTGTCCCACGGCTCGGTGTGGATGCCGCGCGTGACGCCGCGGTCGGCGTTGAACGAGACGTTGTTCTGCACCGGGCCGAAGTCGGGCAGGCCCAGCGCCAGCATCTTCTGGCGCTGCCAGTTCTCCTTGAAGAAGCCGCGCGCGTCCTCGCGCAGGTCGAGCCGGACCACCACCAGCCCGGGGATGGGCGTGGTCTCCAGGGAGGGGAGCGGCACGGCTACTGCCCCTTCGCGGCGTACGTCGCCTCGGTGGCGTCCTTGGCCGGGCGCCACCAGTCCTCGTGCGAGCGGTACCACTCGATGGTGTCGGCCAGGCCGGCCTCGAAGTCCTCGAACCGCGGCGACCAGCCCAGCTCGGTGCGCAGCTTGCCGGACTCGATGGCGTAGCGCAGGTCGTGACCGACACGGTCGTTGACGTGCTCGAAGTCGTCGGCCGGGCGGCCCATCAGCGTCAGGATGAGGCGGACGACCTCGAGGTTGCTCCTCTCGCCGTCGGCGCCGATCAGGTAGGTCTCGCCGACCGCGCCGCGCTCGAGGATGGCGAGCACCGCGCTGGAGTGGTCCTCGGCGTGGATCCAGTCGCGCACGTTCTCGCCGCTGCCGTAGAGCTTGGGGCGGCGGCCCTCGAGCACCTCGGTGATCTGGCGCGGGATGAACTTCTCGACGTGCTGCCAGGGGCCGTAGTTGTTGGAGCAGTTGGAGATCGTCGCCCGGACGCCGAACGACCGCACCCACGCGCGCACCAGGTGGTCGGAGCCGGCCTTGGACGCGGAGTAGGGGCTGCTCGGGTTGTAGGGGGTGTCCTCGGTGAAGCGCTTGGGGTCGTCGAGCGCGAGGTCGCCGTAGACCTCGTCGGTCGAGACGTGGTGCAGGCGCACGTCGTGCCTGCGCACGGCCTCGAGGATCGTGAAGGTGCCGATCAGGTTGGTGCGGATGAACGGGCTGGGGTCGTCGAGGGAGTTGTCGTTGTGCGACTCCGCGGCGAAGTGGACCACCGCGTCGTGCCTGGCCACCAGCGGCTCGACCACCGACTCCTCGGCGATGTCGCCCTCGACCAGCTCGACGCGGTCGGCCGGCAGGGCATCGACGGCCTCGCGGTTGGCGGCGTACGTCATCTTGTCGAGCACGGTGACCTGCGCATCGGTCTCTCCGACGACGTGGTGCACGAAGTTGGAGCCGATGAAGCCGGCGCCGCCGGTCACGAGAAGTCGCTTCATGCGGCGGAGTCTAGGGGAGGTCGCGGGTCGGTCCGGCGGCCAGCCGCCACCCGCTCCGGCGCCCCGGCCGCGCACGGGCGTCGCGGCGTCCTACCCCTAGGGTGATGCTCATGCGCGGAATCATCCTCGCCGGTGGCACCGGTTCCCGACTGCACCCGATCACCCAGGGGGTCAGCAAGCAGCTGGTGCCCGTCTACGACAAGCCGATGATCTACTACCCGCTCTCGACGCTGATGCTCGCCGGCATCCGCGAGGTGCTGATCATCACCACTCCCCACGAGGCCGAGGCGTTCCGCCGCCTGCTCGGGGACGGCTCGCAGTTCGGCATCAGCATCACCTTCGCGGTGCAGCCGAGCCCCGACGGCCTCGCGCAGGCCTTCCTCATCGGCGAGGAGCACGTGGGCGACCAGAAGGTCGGCCTCGTCCTGGGCGACAACATCTTCTACGGCACCGGCCTCGGCACCCAGCTCGAGGGCTTCGCCGGCATCGACGGGGCCGCGGTGTTCGGCTACCACGTCGCCGACCCGACGGCGTACGGCGTCGTGGAGTTCGACGACCGCGGCCGGGCCGTCTCGCTGGAGGAGAAGCCGGAGAAGCCCAAGAGCAGCTTCGCCGTGCCGGGGCTGTACTTCTACGCCAACGACGTCATCTCCTACGCCAAGGAGCTCGAGCCGTCGGCGCGCGGAGAGCTCGAGATCACCGACCTCAACCGCCGCTACCTCGCGGAGGACCGGCTCGAGGTGCACGTCCTGCCGCGCGGCACCGCCTGGCTCGACACCGGCACCTTTGACTCCCTCAACGACGCCTCCAACTTCGTGCGCACCATCGAGGGCCGCCAGGGCACCAAGATCGGCGCGCCCGAGGAGGTCGCCTGGCGGCTGGGCTTCCTCTCCGACGACGAGCTGCAGGAGCGGGCGGCGCCGCTGCGCAAGAGCGGGTACGGCGAGTACCTCCTCGGCCTCCTCGACGACCGCTGACCCGCGCCTGTCGGGGGGTGCCGACGCCGTCGTGCCGGGGTAGTCAGGCGCGAAATGGTCGTCTCCCGGGCCGTACGACAGCCGTTCTGCGGCTGACTATCCGGCTGGGCGCGCGAGGTCGGCGTCCACCATGGCGCCGACCACCTCGGTGAACGACCGCGTTGGCCGCCACCCCAGCTCGCGGCGGGCGCGGGCGCTGTCCCCGCGCAGGTCGGCCGCGTCGGTCGGCCTGACCAGGGACGCGTCGACGCGCACGTGGCGCTCCCAGTCGTCGATGCCCGCGTGCGCGAAGGCCGCCGCCGCGAGGTCGCGGACGGTGTGGCTCTGGCCCGTGGCGACCACGTAGTCCTGGGGCGTGGGGTGGCCGGCGGCACGCACCATCGCGTCGACGTGGTCGGGCGCCCAGCCCCAGTCCCGGCGGGCGTCGAGGTTGCCCAGCACGACGGCGTCGGCGCGCCCGTGCACGACGTCGGCCACGCCGCGGGTGATCTTGCGGGTGACGAAGTGGCCGGGCCGTCGCGGTGACTCGTGCCCGTAGAGGATCGCGCTGACCGCGGGCAGTCCCCGGGCCCGCCACGTGGCCACGGCGCCGTGGGCGACCGCCTTCGCCTCGCCGTACGGGTTGGTCGGGGAGACGGGCGTCGACTCGTCCTGCGGGGCGGTGGCCGGCGCGCCGAAGATCTCGGCCGACGACGCCTGCACGAAGCGCACCGGCCGCCCGGCCGCCTCCATCAGGGCGTACGCCGAGGCCATCAGCGCCACGGCCGCCTCGCCGTTGATCCGGCGTACGGCCTCCGGCTCGCGCCAGCTGCGGGCCACCGAGCTGACGGCCGCCAGGTTGTAGACCTCGTCGGGGCGCACCTGGAGCAGCAGCGCGCGCACTGCGGCGGTCTCGGTGAGGTCGCCCACGTGCAGGACCACGGCGTCGGGGCAGTGCGCCGGCCGGCCGGGGCCGCGGACGAGCGCGTGCACCTCGACGCCCCGGCCGAGGAGCTGCTCGGCGAGGTAGCCGCCGTCCTGGCCACCGATGCCGGTGACGAGGGCCAGGGTCACCAGCCGGTGCGGAGCGCCGCGACGTCGGCGTCCACCATCATCGAGACCAGCTCCTCGAAGCCGACCCGCGGCTTCCAGCCGAGCACCTCGCGCGCCTTGCTCGCATCGCCCACCAGGCGGTCCACCTCCGCCGGCCGGATGAGCGCCGGGTCGTGCCGGACGTGGCCGCTCCAGTCGTCGATGCCGACGTGCCGGAAGGCCACGTCGACGAGGTCGCGGATCGAGTGGGTCTCGCCGGTGGCGATGACGTAGTCGTCGGGCTCCTCCTGCTGGAGCATCAGCCACATCGCCTCGACGTAGTCGCCGGCGAAGCCCCAGTCGCGCTGGGCCTCGAGGTTGCCGAGCGCCAGCTCGTCGGCCAGGCCCAGGCTGATCGCCGCCACCGCCCTGCTGACCTTGCGCGTCACGAACTCCTCGCCCCGCCGCGGCGACTCGTGGTTGAAGAGGATGCCCGAGGAGGCGTGCATGCCGTAGGACTCGCGGTAGTTGATGGTCATGTGGTGGCCGAACACCTTGCTCACGCCGTACGGCGACCGCGGCCACAGCAGCGTGCGCTCGTGCTGCGGCGACTCGGGGGAGGCGCCGAACATCTCCGAGCTCGAGGCCTGGTAGAAGCGCACGGCGCCCAGGTCGTCGCCGCGGTGGTCGGCGCAGTGCAGGCGCACCGCCTCCAGCATGGTGAGCACGCCCTTGGCGGTGACGTCGGTGGTCAGGGCCGCGTTGTCCCAGGAGTAGGCGACGTACGAGACGGCGCCCAGGTTGTAGACCTCGTCGGGCCGGGCGGCGCGCAGCGCCCGCAGCAGGCTGGACATGTCGGTGAGGTCGCCGGTGTGCAGGTGCACGTCGGGGACGAGACGCTCGACCAGCCCGCGGCGCGGGTTGTTCTGGCCGCGGACCACGCCGTGGACGGCGTACCCCTTGGCGAGCAGCAGCTCGGCGAGGTACAGCCCGTCCTGGCCGGTGATGCCGGTGACGAGCGCGGTGGGCTGGCTGCTGGGCATGCGCGCGATTGTGTCAGGGTCGCAGCAGGTCCTCGACGGTGCGCAGGGCGCGGTCGGCGTAGCCCTGCCACATGCGGCCGATGACGTTCATCGTGAGCCGGCCCGGCGGGCCGGTGGGGTGCATGGTCCAGGCCCAGCCGATGCGCACCCCGTCGTCCTCCGCGATGGCGGTCCAGGCGCCGTCGACCCGGGTGACGAAGGGGCGCAGCTTGCCGTGGATGTCGTCGAGGAGGTACTCGAAGCCGTGGGGCCGGTCGATCGAGGTCACCGTCTCGCGAACGCTGCCGCCGTCGCCGAGCACGAGGGTGCGGGACTGGCCCACGGAGTCCCAGCGACCCTCCTGGTCCTTGGTCTCCATCACCGGCGGGAAGGCCCCGAACCGGCGCACGAAGATCGACTCGCGCGGCGCGGCGAAGAGGACGTCGAAGGCCCTGGCGGGGTCGGCTTCCACGACCCGTGACGCCTCCACACGATGGGTGCTCACGTGGGCAGGCTAGCCGAGTCCGCGCCCGTCCGCTCCGTACGCCGCACCGACGGTGGACTTGGCTAGGCTGCCGCCCATGAAGGTCCTGGTCACCGGCGGCGCCGGCTACATCGGTTCGATCACTGCGAAGGCGCTCGAGGAGGCCGGGCACACCCCCGTCGTCCTGGACTCCCTGCTGAGCGGTCCCCGGGTCTTCGTGCGCGACCGCGCCTTCTACGAGGGCGACATCGCCGACCGCTCACTGGTCCGCCGCGTGGTCGAGGAGCACCCCGACCTCGACGCCACGATCCACATGGCCGCGCGCATCGTGGTGCCCGAGTCGGTCGAGAAGCCCTACCTCTACTACCGCGACAACGTCGCTGGCTCGCTGGAGCTCTTCGACGAGCTCGCCGCCCTCGGCAAGCCGCGGGTGCTGTTCTCCTCCTCGGCGTCGCTCTACGCGACGAAGGAGTCCTTCGAGGTGACCGAGGAGGACCCGCTCGCGCCGACGTCGCCGTACGCCCGCACCAAGCGGATGATGGAGGAGGTGCTGACCGACATGGCGGCCGCCACCGAGCTCCGCGCGGTCATCCTGCGCTACTTCAACCCCATCGGCTCCGACCCCGACCTCGACTCCGGCATCTACGCCAAGGAGCCCTCGCACGTGCTCGGCCAGCTGGTCATGGCGGCACGCGGCGTCAAGGACACCTTCACCATCACCGGCGTCGACCACCCGACCCGTGACGGCACGGGCATCCGCGACTACATCCACGTCTGGGACCTCGCCCGGGCGCACGTCCGCGCGGTGGAGCGCTTCGACGAGGTCCTCGCCGAGGTGGAGCAGCCCAGCACGATCATCAACGTGGGCACCGGCGAGGGGGTGACCGTGCGCGAGCTGGTCGCCTCCTTCGAGCGGGTCTTCGGCCAGGAGGTCCCGGTCTCGGAGGCGCCCCCGCGTCCCGGTGACGCGGTGGGTGCGTTCGCGAATGTCGACAAGGCCTCGCGGCTGCTGGGCTGGCAGTCCGAGCTCACCCTCGACGACGCCATCTCCTCCGCGCTCGCCTGGGGCGAGAAGCGGCACGAGATCCTGGGCTACGAGTGATCGCCGCCCTCCTGCTCGCGCTGTCGCTGGCCGCCCCGCTGGCCGGCACGACGGTGGTGCTCGACCCCGGCCACCAGCTCGGCAACGCCAGGTTCCCGGCCGAGACCAGCCGGCCGGTGCCGGCCGGTGGGTTCACCAAGCCCTGCAACACCACGGGCACCTCGACCGACGGCGGCTACCCCGAGGCGACGTTCACCTGGCAGGTGGCGCGGCAGGTGCGCAGCCGGCTGCGCGGCCTCGGTGCCGAGGTCGTGATGACCCGCACCAGCAACCGGGCGGACCGCTGGGGACCCTGCGTCGACGTCCGCGGCCGGGCCGGCAACCGCATCGACGCCGACCTCAAGGTGAGCATCCACGCCGACGGGTCGTACGCCGCGGGCGCCCGCGGCTTCCACGTCATCACCCCCGCCTCGCGACCGCGCTGGACCGCCGACGTCGCCGAGGAGTCGGCCGACCTCGCGCGCGACGTGAGGCGCGGTCTCCGGCGCTCCGGCGTGCCGGTGGCGGGCTACGTCGCCGGTGGCGACGGCATCGACGTGCGCGGCGACCTCGCCACGCTCAACCTCTCCGACGTGCCGGTCGTGCTGGCCGAGCTGGGCAACATGCGCAACGCCGCCGACGCCCGCCGGATGACCGGCGCGCGCGGCCGGGCGACGTACGCCGCGGGGCTGGTGCGCGGCATCCGCGTGCACCTGCGCTGACGATCAGGGTGCGCCACCTCCCGCTAGGTTTGCCGCGATGACCGCGACCTTCGACCGGGACGACCGGGTCCTCGGCGACCTGGCCGCGACGCTGCACCGCGCCGTGGCGATGCTGGTGCCCGCGCTCGAACGTCCACCCGCAGAGGAGCTCCGGTGACACTCGTGCTGGGGCGACGCTCCTTCCCCGACGACGCCACGCTGATGATGGCCATCGTCAACCGCACCCCCGACTCGTTCTACGACAGGGGCGCCACCTGGGCCGAGGACAAGGCCCTCGACCGGGTCGCGCAGGTCGTCGAGGAGGGTGCGGAGATCGTCGACATCGGCGGCATCAAGGCGGCTCCCGGGGCCGACGTCGACGCCGACGCCGAGATCGGCCGGGTCGCCTCCTTCGTGGGCCGCGTGCGGTCGGCGTACCCCGACCTCGTCATCTCCGTCGACACCTGGCGCGCCGAGGTGGGCCGGGTGGTGTGCGGCGAGGGTGCCGACGTGCTCAACGACGCCTGGGGCGGTGCCGACCCGGGGCTGGTGGACGCGGCCGCCGAGCACGGCGCCGCGCTCGTCTGCACCCACACGGGCGGCGCGACCCCGCGCACCCGCCCCTACCGGGTGGAGTACGACGACGTCGTGGCCGCCGCGATCAGCGACACCGTGGCGTACGCCGAGCGGGCGCTGGCCGCCGGCGTCGCGCGCGAGTCGATCGTGATCGACCCCGCCCACGACTTCGGCAAGAACACCTTCCACTCCCTGGAGGTCACCCGCCGGCTCGGTGAGATGGTGGCGACCGGGTGGCCGGTGCTGGTGTCGCTGTCCAACAAGGACTTCGTCGGCGAGAGCCTCGACCTGCCCGTGGGCGAGCGGCTGACGGGCACGCTGGCCGCCACCGCGGTCTGCGCGCTGGCCGGCGCCCGCATCTACCGCGTCCACGAGGTCACCCCGACCCGGCAGACCGTCGACATGGTCGACACGATCCTGGGGCGCCGCCGCCCGCAGCGCGCGATCCGGGGGCTGCAGTGAGGGTCGTCGTCGTGCCGCCCGTGCCGGCGCTGCTGCCGGAGCACGCCGGTCGGGTCGACCCCGTGGCCGACCTGCGCGCCGCGGCGGGGGCGGCGGTCGCGTGGCTGTGCGAGGGAGCCGACGGCGTACGCGTCGTGGCGGCCGACGGGCTGGCCGAGCGGGTCGCGCGCCACCTCCTCGGGTCGTCCACCCCACACCGGGCCGGGACCCGGGCTCGGGCGGACGACGCGGTGCTGGTGATGGCCAACGGGTCGGCGCGGCGCAGCGAGAAGGCGCCCGGCCACCTCGACGAGCGGGCGCACGCCTTCGACGAGGCGCTGGGCGCCGCGCTGGCGACGGGCGACGTCACCGCGCTCGCCGGCATCGATCCCGTGCTGGCCGCCGAGCTGTGGGCGACGGGCACCGAGGCGTTCGCCGCGCTGGGCGGGCTGGTGGTGGAGGAGTCGCAGGTCGACTACGACGACGACCCCTTCGGCGTCGCCTACTGGGTGGTGAGGTGGACGTGCGCGTCCTGATCGGTGACGACCCGGGAGCCGAGCTCTCCGACGACGACCTCGAGGAGCGCTACGCGCGCCCGCCCGACCACGTGGGCCCGTGGCTGCGGGTCAACATGGTGAGCACGCTCGACGGCGCCGCGCAGGGCGCCGACGGGAGGAGCGGCGGCATCAACAACGCTGCCGACAAGCGGGTCTTCGACGCCTTGCGCCGGATCGCCGACTGCATCGTGGTGGGCGCCGGCACGCTCCGCAGCGAGGGCTACCGGCCGGCCCGTGCACCGCTCGTCGCCGTCAGCCGGTCGGCCGAGGTGCCGCCCCTGCTGCGCGGCGCGGAGCCGGGCCGGGTGCTGATGGCCACCACCGAGCGGGCGCCCGGCCTCGGCCGGGCCCGCTCGCTGCTCGGTGTCGAGAACGTGCTGGTCCTCGGCTCCTACTCCGTCGACCTGGTCACCCTCAAGGCCGCCCTCCACGACCGCGGCCACACCGAGATCCTCTCCGAGGGCGGCCCGGCGCTGCTCCACCGGCTGCTGGCCGAGGGGGTCGCCGACGAGCTGTGCCTCTCGCTGGTGCCACGCCTGGTGGGCGGTGACCGCCTGCGGATCGTGGCCGGCTCGGAGCTCGACGTGTCGCTCTCGCCCACGCTCCTGCTCGAGGAGTCCGGAACCCTGCTCGGGCGCTGGCGAGTCAGCCGCTGAGGTCAGCCCAGCGCGCCCAGCAGGGCCTGGTTGAACGCCGGGATGTCGCCGGGGTTGCGGCTGGTGATCAGGTTGCCGTCGGAGACGACCTCCTCGTCGACCCAGGTGCCGCCCGCGTTGCGGATGTCGGTCTGCAGGCTCGGCCACGAGGTGAGCCGCCGGCCGTCGAGGACCCCGGCCTCGACCAGGGTCCACGGGGCGTGGCAGATGGCGGCGACCGGCTTGCCGGAGTCGAGGAACGCCTTGACGAACGACACCGCGTCGGCGTCGGTGCGCAGGGCGTCGGGGTTGGCCACGCCACCCGGGAGGACGAGCGCGTCGAAGTCGTCGACCTGCGCGTCGGACACCGCCTGGTCGACCTGACGGGTCTCGGCCTTGTCGAGGTGGTCGAAGGTCTGCACCTCGCCCTTCTCCGGCGAGAGCAGCACGGCGGTGTGACCGGCCTCCTCGACGGCCTTCCACGGCTCCGTGAGCTCCACGCGCTCGACGCCCTCGGCTGCGGTCAGGAATGCGATCGTCTTGGTCATGCCCTCAACGGTGACACGCAGGTGTGGCCCGGACATCACCGGTAGCGGTGGGTTCAGGCGCCGTCGCGGCGCACGAGCAGCGGCGGGATGTTCATCCGCATCGGGCCGCCGTGGGCCCGGCTTGCCAGCCCGTCCGGGCCGGAACGCCGTCGTGCTCAGCCGTGGCGCAGGCTGCCGGCGTCTCCCTTGTCGAGCGAGCGGCCGATGACCATGCGCTGGATCTGGTTGGTCCCCTCGAAGATCTGCATGACCTTGGCCTCGCGCATGTAGCGCTCGACGGGGAAGTCGCGGGTGTAGCCGTAGCCGCCGAGCACCTGCACGGCGTCCGTGGTGACCTTCATGGCGTTGTCGGTCGCGACCAGCTTGGCGATGCTCGCCTCCCGGGAGAACGGCAGCCCGCGGTCCTTGAGGCGGGCGGCGTGCAGGGTCATCGCCCGGGCGGTCTGCACCGCGGCCTCCATGTCGGCGAGCACGAAGGCCAGGCCCTGGTGGTCGATGATCCGCTGCCCGAAGGTGTGCCGCTCGCGGGCGTACTCGACGGCCCGGTCGAGGGCGCCCTGGGCCAGCCCCACCGCCACCGCGGCGATGCCCAGGCGGCCGGCGTCCAGCCCCGCGAGCGCGATCTTGAGCCCGTCGCCCTCCGCGCCGAGGAGACGGTCGGCCGGCACCCGGGCGTCGTCGAAGAGCATCGTGGCGGTGGTCGAGCCGGTCAGGCCCATCTTCCGCTCCGGGTTGTCCGCGCTCAGGCCCTCGGTGTCGGCGGGCACCAGGAAGCAGGAGATCCCGCGGCGGTCGCCGGGCTCGCCGCTGGTGCGCGCCATCACCTTGTAGAAGTCGGCCTGGCCCCCGTGGGTGGTCCACGCCTTGGCGCCGTTGAGCACGTAGTCGTCGCCGTCGCGCCGCGCCGTCGTGCGCATGGCCCCCGGGTCGGAGCCGGCGTGCGCCTCGGAGAGGCAGTACGCGCCCAGCAGGCCGCCGCCGAGCATGTCGGGGAGCCAGCGCTCCCTCTGCTCGTCGGTGCCGAAGGAGACCAGCCCGAAGCAGGAGAGGGCGTGCACGCTCGTGCCCACCCCGACGCTGGCCCACACCGAGCCCAGCTCCTCCAGGACCTGGAGGTAGACCTCGTAGGGCTGGCCGCCGCCACCGTGCTCCTCGTCGTACGGCAGCCCGAGGACACCGAGCTCGCCGAGCATGCCGAACACGTCGCGGGGGAACGTCTCGCTCGCCTCGGCCTCGCTCGACCGGGGCGCCAGCTCGGTGGTCGCGACGTCGCGCACGAGCTTGAGCAGGTCGGTGGCTTCGTCGGTGGGCAGGACGCGGCTGGCACTCATGGCTGCGATGCTAGGCGGGCCGCGCACGCCTCCCGGGTCGCGCCCCGAGGAATGCGCAGCGGCTCGTCGAGGTTGCAGCCCGTTGATGCCCGCCGAATCCCGCCGCCTCTCCACCCTGCTCGGACTCCTGTTCGGGCTCGCCGGCATGGGCTCCTCCTCCGCCGCGGTCGCCCTGCCGCTGCTCGCGGACGACTTCGGCATCAGCGTCGGCGGCGCCACGTGGACGATCAGCCTCTACGCGCTCATGCTCGCGGTGACCACCGCGGTCTACGGGCGCGTGTCCGACCTGGTCGGCGTCCGCATCCCGCTGCTGGTCGGGCTCGGCCTGATGACCGGCGGCGCGCTGGTGGCCGCGCTCGCGCCGACCTACCCGGTGCTGCTCGTGGCGCGCCTGCTCCAGGGAGCCGGGGCGGCCGCCGTACCCACCCTGGGCATCGCCGTGCTGAGCGCTCGCTACTCCGGCTCCGTGCGCGGGCTGGCCCTGGGGCGGCTGGCGGCCACCGCGGCCGCCGTGAGCTGCCTGGGCCCGCTCGTCGGCGGAGCCGTGGAGCACGCGTTCGGCTGGCGGGCGGTGATGGCGCTGCCGATCCTCGGCGCGCTCGTGCTGCCGCTGATCTGGCGGTCGCTGACCGGTGAGGGCACCGGGGCCAGTCTCGACGTGGTGGGTGCCGTGCTGGTCGCGGCGACGTCCGCCGGGCTGGTCCTGCTCGTCCAGTCGCCCTCGACCGGCGTGCTCGTCGCCGTCACGGGCGCCTTCTTGATCCTGCTCGGCACGCCCACCGTCGCCTGGTGGGTACGACGCAAGCCGCACGGCTTCCTGCCGCTCGGCGTGGTCCGCAACGCAGCGGTCGTGCGGAGCGCGGTCGCGGCGTCGGCGATCCCGGCGTCGTGGTTCGCCCTGCTCATCGGGGTGCCCGCCGTGCTGGTCGGCGACGGCTGGGAGGCGTGGCAGGTCGGCCTGCTCCTGGTGCCCAGCGCGGTCGTGGCCCTGTTCGTGCCGCGCTTCGCGGGTCCGCTGATCGAGCGGATCGGTCCCGCTGCGGCGATCGGGTACGCGACCGCCGGGGCCAGCATCGCCCTGCTCCTGGCAGCGCTCGGTGCCCACCTCGTGTCCGCGCCGGTGCTCGGCCTGGTCGTCGCCGTGGTCACCGTCATCTTCGGCCTCGGCCAGCCGGCCCTGAGCGTCGCCGTGGGCGACGCCGTCGAGAGCGAGGAGCGAGGGGTCGCCCTGGGCGTGGCGACGCTCCTCTTCCTGGTCGGCGGCAGTGTCGGCTCGGCGGTCGTCGGAGGTCTGGGCGACGTCGTCGGCCTGCCGTGGAGCCTGGCCGTCCTGGCCGCGCTGCCCCTGCTCGGCCTGGTGGTGCTGGCTCCCCTGCTGCGCAGGACCGGCGTTCCGGCCTGACCCGGCACCCGGGGGTGGCGCCCACCGCGACCCGTGCCTAGAGTGCGGTCACTCACACTCTCGAGGGGAACCCCTGCCGATGCCCGGTGCACGCCGCCTTGCCGTCCTGCTCATGCTGGTCCTAGGTGCGGGGGTGCTGCCGACCTGGTCCCTGGTCCCTGCCACCGCCGCTCCCGACGACCCCACCTTCACCGCGCTGCGGGGCTTCGCGCCCACCGGCGCCACGACCCGGGTCCGCCCGGGTGACTACGCCGCCAACCGCGTCGACCTCGCCGCGCTGCGCTCGCAGCTCGACACCGGCCTGGTGTCGGTGCCCGACCCGTCCGGCCGTCTGGTCGACTTCAGGGTCGAGAAGACCCAGCGGATGGAGTCGGAGCTCGCTGCCGCCCACCCGGAGATCGCGACGTACTCCGGCCGCGGCGTCGAGGACGCCCGCGTCTCCGTCGCCATCGACGTCACCCAGATGGGCTTCCACGCCTCCGTGCGCGCGCCCGGTGAGCGGGGCGCCTGGTTCGTCGACCCGGCCTACAACCGGCGCGGCACGACGGAGCACCTGAGCTACTACGGCAGCTCGCTGCCGGAGCCGGAGCAGCGGCGCGTCGAGGGGGAGATCGAGACCATCGGCAAGAGCGTGGACGCCAAGATCACCGCGAACGCCACGGAGGACAACGCACCTGTCTCCCGCAAGCTCTACCGCCTGGCCCTGACCAGCGACCCGTCGTACGCCGCCTACTTCGGCACCGAGAACGTGCTGGCGGAGAAGGTGACGCTGATGAACCGCGTCAACCAGGTCTACAACGACGACCTGGCCATCGACCTGCGCCTGGTCAACGCCACCGAGGCCCTGAACCTGGACACCGAGGCCGAGGCCGTCGAGCCGAACGGCCCCTGCGGTGCCGCTCCGTGCTTCCGCAGCGAGGACCTCGGCGACCCCGCCGACCCCGACGACGACCTCCCCGGCGACCTCGACTTCTGCAGCGGCCTGACGCTGGGCCAGAACCGCACCGTCCTCGGCCAGCTCGTCGGCGCCTCGAACTACGACATCGGCCACATCGCGCTCGGCAAGAACGGCGGCGGTGTCGCCTACCTCGGCGTCGTCGGCCAGGACTACAAGGGTGGCGGCTGCACCGGACTGCCCGACCCGATCGGCGACTTCTTCGCCATCGACTACGTCGCCCACGAGATGGGCCACCAGTTCGCCGGCAACCACACCTTCAACGGTGCCGCCGGCAACTGCGGCGGCAACATCTCCGAGGCCTCGGTCGAGCCGGGCTCCGGCTCGTCGGTGATGGCCTACGCCGGCATCTGCCGCCAGGACAACCTGCAGGAGCACTCCGACCCGTACTTCTCCTTCCACACCATCGACGAGGCGACGGCGTACACCGAGGGCTTCGAGATCGACGTGACCGAGGTCCAGACGGTCTCCCTGCGTGACTTCGCCCCGAGCACCGACACGCTGACGATCTCCTCCGACGCCGCGGCCGACGTCCCCGTCACCGCCTACACCGAGGCCGGCATCGAGGCCGCCGTCGAGACGGCCACGGGTGAGGACGTGTCGATCGCCGAGTGGGGCTACGACGAGTACGTCCTCGGGGCGACGCTGCCCTCGCCGGACGCCACCGGCTTCCAGGTCATCTTCAACAGCGTGCCCAGCATCGAGGACGTCGACGCCACCGACGTCGACCAGCCGGCGATCACCATCGGCGTGACCGGCGGGTCGGGCTTCGTGGGCGAGACCGCCCAGGGCGGTCCCGACGAGAGCGAGGGCTTCGCCCAGGAGGCGACCGGCAACACCTCTCCGGCCGTCACCGCACCGGAGGACAAGACCATCCCGATGCGTACGCCGTTCGCCCTCACCGGCGCCGGCACCGACGCGAACGGCGACGCGCTGACCTACCTGTGGGAGCAGGCCGACTTCGGCTCCGGCACGCGGCTGCCCGACAACGTCAAGCTCAACGGCCCGCTGTTCCGGGTCTTCGGCACCGCGGCCCTCGTCAGCGACGAGGACGCGCTCAAGTCGCCGGCCCCGGGCATCAACATCGCCGACGGCAACCCCACGCGGGTGTTCCCGGACATGGCCCAGGTGCTCGCCGGCAACACCAACGCGGCCACCGGTGACTGCCCGCCGCCGGCCGACGCGACCGTCCCGCTGACCCCCGAGCAGCTGGAGTGCTTCTCGGAGTACCTCCCCGAGCCGGGATACACGGGCAGCGTCATCGGCAACCCCGACGCCCTGCCGCGGATGCGCTTCCGCTTCACCGCCCGGGACCTGTTCCCGACCGGTGGCGGGGTGGCGTTCGACGACGTGACGCTGAACCTCGACCCGACCGCCGGACCGTTCCTGGTGACCTCCCAGGCCACCCCGGGCGCGACGGTGGCGGGTGGCACCGCGGTGCCGGTCACCTGGGCCGTGAACAACACCCAGGGCCTCGCGCCGACGGTGAGGATCTCGGCCTCGACCGACGGTGGGAGGACCTTCGACACGGTGCTCGCCGCGGCGACGCCGAACGACGGGTCCCAGACGCTGACGATGCCGAACGTCACGGCGGCAGACGTCCGCATCAAGATCGAGGCGGTGGACAACTACTTCTTCGACGTCAACGACGCCTCGTTCGAGCTGGCGGCCAGCCCGGCGCCGGAGACCACGATCACCGAGGGTCCCGTGGACGGCTCGGTGGTCTTCGAGAAGGTCATCGCCTTCGACTACGCGGCCAGTCCGGTCACGGGGACGTTCGTCTGCACGGTCGACGGCAAGGCCGTGGCCTGCGGATCGGGCGGCAAGAGCCTGAGGTTCCGGGCCGGCACGCACGTGTTCACCGTGGCCGCGGTCAACGCGGCTGGGGTCACCGACCCCACGCCGGCGAGCGTCACCTTCACGGTGCCGCGCGACGACGGCCAGCTCATCCGCAAGAAGGGCGAGTGGCGCCGGGTGGTCGACAAGAGGGCGTACGGCAACGACTACGTCACCTCGCGCGACAAGGGCACCAAGCTCATCGCCAGGATCCGCAAGGCGACCGGCGCCGCCATCGTCGTGGGCACCCGTCGCAACGCGGGCACGATCAAGGTCTTCGTCGGCGACGACAAGGTCAAGACGTTCAGCCTCAAGGGCCGCAACGCCACCAAGCAGCTGCGTCGCATCGACTTCGACGGGACGCAGACCGGCAACCTGAAGATCGTGGTGGGCAAGAACAAGCCCGTGCGCATCGAGGGCGTGGCGGTGATCACCGACCCGAGCTGACCTAGCTCACCGATCCGGGGCCGTCCGCCGAGTGCGGGCGGCCCCGCGTCGCGCCCGGGGCGGTGTGGTGCGCGGCCGATCGAGGGGGGTGGGCTGGTCAGGCAGGCGGGCCGGCGAGCAGGGCCACGCCGGTCAGCACGACCACGGCCGCCAGGCCGGCGACGAGGCCCCGGACGGGGTTGCGCACGAGCCAGGCGACCAGGCGCTCCGGCAGCGACGCCGGTGGCGCCGACCGGAGGCGCCAGGAGTCGGAGAGCAGCCCACGCCTCCCGGCGTACCGCTCGAAGGGCAGGGTGGCGAACGGCGGCACCGCGGCCGCGAGGCCGAGGACGGCACGGCCGGCCGACCACCGCTGGTCGATCGCCACCACGACGGTGGCGACGCAGTAGGCGACGAAGACGACGCCGTGCACCATGCCGAAGACCCGGACGCCGAGCTCGGTGGTCTCGGTGACGTACTTGAGGAACATCCCGGCGAGCAGCAGCGCCCAGGTGATCGCCTCGGCCACCGCCACCCGCCGGAACAGGACCCCAGGGGTCACTTGGCCGCCTTGCGGGCGCGGCTCGCCGTCTTGGCGCGCTCGTTCGCGTCGAGCACGACCTTGCGGATCCGCACCGACTCCGGGGTGACCTCGACGCACTCGTCGTCGCGGCAGAACTCCAGGCACTGCTCGAGGGAGAGGCGCCGCGGCGGGATGAGCTTCTCGAAGTTGTCGGAGGTGGCGGACCGGATGTTGGTCTGCTGCTTCTCCTTGGTGATGTTGACGTCCATGTCGTCGGCGCGGGAGTTCTCACCGATGATCATGCCCTCGTAGACCTCGGTGGTGGGCTCCACGAACATGATCCCGCGCTCCTGCAGGTTGGTCATGGCGTACGCCGTGGCAGCACCCTTGCGGTCGGCCACGAGCGAGCCGTTCGTGCGGGAGCGGATCTCGCCCGCCCACGGCTCGTAGCCCTCGGAGATGCCGTGCGCGATGCCGGTGCCACGGGTGTCGGTGAGGAACTCGGTGCGGAACCCGATGAGGCCGCGGGCGGGCACCAGGAACTCCATGCGCACCCAGCCGGTGCCGTGGTTGGTCATCTGCTCCATCCGGCCCTTCCGGGAGGCGAGCAGCTCGGTGATGGTGCCGAGGTACTCCTCGGGGGCGTCGATCGTGAGGCGCTCGAACGGCTCGTGGAGCTTGCCGTCGACCTCCCTGGTGACGACCTGCGGCTTGCCGACGGTGAGCTCGAAGCCCTCGCGACGCATCTGCTCCACCAGGATGGCCAGCGCCAGCTCGCCGCGGCCCTGCACCTCCCAGGCGTCGGGTCGCTCGGTGGGGAGGATGCGCAGCGACACGTTGCCGACCAGCTCGGCGTCGAGGCGGTCCTTGACGAGCCGCGCGGTCACCTTGGCGCCCTTGACCCGGCCGACCAGCGGCGAGGTGTTGGTGCCGATGGTCATGGAGATGGCGGGCTCGTCGACGTGGATGAGGGGCAGGGCGACGGGGCTCTCTGCGTCGGCCAGGGTCTCGCCGATCGTGATGTCGGGGATGCCCGCGATGGCGACGATGTCGCCGGGACCGGCGGACTCGCCGGGCTTGCGCTCGAGGCCCTCGGTGACGAGCAGCTCGGTGATGCGGACGTTCTTGACCTCGCCGTCGCGCCTCATCCAGGCCACGGTCTGGCCCTTCCTGAGGGTGCCCTCGTGCACGCGCACCAGCGCGAGGCGGCCGAGGAACGGCGAGGCGTCGAGGTTGGTGACGTGCGCCTGCAGCGGCGCCCCCTCGGTGTAGGCGGGCGCCGGGATGGTCTCGAGGATCGTCCGGAACAGCGGCTCGAGGTCGCCGCCCTCGGGCATGGTGCCGTTCTCGGGGGCGGTCAGGCTGGCGATGCCGGCGCGGCCGGAGGCGTAGACGACGGGGAAGTCGAGGGCGTCCTGGCTGTGGCTCTCGTCGAGGAGGTCCATGAAGAGCTCGTAGGTCTCGTCGACGACCTCGGCGATCCGGGCGTCACCGCGGTCGGTCTTGTTGACCACGAGGATGACCGGCATGTCGGCGTTGAGGGCCTTGCGCAGCACGAAGCGGGTCTGGGGGAGCGGGCCCTCGGAGGCGTCGACGAGGAGCACGATGCCGTCGACCATCGACAGGCCGCGCTCGACCTCGCCGCCGAAGTCGGCGTGGCCCGGGGTGTCGATGATGTTGATGGTCATCGGCTTGCCCTCGGCCGCCGGCCCGGCGTAGTGCACCGCGGTGTTCTTGGCGAGGATCGTGATGCCCTTCTCGCGCTCGAGGTCGCCGGAGTCCATGACCCGCTCCGCGACGCTCTCGGCCTGGTGGGCGGTGAACGCGCCCGCCTGGCGGAGCATGGCGTCGACCAGGGTGGTCTTGCCGTGGTCGACGTGGGCGACGATCGCGACGTTGCGCAGGTCGTTGCGGGTGGTGGTTCCAGACATGGTGGTACGACATCGCTTTCTGGGGGAGGCGCGGGCCCGAGCGGGCAGCACTCCATTCTAGGGGTGGAGGGGTCGTCACCTCGATTCGTCAGGAGGCGTACGGATCGGTGATCTCGCGCAGCCGGAGCAGCGAGGCGTGCAGCCGGTCGACTTCCTGCGCCTGCGCCCCCGGGGCGCGATGCGCACGATGCGGGCCCGGTTCTCCGCCTGAGCCGCCCGGGCACCTTCAGTTCGTCGGTGGTCGCGTGTAGGACTGGGGGCATGACCTGCCAGTTCGTGCCGCCGTACCTCCTCCGCCGCCTGGCCGAGTCCGGCCTCGCCGTCGCCACCACCTCCGGCCAGACGCTGCAGCTCGACTCCACCCTGCGCGCCCGGCGCAGCGAGGGCCTGGTGACCCCGCCGTCGCCGGGGGCGGCGTGGGTCGTCCACGACGCCGACAACGGCACCTCGCTGCCCGGCCGTCCGGTCCGCGAGGCGGGGGCCCCGGCGGTGGGCGACGTCGCCGTCGACGAGGCGGCCGAGGGCATCACGGCGACGCTCGCGCTGTTCGCCGAGGAGTTCGGCCGCTCGTCGTACGACGGGCGGGGCGTCGGCGTCTCGCTCACCGTCCACTACGAGAAGGACTACGACAACGCCTTCTGGGACGGCGCCCATCTCGTCTTCGGCGACGGCGACGCGGAGGTCTTCGACCGCTTCACCAAGCCCGTCGACGTGCTCGCGCACGAGTTCACCCACGCGGTGACCGAGAAGACCGTCGGCCTGGCCTACGAGGGCCAGTCGGGGGCCCTGAACGAGGCGGTCTCCGACGCCTTCGCCGCCTGCCTGAAGCAACGCGTGCTCGGGCAGAGCGTCGACACGGCCGACTGGCTGATCGGGGAGGGGCTGTTCCTGCCCGGGGTCCGGGCGCGGGCGCTGCGCGACATGGCCGCACCCGGCACGGCCTACGACGACCCGGCGCTCGGCAAGGACCCCCAGGTCGGCCACCTCGACGACTTCGTGGAGACCACCGACGACAACGGGGGGGTGCACCTCAACTCCGGCATCCCCAACCGCGCCTTCCACCTCGCCGCCACGGGGATCGGCGGCCTGCTGTGGGAGGGCGCGGGCCGAGTCTGGTACGCCGCGCTCACCTCGGGCGACGTCGCCACCGACAGCGACTTCGCGTCCTTCGCGGGCGTCACGGTCTCGGTGGCCGGCGAGCACGCCGACGTCGTCCGCGACGCCTGGCTCGCCGTGGGCGTCGACCCCTCGGGCGGCGCGCCGGTCACCGGACGGCCGGAGCGGGCGTCGGCACCGGCGGGGGTCGTCGCCGTGAGCCGCTCGGGAGGCTTCGCGGGGCGCACCACGGGCGGCGTCGTCGACCTCGACGGGCCCGATCCGCGTGCCACCGAGGTGCGCGAGCTGGTCGCCGGGCTGGACCTGCAGCGCGTGAAGCCCGCGGCGCCGATGCCGGACATGTTCGTCTACACGTTCGAGATCTGCGGCGCCGATCCCGTGGTCCTGCCGGAGCAGGCCCTCTCCGACCGGCTGCACAGGCTGGCTCGCGTGGTGCTCTCCGACCAGGGCGAGGGGCCGCCGCTGCGGTGATTCCCTCAGGTCGTCCCTGCCCCTGTCGATAGGCCCCCTGTCGACACATGTGGGAAGGGCCGTCAATGTGAGCGAGTTCGACGAGATGGACGAGATCGTCTCCGAGTTCCTGGTGGAGAGCCACGAGAACCTGGACCAGCTGGACCGCGACCTGGTCGAGCTGGAGAGGAACCCGGCCTCCCGGGACCTGCTCGGGAGCATCTTCCGCACCATCCACACGATCAAGGGCACCAGCGGCTTCCTGGCGTTCAGCCGGCTGGAGGCGGTCACGCACGTCGGCGAGAACCTCCTCGCCCGGCTGCGCGACGGCAAGATGACGATGACGCCGGGCACCACCGACGTGCTGCTGGCCATGGTCGACCGCGTGCGCGACCTGCTCGCCGCCATCGAGCGGGACGGGACCGAGGGCGACGTCGACGTGAGCTCGGTCGTCGCCCGCATCACCGACGTGCTCGAGGGCCGCGCCGAGGCACCCGCCGCCGTCGCTGATCCCGAGCCCGAGCCCGAGCCCGAGCCCGCGCTGGCTGCCACCCCGGTCGCCCAGCCGGCACCGGTGCGCGAGACCGCCCTCCCTGCCGGCGACGAGGACGCCGGCCGTCGGAACGTGGCCGAGTCGTCGATCCGCGTCGACGTCGACCTGCTCGACAGCCTCATGCGGCAGGTCGGCGAGCTGGTCCTCACCCGCAACCAGATCGTGCGCCAGGCGTCGTCCCAGCACGACGTCGAGCTGGCCCGGGCCGCCCAGCGGCTGAACCTCATCGCCACCGAGCTGCAGGAGGGCGTCATGAAGACGCGCATGCAGCCCATCGACCACCTGTGGGCCAAGCTGCCCCGCGTCGTGCGCGACCTCGGCGCCGCGTGCGGCAAGCAGGTCGAGCTCGCCATGGTGGGTCGCGAGACCGAGCTCGACCGCTCGCTCCTGGAGTCGGTCAAGGACCCGCTCACCCACCTGGTCCGCAACGCCGTCGACCACGGCCTCGAGTCCGCGGCCGAGCGGGTCGCCGCCGGCAAGCCGGCCGCCGGCCTGCTGACCCTGCGCGCCTACCACGAGGGCGGCCAGGTGGTGGTCGAAGTCTGCGACGACGGCGCCGGCATCGATCCCGAGCGCATCGCGGCCAAGGCCGTCGACAGGGGCCTGCGCACCCAGGCCCAGGTCGCCCAGATGGCGACCGCCGACATCCTCCAGCTCATCTTCACCGCCGGGTTCTCCACTGCGGCCGCCGTCACCAACGTGTCGGGCCGCGGCGTCGGCATGGACGTCGTCAAGACCAACATCGAGAGCATCGGCGGCACGATCGAGATCGAGTCGGTGCTGGGCCGCGGCACCACCTGCCGGCTGCGCATCCCGCTCACGCTGGCGATCGTGCCGGCGCTGATCGTGGAGTCGGCCGGCGACACCTACGCCATCGGCCAGGTCAACCTGCTCGAGCTCGTGGCCCTGGACGCCGATCGCGCCGCGACGGCCGTGGAAGACGTCAACGGCGCGCCGGTCTACCGCCTGCGCGGCAGCCTGCTGCCGCTGGTGCACCTCGCCCAGGTGCTCGGTGTCGAGTCCGATCGCAGCGACGGCCACGTCCTGATCGCCGTGCTGCAGGCCGAGGGCAAGCGCTTCGGCCTGGTCATCGACCGGGTCCTCTCGACCGAGGACATCGTCGTCAAGCCGCTCGGGGCCCGGCTCAAGGCGCTGGGCACCTACTCCGGCGCCACGCTTCTCGGTGACGGTCGCGTGGCCCTGATCCTCGACGTGCAGGCCCTGGCCCGCAAGGCCCTCAACGCCGAGACCCTCGAGCGCGGCAACGAGGGCCCCGACGACGTCAGGGCAGCCGCGGAGCACGTGCGGCTGCTCGTCGCCGGCATCGGCGGAGGCCGGCGCATCGCCATCGCCCTCTCGTCGGTGACCCGGCTGGAGAACATCCCCCGAGCAGCCGTGGAGGTCGTCGGCACCCGGGAGGTCGTGCAGTACCGCGGCGACATCCTCCCGCTGCTGCGCCTCGACCGGCACCTCGGCGTCGCGTCGTACGACCCGGGCGCGGACGAGGAGAACCTCGTGGTCATCATCTACACCGCCGGCTCCCGCAGCCTGGCCATCGTCGTCGACGAGATCGTCGACATCGTCGACGAGGAGACCGAGATCCAGCACGACATCGCCGACCGCGGCCTGCTCGGCTCGGTGCTGGTGCGCGACAGGGTCGTGGAGGTCCTCGACGTCCGCGACGCCGTGCTCGCCGCCGACCCCCACTTCTACGCCGGCACCGACCTCTCCGAGGCGACGCCCGTCGGCGCCTGGTCGGGGACCGGATCGGCGTTCGACGCACTCGTCAAGGAGGCGGTGTGAGCACCCGGTTCGTCACCTTCACCCTGGACGGACGCCTGTACGGCGTGCGTGTGGAGTCGGTGCAGGAGGTGTTGCGCGGCCTGCCGCGCACGCGCATCCCCCTCGCCCCCGCCACCATGGCCGGCCTGATCAACCTGCGCGGCCAGGTGCTCAGCGCGCTCGACCTGCGCGAGCAGCTCGGTCTCCCGCCCCGGAACGCGGAGGTCGACCAGATGCTGGTCGTCATCCGGGTCGCCGGCGAGTCCATCGCGCTGCTCGTCGACAGCATCGGTGCCGTCGTCGACGTCGAGGACGACCAGTTCGAGTCGCCGCCCGACACCCTCACCGACCCCTCCCGGGACCTGCTCCTGGGCGCCTACAAGCTCCAGGGCCGGCTTCTCCTCGCTCTCGACGTCGACCGCGCCGTCGCCGCCTGACCGATCCCCCCTCACCACGAAGGAACCATCGCCTTGAAGAACATCAACTGGACCGTCGGCCGCCGCATCGCGTCCATCACCGCCGTCGGCGCCCTCACGGCCACGACGATCCTCGCCACCGCCATCCACGGCCAGTCACGCCAGAACGACATCAGCGAGCGGCTCGCGGAGGCCAGCGACGTGCAGGCGACCATCCTGGCCCTCGACACCCGGGCCAGCGAGATCAAGGTGACCGCCTACCGGTCGCTGGCCGGCGGCGACCTCGCCGAGCTCCGTGCGAGCCTGGCGGAGGACGCGGCCACGGTCGAGGAGCTCCTGGCAGCGATCGAGGCCGGATCGGGCTCGCTCGACGCCGACGACCTGGAGGTCGTCGAGCCGCTGCCCGACGCGCTCACCGACTACGTCAGCAGCATCGACGCCTTCCTGTCCCTCGCCGGCACCGACCCCGCGCGCGCCCGGCAGGACGTCGACGACATCCAGGCGGCCAACGACGTCACCGACGCAGCCGTCTCGGCGGCCAAGGACGCGCTGGTCGACCACTTCGGCGAGCTCACCGACGAGCAGGAGGCGGTCGCGAGCGAGGTGCGCACGCTGACCCTGCTCATCGCCGTGCTCGGCATCGGCGTCCTCGCTGCCGCCGCGCTCCTCATCGCCCAGCGCATCACCCGACCGCTGCGCCGCTCGGTGCAGGCGCTCGCCGCCTTCGCCGACGGAGACCTGACCCAGCGGGTGCCCGAGCAGTCGGCGGCCGAGCTCGGCCAGCTCGAGCGGGCGATCAACCACTCCGTCGAGTCCGTCAACCAGATCGTGACCTCCGTCGCGAGCAGCGCCGACGCCGTCGCCGCGGCCTCCGAGCAGCTCTCCGCCTCCTCGCAGCAGATCTCGGCCGGTGCCGAGGAGACCTCGACCCAGGCCGGCCTGGTGGCCGGTGCCTCGGAGGAGATCTCCCGCAACGTGCAGACCGTCGCCGCCGGCGCGGAGCAGATGGGTGCCTCGATCCGCGAGATCGCCCACTCCGCCAACGAGGCCGCCCGGGTCGCGTCGCAGGCGGTGCAGATGGTCGACACCACCAACGTGGCCGTGTCCAAGCTGGGCACCTCGAGCCAGGAGATCGGCAACGTCGTCAAGGTGATCACCTCCATCGCCGAGCAGACCAACCTGCTGGCGCTCAACGCGACCATCGAGGCGGCCCGCGCGGGCGAGGCCGGCAAGGGCTTCGCGGTCGTGGCCAACGAGGTCAAGGAGCTGGCCCGGGAGACCGCCAACGCCACCGAGGACATCGCCCGCCGGGTCGAGGCGATCCAGGGCGACACCGGCGGCGCGGTCGAGGCGATCGGCGAGATCGCGACCATCATCACCTCGATCAACGACTACCAGCTCACCATCGCCTCGGCGGTGGAGGAGCAGACCGCGACCACCAACGAGATGAGCCGCAACGTCGCCGAGGCCTCCGCCGGCTCCGGCGAGATCGCCGCCAACATCTCGGGGGTGGCCGCCGCCGCTGACACCACGACGCAGTCGGTCACCCAGACGCTCGACGCCATCAACGAGCTGGCCCGCATGTCGGGGGAGCTCCGCTCGGAGGTCGGGCGGTTCCGCATCGCCTGAATCGGGGCTGACGCAGAACGGGGCCGGTGGCATCCTGGGGGTGCCGCCGGCCTCGTCGTACGACGGGAGGCGGCGCGGCAACCGGGGGAGGGTCGAGCATGCGCTACACCGTCGTCGGCGCGGCCACCCTGGGCTTCGACCTGGCCCGGCTCCCGCACGGCGACGTCGTCGCCGCGGTGCTGCGCTCGGCGCTGGCCTGCGGCCCCGCCGGCCTCGACCGACTGGCCCTGGCGCACCCGGGACCCGACGAGCGGCGCCGGCGCCAGACCACGCTGGAGCAGGCCCTCGTCGAGCGCGAGGCGCTCACGGCCCTGCTCCCGCACGCCGGCCGTGCCCTCGAGGAGGCCGCCCGGGGCCAGGTCCACACGCTGCGCCGTCTCGAGGCCGGCATGCTGGGCGACGCCGCCGGCCTCGACCACCTCGTGCGCCACGAGATCCTCGACTGGACCTGGCTGCGGAGCGGCTCGATGGCCGTGCAGGACCCCGTCGCCGCCGATGCCGCCGACGTGCTCTCCGACGCGGCCGCCGCCTCCTACCTGCACGAGCCGGTGCACGCCGGGCTGTGGGCCGAGATGGCGGCTCCCCTGGCCCGCGCCGCGGTGCCCCTGCGCGACGACCTCGACGTCACCGACGCGCCGGAGGCGGCCACGGTGCTGCGTGCCGTCGCCGCCGCCGACGAGGCCGTGCGCACCTCCTGGCGACAGGTCGTCGACGACCTCCGCCCGCACACCACCCAGTGGGCGCCGGCGATGCACCGCGCGACGTGGGCGGTCAGCCTGTCCGAGCGGCTGAGGATCGCCATGGACGTGCAGCTGGCCGGGGTCATCGCCTTCCACCGGGGCGGGTTCACCGCCATCGACGCGGCGTACGGCGCGTGGAACGCGCTCGCCGGCGTGCTGCAGGCGGGGCTGGTCGAGGACCTGCTGCCCCGGGCCGAGGCCGAGGTGCTGCTGCGGCCCTGGCACCTGGTCCACGGCTGATTCCACTCAGGTCGTCCCACCGTCTGCCGATGGACCAGGCGGTCGCTCGTCCGGGGGGCCCGAGCCCCGCAAGAGAAGGACTTCCATGGCGCCGATCCGCGTGCTCGTGGTGGACGACTCGGTCGTCATCCGGCGCCTGGTCACCGACCTGCTCCAGGGCGACCCCGACATCGAGGTCGCCGGCACGGCCGTGAACGGCCGCGCCGCCCTGCACAAGGTCGAGTCGCTGAAGCCCGACATCATCACCATGGACATCGAGATGCCGGAGATGAACGGCATCGAGGCGGTCCGTGCCCTGCGTGCCACGGGCTGCACCGCGCCGATCATCATGTTCAGCACGCTCACCGAGCAGGGTGCCGTCGCGACCCTCGACGCGCTCTCGGCCGGGGCCACCGACTACGTCGCCAAGCCGGCCAACGTGGGCAGCGTCGGCCGGTCGATGGAGCTGGTCCGCCAGGCCCTCATCCCGCGGATCAAGACCCTGGCGCCTCGCACGTCCCTGCGCCCGCCGGTGACGCCGCCCGCCCCCCGCGCCGCCGTCCCGCCGCGTCCGGCCCCCGCCACGCGGAGGGCGACCGAGACCTACCGGCTGCTCGTCATCGGCAGCTCGACCGGTGGTCCCGAGGCGCTGCACACCCTCTTCTCGTCGCTGCCGCTGCTGCCCGTGCCCGTCGCCGTGGTCCAGCACATGCCACCGGTCTTCACCCGCCAGTTCGCCGCCCGCCTGGACCGGTCCTCGGCGTGGCAGGTGAGCGAGGCGCAGCAGGACCAGCCGTTGGGGCCGGGGCAGGTCGTCGTCGCCCCCGGCGACCACCACCTCGAGGTCGTCTCGACCTCGCGCGGGTTCGTCGCCAGGCTGCACCAGGGCCCGCAGGAGAACTACTGCCGGCCGGCCGTCGACGTGCTGTTCCGTAGCGCCGCCGCGTCCGCCGGGGCCGGCGTGCTCGGGGTCGTGCTGACCGGCATGGGCTCCGACGGCGAGCGCGGCGCCGACGTCCTCACCCAGCGTGGCGGCACCGTCCTCGCGCAGGACCAGGCCACCTCCGTCGTGTGGGGCATGCCGGGCGCCGTCACGAACGCCGGGCTCGCCGAGCTCGTGCTCCCGCTGCCCCAGATCGCCCCCGAGCTGGTCCGCCGGCTCGCCCGTCCCGGCCGGCCCGTCGTCGCCGCAACCACACCCGTGGAGGTGGCCGGGTGAGCCTCGGTGCCCGGGAGTTCGACTTCGTCCGCGACCTCGTCCGCACCGAGAGCGCGATCGTGCTCGACGCGGGCAAGGAGTACCTGGTCGAGTCCCGGCTCCTGCCGCTCGCGCGCGCCGCCGGCCACCCCGACGTGACGTCGTACGTCGCCGAGGTGGCCCTGCGTCGGCAGCCGCGCTCGCGGACGGCGGTCGTCGAGGCCCTCACGACCAACGAGACGTCGTGGTTCCGCGACAACGACCCCTTCACCGCGCTGCGCACGACCGTCCTGCCGGCCCTCGCCGAGACCCGGACCCGCAGGTCGATCCGGATCTGGTGCGCCGCCTGCTCCACCGGCCAGGAGCCCTACAGCGTGGCGATGACCGTGCTCGACTCGCCGCTGCTCGCCGGCTTCGACGTCACCATCGTCGCCACCGACCTCTCCGAGGAGGTGCTGGCGAAGGGCCGCAGGGGGGAGTACTCCCAGCTGGAGGTCAACCGCGGTCTGCCGGCCTCGCTCCTGGTGCGCCACTTCACGCGCGAGGGCCTCAGCTGGCGCATCAGCCCGCAGCTGCGCTCGCGCGTGGACTTCAAGCAGCTCAACCTGCTGCGCCCCTACACGTCGCTCGGCAGGTTCGACATCGTCTTCATGCGCAACGTGCTCATCTACTTCGACCAGGCCACCAAGCAGGACATCCTTCGCCGGGTCAGGCAGGTGACCGCTCCGGACGGCTACCTGTTCCTCGGTGCCGCCGAGATGACGCGCGGCCTCGACGACAAGTGGGAACGAGAGCCGGCCGGACGCTCAGCCCTGTACCGCGTTCGGGAGGAGGACCGCTCATGCGTGCCCTGGTAGTCGATGACTCACGCGCGATGCGCCGCATCGTCGGCGGGGTCCTGGCCTCGTCAGGGTTCGAGGTGCTGCAGGCCGGCGACGGCAGGGAGGCGCTCGACGTGCTCGAGACGCAGCCCGAGCCGCCGCAGCTGGCCTGCGTCGACTGGAACATGCCGGTCATGGACGGGCTCACCTTCATCACCCGGGTGCGCAGGCGCTCCGAGTGGCGCGGGATCACCTTGATGATGGTGACGACGGAGAGCGAGCAGGAGCGCATCGTGCGGGCCCTCGCCGCGGGTGCCCACGAGTACCTCACCAAGCCCTTCGAGGCCGACGACCTGCGCCAGAAGCTGGCGTTCCTCGGCCTGCTCCCCGACGTGCCCGTGGAGGCCTGACGTGCCGACGATCCTGCACCCCGACGACCTGCTGCTCGGCGCCGTCGTCGAGCAGGTCTGGGCCTCGATGCTGCACCAGCCCGTGCTGCCGTGGACCGCCCCGTGGCCGACCGGCACGGTGGGCCCGCTCGCCTCCATCACGGTCACCGGCGACTGGAGCGGCACGCTCCGGCTGTGGTGCACCGACGGGGCCGCCACGTCGATGACCCGCGCCCTGCTGAAGCCGGCTGCGGGCTCGGAGGCCGACGCCGAGGACGTCGAGGACGCGCTCGGCGAGGTCGTCAACGTCGTGGCCGGCAGCCTCAAGGGTGCCCTCGGTGGCACCTCCCGGCTCGGCCTCCCGCACGTGGCCCGGGGCCTGTCGCCCGCCTGGTCCCCGGCAGGACCCCACCTCACCGCGTCGTGGCACGGCGACCCGGTGCTCGTCTCGATCCACCACCCCGCCCGCTGACCCCGCCGGCGGACACCACCTCACGACACAGGAACGGAACACTCCCATGAAGGTCCTCATCGCCGACGACAGCCGCGTCATGCGCCAGATCGTGCTCCGCACGCTGCGCCAGGCGGGTCTCGGCCACCACGACTTCGTCGAGGCCGAGGACGGCGCCGACGCGCTCGCCAAGGTCGCCACCGAGCTCCCGGACATGGTGCTCTCCGACTGGAACATGCCCAACATGACGGGCATCCAGCTGCTGCGCGAGCTGCGCGCGGGCGGCAACGCCGTCCCGTTCGGCTTCGTCACCTCCGAGGGCTCGCCCGAGATGCGCGACATCGCCGAGAAGGCCGGCGCGATGTTCGTCATCGCCAAGCCCTTCACCGCCGACACCTTCAGCGACGCGCTCGGTCGCGTCCTCGTCTGAGAGACACCACCATGGACATGCCTGACCGCAAGCAGCTCAAGGACCTCTTCGAGGGCCTGCTCGGCCGCGACGTCACCGTCGGGGACGCACCGGAGCCGCTCAGCCCCCACGTCGCGCCGAGGCCCGCGTGCGCCGTGTACGTCGACGACAGCGGCCGCCTCTCGGCCGTCGCGCTGATGGACTTCGCCCTCGCCGCCCACACCGGTGCCTCGCTGGCGCTGATCCCGGCGGGCGGTGCCCAGGCTGCGATCGAGGACAACCTCATGCCGACGAACCTGATGGAGAACTGCGCGGAGGTGCTCAACGTGCTCGCCGCGCCGCTGGGCGACGCCAGCGGGATCCACCAGAGGCTCGAGCGCACCTACCACCCGGGCGAGGATCTGCCGCCGGAGCTCGCCGCCGTCGGTGCCACCATCGGCGCCCGCGACGACGTGCTCGTCGACATCGCGGGCTACGGCTCGGGCCGCCTGGCCCTGGTGTCGGTGCCCGACTCCTGACGCCGGCCCTCGAGGTCGGAGTCGACGCAGAGCCCAGGCGGTGCCCCGGCCGACGCCGTCGCGCCGGGATGGCAGGATCACCGCCGTGACGATCACCGCCGCCGCCGACGGCTCCGCCCTGGGCAACCCCGGTCCCGCCGGCTGGGGGTGGTACGCCGACGACGAGCACTGGGCGTGCGGTGGCTGGCCCAACGGCACCAACAACATGGGCGAGCTGATGGCCGTGCTCGACCTGCTCCAGCAGACCGCGCACCTCGACGACGAGCTGCACGTCGTCTGCGACAGCACCTACGTCATCAACTCGATCACCAAGTGGATGGCCGGCTGGAAGCGTCGCGGCTGGAAGAAGGGCGACGGCAAGCCCGTGCTGAACGTGGAGCTGATGAAGGCCCTCGACGAGGCGATGCAGGGGCGCCGAGTCAGGTTCGAGTGGGTGAAGGGGCACGCCGGCCACCACCTCAACGAGCAGGCCGACCGGCTGGCGAACGCGGCCGCCACCGCCTGGAAGGCCGGGTCCGCACCCGCTCCGGGCCCCGGCTTCTCGGGCTCGCAGGTGGCCCACCCGGCGGCCGCCCCGGGGCAGGTCGAGGAGGAGCCCGACCTGTTCGCCTCCTTCGACGACGTGGTGGCCCCCGCGACCGACGAGGAGGCCGTCATCGCCCTCGAGCGGGCGCTGCTCACCGACGACGTCCGTGCCGACCCGGCCGCCGTGGCGGCGCTGCTGCACCCGCAGTGGCAGGAGATCGGGCAGTCCGGGCGCCTCTGGAGCCGCGAGGAGATGCTGGCCGAGACCGGACCCGGCGGGCACGTCGGGCTGGACGTGGTCGACGTCCAGCGGGTGTCCGACGACGTCGTCCTGCTGGTCTGGCGCAGCCTCCGCGACGACTCGACCGCCCTGCGCTCGTCGCTGTGGCAACGGGTCTCCGGACGCTGGGTGCAGCGCTTCCACCAGGGCACCCGCGAGCCCTGAGCGGGGTTGCTCCGGGGCGCGAACGGGTACCACGGGGGAGCGCTGGAGGCCACGCCCGCCGAGCGTCGCCCGCGACTGGGGAATCACGGCGCGACGTCCGGGGTTGTGCCCCGGGGACATCTGACGAAGGGGCACCGGTGACACGACAGCGGAGGAGCTGGCGCGGACGCGTGGCGATGATCAGCCTCCACACCTCGCCGCTCGACCAGCCCGGCACGGGCGACGCCGGCGGCATGAACGTCTACGTCATCGAGCTCTCCCGCCGGCTGGCCGCCCGCGGTCTCGCGGTCGACATCTTCACCCGCGCCACGTCCTCCTCGTTGCCCCCGGTCGTCGAGGCGGCCGACGGGGTGCTCGTGCGGCACATCAACGCCGGCCCGCTCGACGGGCTCACCAAGGCCGAGCTGCCCGGGCAGCTGTGCGTCTTCGCGCGCGAGGTCCTGCGGAGCGAGGCGCTGCAGCCGATGGGCCACTACGACGCCGTGCACTCCCACTACTGGCTCTCCGGGCAGGTGGGGGCGCTGGCCCGTGATCGCTGGGGCGTGCCGCTGGTGCACTCCATGCACACCATGGCCAAGGTCAAGAACGCAGCCCTGGCCGAGGGCGACAGCCCCGAGCCCGCGGCGCGGGTCATCGGCGAGGAGCAGGTGGTCGAGGCCGCCGACATGCTGATCGCCAACACCGGCATCGAGGCCCGCCAGCTCATCGACCTCTACGACGCGGCACCCGAGCGCGTCCAGGTCGTGCACCCCGGCGTCGACCTCGACGTCTTCCGCCGCCGCGACCGGGCCGCGGCCCGGCGCGAGGTGGGCGTGCCCGAGGACGCCGTCGTGCTGCTCTTCGCCGGCCGCATCCAGCCGCTCAAGGCGCCCGACGTGCTGCTGCGTGCGGTCGCGGTCCTCCTCGAGCAGGACCCGGCGCTGCGCTCGCGCCTCGTCGTCCCGGTCGTCGGCGGCCCCTCCGGCAGCGGGCTCGAGCACCCCGAGTCGCTCGCCCAGCTGGCCGACGAGCTGGGTCTCGGCGACGTGGTGCGCTTCGTGCCGCCCGTCGCCCAGCGGGAGCTCGCCACCTGGTGCTCGGCCGCGACCCTCGTCGCCGTGCCGTCGTACAACGAGTCCTTCGGGCTGGTCGCCGCCGAGGCCCAGGCCACCGGCACGCCGGTCGTGGCGGCCGCCGTCGGTGGGCTGACCACCGTGGTCGCCGACGGCCGCAGCGGCGTGCTGGTCGACAGCCACGAGCCCCGCGACTGGGCGGCCGCGATCGGCTCGGTGGTCCGCGACGAGGTGCTGCACGCCCGGCTCTCGGCCGGCGCGGTCGAGCAGGCCCGCGGTTTCGCCTGGGAGCGCACCGCCGCCCGCACGCTCGAGGTCTACCAGCGGGCTGCGGGGCGGATGCGCTTCGAGGCCACCGCATGAGCGCTGCGACCGTGCGCGACTTCCTCGTCGCCGAGGAGATCGAGTTCTCCGAGCCTGTGCCGGGCATGTTCTCCCTGAGCCTGCCCGGCGAGCGCAAGCAGCAGACGGCCGTGCGGCTCGACGTAGGCCCGCACGCGCTCGGCGTGCACGCCTTCGTGTGCCGCAACCCCGACGAGAACCACGCCCGCGTCTACAGGTGGCTGCTCGAGCGCAACCTGAGGATGTACGCCGTGGCGTTCGCCGTCGACCACCACGGCGACATCTACCTCGACGCCCGGCTCCCGCTCTCGATGGTCAACGCCGAGGAGCTCGACCGGCTCCTAGGGTCCGTGCTGAGCCAGGCCGACGAGTCGTTCAACGCCATCCTGGAGCTCGGCTTCGCGTCCTCGATCCGCAAGGAGTGGGAGTGGCGGCTCTCCCGCGGGGAGTCGACGGCGAACCTGGCTGCCTTCACCGCCCTGCGCCCCTCCGGCGCCGGCGAGGGCGGCGCGGAGGTCGCACCGGTCGACCGGTGACCCGTCGCCCTTCCTGGGCGGCGCAGGCGGCTGTCGGGGAGGCGCCGCGCTACCGCAGCGCCGGCCCCTCCGGTGCCGGCGCCACCGGCCGGGTCGTACGCCGGGTGAGCAGCACGCCGACGATGCACAGGACCCCTCCCACGAAGGACAGGGCGGCAGGCACCTCTCCGAGCGCCAGCCACGCGATGAGGGTGGTGATGAAGGGGACCAGGAAGGTCGACATCGCGAACCTGCCGGCGTCGGAGTGGGAGAGGGCGTAGGCCCAGGTGGTGAAGGCGATGGCCGAGGGGAACACGCCCAGGAACACGATCCAGCCGAGGTTGGCGGCACTCGTCTCGCGGCTGACCTCGACCAGCTCGCCGGCCCACGGCAGGCACACGACGGCCCCGACGACGTAGTACCAGAACGTCATCTCCAGCGCGCTCATCGCCCCGAGCAGCTTCTTCTGGGTGAGAACGCCCACGGCGAAGGTGAGCGCCGCGACCACGCCCAGCACGACGCCCAGCAGGTCGCCGTTGTCGCCGCTGGACGAGGCACGACCGATGACCACGACGCCGGCGAACCCGACCGCGAGGCCGGCCAGCAGCCACCGGGTCAGCCTCTCGCCCAGGAAGACCGTGGCCAGGAGCGCGACCAGGATCGGGCCGATCTGCACCAGCAGCGCCGCGGTGCCGGCGTCGATGCGGCGCTCCGCCTCGTTGAGGGCGAGGTTGTAGACGCCGATCCACGTGATGCCGCCGAGCGCGATGAGCGGCCACTCACGCAGCGTCGGCCAGCGCCGGTGGCGCTGGGTGAGGAGCATCGCCCCGAGCACCACCACCGCGACCAGCAGCCGGCCCAGCGACAGTGCGCCCGGCGGGACGTCGTGGCCGAGGTGACGGATGGCCACGAACGCCGAGGCCCACGTCACCAGCGTGAAGGCCACGGCGGCCAGCGGCTTCCACGGCGCCACGGCAGCGCTCGGCGAGGCGTCCGACGGGGTGCTGCGGGCGGTGGAGGAGGTCACCCCACGACGGTAGGCGAACCCGCCGACGGCCACCGCCCGATTCCCGGTCGATGACCGGCGACTTCCGGACGTCGTGCTAGAGGTCGAGCTTGTAGCCCAGCCCACGCACCGTGACGAGGTAGCGGGGGTCCGACGGGTCGGGCTCGAGCTTGGCGCGCAGCCGCTTGACGTGCACGTCGAGGGTCTTGGTGTCGCCGACGTAGTCGGAGCCCCAGACGCGGTCGATCAGCTGCCCGCGCGTCAGCACCCGGCCGGGGTTGCGCAGGAACATCTCCAGCAGCTCGAACTCCTTCAGCGGGAGCCGCTGCTCGTGTCCGCCGACGGTGACGACGTGGCGCTCGACGTCCATCCGCACCGGGCCCGCCTCGAGGGTGTCGGGCAGCAGGTCCGGCTCCTGGCCGCGGCGCAGGACCGCACGGATGCGGGCGACCAGCTCACGGGGGGAGTAGGGCTTGGTGACGTAGTCGTCGGCGCCCAGCTCGAGGCCGACCACCTTGTCGACCTCGTCGTCCTTGGCCGAGACCATGATGACCGGCACGCTGGACGTCGCCCGGATCTGCCGGCACACCTCGGTGCCGGGGATGCCCGGCAGCATGAGGTCGAGCAGCACGATGTCGGCGCCGTTGCGGTCGAACTCGCTCAGCGCCGTGTGCCCGTCGGCCGCGATGGCGACCTCGAAGCCTTCCTTGCGGAGCATGTAGGCGAGCGCGTCGCTGTAGCTCTCCTCGTCCTCGACGACGAGCACCCGGGTCACGCGGGGTCCCCGCGGTGTTCGTCGGAGGAGCGCAGCGGTGGAGACGGACATCGTGGGGTGCTCATCGGCGTACCTCCTGGGTGGTGCTCTGGTAGGTGGTGTCCATGGTCTGGCTGCGGGGCAGGCTGAGGGTGAAGGTCGATCCCTGTCCCTCGACCGACCACACGGTGACGTCGCCGCCATGGGTGGCGGCGACGTGCTTGACGATCGAGAGGCCGAGGCCGGTGCCGCCCGTGGAGCGGTGGCGCGCGGGGTCGACGCGGTAGAAGCGCTCGAAGATGCGGTCGATCTCGCCGGACGGGATGCCGATGCCCTGGTCGATCACCGAGACCTCGACGCTGGTGTCGGTCCCGCGGGTGGTCACCACGACGCTCGAGCCCTCGCCGGAGTAGGCGACGGCGTTGGCCACCAGGTTGCTGACCGCGGCGGCGATCTGCTCGTGGCTGCCGTGGACGACCAGCTCGCTGTCGCCGCCGGTCACGAGGCTGATGCGCTTGGCGCGGGCCTCGATGGCGCTGGTGTCGACCGCGATCGCGATGATGTCGTCGACGCCCACGCGCACCGGCATCTCCAGGGGGTCGTCGCCCTGCAGCCGCGACAGCTCGATGATCTGCTGGACCAACCGGCTGAGCCGGTCGCTCTCGGTCAGCATCCGGCCGGCGAAGCGCTTGACGGCCTCCGGGTCGTCGGCGGCGTCGGCGACCGCCTCCGACAGCAGCCGGATGGCGCCGACCGGCGTCTTGAGCTCGTGGCTGACGTTGGCGACGAAGTCGCGGCGCACGGCCTCGACCCGGCGCTCGCGGGTGCGGTCCTCCACCAGCGCGAGCACCAGGCGCGAGCCCAGCGGCGCGACCCGCGCGACGACGGTGCGGGCGGCCGCCCTGTCGCGGGTGAGGGTGAGCTCGGTCTCGCGGATCTGGCCGTCGCGGCGCACCTGGCGCACGACGTCGGCGAGGTCGCCGATGACCAGCTCGTTGCCGCGCACGAGCCCGAACGCGTACGCCGGGGCGGAGGCCTTGAGCACCACGTCGTGCTCGTCGACGACCACGGCGCTGCTGCGGAGCACCGACAGCACGGCGGCGACCCCCACCGGGACGGCCGGCTCCTCCGGCTGGGTGAGCTGGTGCTGCTGGCGGTCACTGATGTGCCAGGCGAGCACGGAGACCGCACCGACGACCACGCCGATGACGGCGGCCAGGGAGGCCTGGGTCGTCGGATCCACAGTCCCAGCGTACGGGCGCATTCACCTCACGTTCGCCCACGGCCGCCGGGGCCTCCCAGTGTTCACCCCTCGTTCACGCGTCATCGCCGTCCGGACACCCGGGCTCCGTACCCTGCGCCGCATGCGCAATGCCTTCCACGACCAGCTCGACGCGATCTTCGAGGACCTCGCCGCCATCGGCCGGCTCGTCGAGACCGCCGTCGCGCGGGCGACCCGCGCCCTGCTCACCGCGGACGCCGGCCTCGCCGAGCAGGTCATCTCCGCCGACGTCGACATCGACCGGGCCCGCGAGCGGGTGGAGGACGACGCGTTCCAGCTGCTGTCCCTGCAGGCGCCGGTCGCCGGCGACCTGCGCATCGTGGTGGCGGCCCTGCGGATGGTCACCGAGCTCGAGCGGATGGGCGACCTGTCGGTGCACGTCGCCAAGATCGCCCGCCTGCGGGTGCCCAACGTGGCCGTGCCCGAGCAGATCCGGCCCAGCATCGAGCGGATGGCCGAGGTCGCCGAGCACATGGTGCGTCGCGCCACCTCGATCATCGCCGAGCGCGACGTCGAGGCCGCGCTGGACCTGCACAAGGACGACGAGGAGATCGACAGCCTGCGCCGGGACAGCTTCGTGACGCTGCTCGCCGACGACTGGTCGCACGGCGTGGAGGCGGCCATCGATGCCGCCCTCCTCGGCCGTTACTACGAGCGCATCGCCGACCACGCGGTGTCGATCGCCAATCGGGTGGTCTTCGTCGTCACCGGCCAGACGCCCCAGGAGGCCGGGGTCTGAGCGTCACGTCGTGCGGGTGGCGGTGCCGGGCTCACCGCTGCTCGCCGGGCTCAGCGACCCTGGTTGGCGACCGCGGCGGCGGCCTCGGTGGCCGCCTCCGGGTCGAGGTAGCGACCGCCCGGCACTGTCGGCGCGAGGTTTTCGTCGAGCTCGTAGACCAGCGGCAGTCCCGTGGGGATGTTGAGCCCGGCGATGTCCTCGTCGCTGATGCCGTCGAGGTGCTTGACGATCGCGCGGAGGCTGTTGCCGTGCGCGGCCACGAGCACGGTGCGGCCGGCGCGCAGGTCGGTCGTCACGTCGGACTCCCAGTAGGGCAGCATCCGGGCGATGACGTCCGCGAGGCACTCGGTCCGCGGCAGGTCGTCGCCGAGGTCGGCGTAGCGCGCCTCGGCGGCCTGGGAGAACTCGTCCCCGTCCTCGATCGGCGGCGGCGGCACGTCGAAGCTGCGGCGCCAGGTCATGAACTGCTCCTCGCCGTACGTCGCCAGGGTCTGCTTCTTGTCCTTGCCCTGGAGCGCGCCGTAGTGGCGCTCGTTGAGGCGCCAGCTGCGCTGCACGGGGATCCAGTGACGCTCCGCGGCGTCGAGGGAGATGTTGGCGGTGGTGATCGCCCGCCGCAGCAGCGAGGTGTGCACGACGTCGGGAAGGATGCCGGCCTCGACCAGCTGGCGGCCGCCGCGCACCGCCTCCGCGCGGCCCTTCTCGGTGAGGTCGACGTCGACCCAGCCGGTGAAGAGGTTCTTGGCGTTCCACTCGCTCTCGCCGTGGCGGAGCAGCACCAGGGTGTACGGCACGGTCACTCGGCCTCCTCGATCGGGGCTGGCTCAGGAACCTCGCACTCCTCCTCGCCCGGCGGCACACCGGCGACGTCGGCGTAGTAGCCGCAGTTGATGACCACCGGGATCTCCATGCTGGCCGACTCCCCGTTGCTGAAGGAGACCTCCACCGGCAGGAAGTCGCCCGCCTCGAAGTCGCCGGTGAGGGTGACGGGCGTCTCGGAGACGGCCAGGTTGACCAGCCCCCCGGCGGGGACCTCGACGGGGGTCACCTCGGCGGACAGCTCCTGGGCGTCGCTGCCGGCGACGCCCTCCAGCTCGACCGGCTCGTCGGAGTTGTTGGAGAGCGAGGCGATGAAGACGCCCGTGCCGGGCTCGGGCGAGACGACCTGCGCGCTGAGCACGTCGATCTCGCCGTCCCGGTCGTTGGCACCGTTGGCGGGGGTGTAGATCCGGTCGGTCCCGAGCTCGAAGCCGCAGGAGCTCGACAGCGCCGCCGTGAGCAGGAGCGCACCGACGAGGGTGCCTGGGGTGGACGTGTGTCGCAGCTGCATGCGGTGGGCCTTCGCGGTCTGGGTCAGCGTGGGTCGGACGCGCTGACAGCCTAGCGCCGCCGCGCCCCGTCAGGACTGCAGGGCCGGCCCCGCCCGGTGGGCGAGGACGAGCAGCACCACGAGCACCACGACGACGTACACGCAGGTGACGACGAGCAGCCTCCTCGCGCCCGTCCGCACCGCGATGCGGAGGGGGAGCGACCGGTAGCCGTCCTGGTGGTCGGCCACCAGCCCGGGCAGCGCCCGGAGCACGTGCACGCCGACCCCCAGCAGCGCGGCCACGACCGTCGTCGCCGCCTCCGGCGGGGTGTCCGAGCCGGTGCCGCCCCACCCGCCGTAGGAGAGGTACGCCGGGTAGAGCGCGTAGCCGACCGCCCAGGGCAGCCACGACAGCCGGCCCGTGCGCAGCCACACGTTGCCGGCCAGGCCGACGAGAACCGACAGCAGGTACGCCGCGGCGGCCTCCACCCCCGAGGCGACCGAGAGCGGCACGAGGAGCAGGACGGCGCAGGCGATCGTGAAGGAGACCGTCCCGGGGTCGAGGAGCCCCTGGGCGACCGGCTTGCCGGGCAGGTCGTGGCGCGCGTCGCGGTCGCGGTCGACCAGGTCGTGGTGCCAGCCGAGGACCGCCTGGCCCACCAGCACGGTGCCCAGCACCAGCAGCACCTCCTGTCCGGGACGCCCGGCGAGGGCCGCGGCGACGGCCACGCCGACTGCCGTCAGCAGCGCCTGCCGGGGGTGCGCGACGCGCAGCAGCAGCACGGGCACGGCGCGTCCAGGCATGGGGCGCAGTATCGCGGCCGGGGGGCGACCGGTCGGCGCGGACGGCGTCCGGCCGGGCCCCGTGCAGGTGCACGACGTGGCCGCCACCACACGAACACAGATTCTGTCAAGCCCCCCACAGGCCGCTGACCTGCACAAACGGGGGAAGCGGCTCTGTGAAAGCGTGTTAGAATGGAGTCCTAGGAAAGGGTAACGAACATATGACTTTCACCGTCGGCGAAACGGTTGTCTACCCAAATCACGGGGCCGCTGTCATTGAAGACATCGAGATGCGAACCATCAAGGGCGAGGACCGGCAGTACCTCGTCCTGCGGATCGTGGCCCAGCAGGACCTGGTCGTCCGCGTGCCGGCCTGCAACCTCGACCTGGTCGGCGTCCGCGACGTCGTCGACAAGGCTGGCCTCGACCGCGTGTTCGACGTCCTGCGGGCGGCCCATGTGGAGGAGCCGACCAACTGGTCGCGTCGCTACAAGGCCAACCTCGAGAAGCTGCACAGCGGCGACGTCATGAAGGTGTCGGAGGTCGTGCGCGACCTGTGGCGTCGTGAGCGGGACCGTGGTCTCTCGGCGGGTGAGAAGCGGATGTTGGCCAAGGCGCGCCAGATCCTCGTCTCCGAGCTCGCGCTGGCCGAGCACACCAACGAGGACAAGGCCGAGGCGATCCTCGACGAGGTCCTCGCCTCCTGATCCTGCTGCACCAGGACGACCCCCGACACACGTCCCGTGTCGGGGGTCGTGCTGTCCCTTGTACCGTGAGCGGGCCATGACCACGGACATCCACGCCCCGGAGACCGACGACCCGACCCCTGCCCTGGGCACGATCGTGGAGGAGGGTCGCGGGGCCCTGCCCTTCGCCCTCATCCACGGCGAGGCGCTGGTCGCCTGCGCGGCCTGGGCGCTGGGCGACGCGGGGGTGACCGCGGTCGACCTCGGCACCGCGTGGGCAGGCCTGGCCGACAGCGGCGAGCCGTTCGTGCTCCACGACGCACTGTGCCCGATGACCCCGGCGTCCTTCATCGCCGACTGCCTGACGCGCTCGGCCCGGACGGGTGCGGCGGTGGTCGGCGTCGACGAGCACGGCACCGTCCTGTCGCCGGTCGTCCTGCCGCCGGCTGTGGTGGCCGGCCTCGAGGGGCTGCCCTCGCTGGACTTCGAGGTCCTCGTGGCGGCGGTCGAGGACCGGTTCCCCGTCGAGCGGATCACCGCCCCGGCCAGCGCCGGACGCGTCGCCGGCCCCGACGACGTGGCGGCGCTCGAGGCCCTCACCACGCCCGAGCCGGCATGAGCGACCCTGTCGCCTGGCCCGCCGTGCTGGCGATGACGGGCCGCGGGGGACTGCCGTTCTCGCTGCTGCACCGACAGCCGCTCTACCTCCACGCGCTGCGGTCGCTGGCCGCCTCCGGTGGCTCGACGGTGGTCGTGGCCGTCGACCCGGCCGACCACGACCGGGTGCGCCGCGAGGTGCGCCGTGCCGGGCTCACCGCCTCGGTGCGCGTCGGGGCGGACTGGTGGCCCGCGGTGCAGGCGCCCGGCGCCGGCCTGGTGGTGCACGACCCGCTGTGTCCCCTGGTCTCCGCCGACTTCGTGCGCGACGTACGGCGGCGGGCCGGCGCGCAGCCCGACACCTCGTTCCTGGCCTACCGGCCCGTGACCGACACGGTGAAGACGGTGGTCGACGACCAGATCCAGGGCACGATCGACCGCGAGGCACTCGCCGCGCTGGTCTCCCCGGCCGTGGTCTCCCCGTCGCTGGTCGCTGCGTCGGTGGCGGTGGGCGAGCAGCCACCGGTCGACGACTTCGCCCGGCTGGCGGCCTGGTTGCGCGAGCGGGGAAGGGTCGAGCTCGTGCGCGCGCCGTCGCTGGCCCGGCGGGTCGACGACGCGTCGGCGGTGAACCTGCTCGAGTGCGTCGACGAGCTCGCGCGGCGCGTGCGCACGGAGGCCGGCGCCGGTCCCGTCAGCGGGGCAGCAGGTCGCGGCACTCGCGCAGGGACGTGACCGGCTGCCGCAGCACGGCGCGCGGCAGCCGGCGCAGGTAGCCGCCCGGTGTGGTGCGGCTCGTGGTCGGTGAGCTGGTCGCACATCTCGCAGCGCGGATCGGCCTCCTCGAGGCTCATCCGCGGCCCTCGTGCGGAAGGGTCTCGCGCAGGTGGGCCAGCGGCGACTCGCGCCGGGGCGGCGTACGGCCGGAGAGGTCGAAGTCGGCCTTGGCGAGCAGGCGCTCGGCGAGGAGGACGTCCTCGGGGAAGGTGATCTTGATGTTGCCGGCATCGCCGTCGACGCCCCGCACCGGGACGTCGGTGTAGCGCTCCATGCAGCTCGCGGTGTCGGTGCCGACGAAGCCGTCCGCCTCCGCGAGCCGGTAGGCCTCGAGGAGCGGCCGGGCGAGGAAGGCCTGCGGGGTCTGCACGGCGACCACCCGGTTGGGCGGCTGCGCGCCGCCCTCGAGGGTGGCGAGGTTGCGCTGCTCGCGCACGGGGATGGCGCCGCCGTGCTCGGTGGCCGCCTCGATGACGGAGGCGAAGAGGCCGGTCCCGGCCAGTGGGCGGGCCGCGTCGTGGATCACCACGACGTCGATCTCTCCTGCCTCGATGGCGGGCGCCAGTGCCTGGAGCGCCTGCCACTCCGAGCTGTGCCGGCTGTCGCCGCCGACGACGACGGAGACGTCGGGAGGACCGACCTCCCGGTCGAGGGCCGCGGTCACGGCGTCACGGTCCTGCTCGCGGATGACGACGACCGTGTGCGTGACCGCGGCGAGCTCGCGGGCCCACCGGATCGACCACGTGAACACGCGTCGTCCGGCCAGCGGAAGCAGCACCTTGTTGGTGTGGTGCCCGCTGCGCCGGCCCTCTCCTGCCGCCAGCATCACCACCGCAGCGCGGGCGGGCGGGGTCGGCGGCACCGGGCGAGCCTAGCGCCCGCGGTGTCGTCCCCCAGCCCTCAGCGACGCGCACGGCCGGCTGACCTACGCCGGGTCGCGCCGGCCGACGACGAGGGCGGTGG
>NZ_CADCUP010000068.1 GCF_902805925.1 uncultured Nocardioides sp.
GGTCACGGACGATCTGCTGGGCGGCCCGTTCGGTGATGCCCACCTTCTCGGCGACCTCCCGCAGACGCGCCTCCGGCTCGAGTGCCAGGTAGAGCGCCACGTGCCCGTGGTCGCGGACGGCCTTGCCAAGTCAGCCAGGGTCATCACAGCCGGTGCCGCCGTGATGATCACCGTCCTCGCGTCCTTCGTCCTCGGCCAGGACGTCTTCAGCAAGATGTTCGGCATCGGGTTGACGGCTGCCGTCCTCATCGACGCCACCATCGTCCGCATGGTGCTCGTGCCGGCGACCATGGAGCTGCTCGGCGATCGCAACTGGTGGTTGCCGGGTCGGCTGGATCGTCTGCTGCCCCATCTCCACGTCGAGGGCCACGAGGTGGCCGAGGACCGGACCTCAGTGTCTGGACCGCTCGTCCTCCCTGCCCCGGTGCTGGCCGGCGGCGTCCGACAGGAGCACAGGTCGTGATCACCGTCGATGGAGTCACTCGCACCTACGGGACCATCATCGCGCGCGATGACGTCAGGGCTCCGCAAGTGGGTCGCGACGAGTCTGTCCCGCCAGGCGTCGACAGCCGTAGCATCAGACATGGCCACGGCACACCCCCGTGCACACCGACGGCCGGCCACCCGACGGCGGGTCCTGGCAGCCGTGGGTGTGGTCACCCTGACCGTCGCCTGTGCCGGGACGGAGCCGGAGACGACCCCCGACGGCTCGTCAAGCGTGACCGCGGCTGTGGGCGAGGAGGACGCAGCGGCGTCCGTGCGCGTGGTGGCCGTGGGTGACATCGCGTGCGAGCCGGGCGAGCCCGTGACGCCGACCCAGTGCCAGCAGGCGGCCACGGCACGGTTGACGACGTCCCTGGACCCGGACGCGGTCATCGCGCTCGGCGACATGCAGTACGAGACCGGCTCTGCGGATGGCTTCCACGACTCCTACTCGAAGTCCTGGGGGCCGCTCCTGCCGCTCACCCGGCCCACGCCCGGCAACCACGAGTACAACTCGACGGCCGCTGCCGGCTACTTCGACTACTTCGGTGACCCCCCACCCTGGTACGCCTGGGACGCCGGGGCGTGGCGGGTCTACATGGTGAACTCGAACTGCGGTGACGTCGACTGCGATGCCCAGGAGGAGTGGCTCGACGCCGAGCTGACCAGCAACGATCACGACTGCGCGGCCCTCGTCATGCACTATCCCCGCTACTCCTCCGGCAAGCACGGCTCCGCCGACTTCATGAGTCGTTTCTGGGAGGTCGCCTACTCCCACCACGTCGACCTCGCGCTGGCCGGGCACGACCACGACTACGAGCGGTTCGCACCCATGGACGCCGACGGCCAGGTGCGTCCGGGGCGTGGCATCACGTCCTTCGTGGCGGGCACGGGCGGCAAGTCGCTCTACGAGCGCGGTGAGCCGGTGGCGGGTTCGGAGTACTTCCAGAACTCGGCATTCGGCGTCCTCAGCCTGACGCTGTCACCCCGCGACTTCTCGTGGTCGTTCCTCGACACCGAGCGGTCCGTGCTCGACGAGGGATCCGCTGCCTGCATCTGAGGCGGGCTCGGGCGTGCGCAGACCACCACGGCACTCGTCCGTGTGCCCGCCCCGCCGGGACGGCTCAGGCGGTCAGCGCACTCGGGACGCGCGGACGAGGTCTCGCGAACCGCAGGTACAGCGGCGGGACGACGAACAGGTTGAGCAGCGTCGAGGTGGCGAGGCCCCCGAGGATGACGATGGCCATGGGGTGCTCGATCTCGTGGCCCGGGATGGCGCCGGCCACCACCAGCGGGATGAGGGCGAACGCCGTGGCGCCCGCTGTCATGAGGATCGGCGAGAGGCGCTCGGCCGCCCCGCGCAGCACCAGGTCGCGACCGAACGGTTCGCCCTCGACCTCCTCGAGGTGCTGGAAGTGGCTGATCATCATGATGCCGTTGCGCGCCGCGATGCCGAAGACGGTGAGGAAGCCGACCAGCGAGCCGAGCGAGACGATGCCGCCGGTGGCCAGCGCGGCCAGGATCCCGCCGACCAGGGCCATCAGCAGCGTGGGGAAGAAGAGGAGCGCCAGGCGGAGGCTGCTGAACGCCAGGTGCAGCAGCAGGAAGATGGACAGCAGCGCCGCGCCACCTGTCAGCAGGAGCGTCCGCTGCGCGGCCTCCCGCTCGGCGTGCTCGCCGAGCACCTCCACGGAGTAGCCCGGGGGAAGGTCGATGTCGGCGATGCGCCGCTCGATGTCCTCGGCGACGCCGCCGATGTCTGCGCCGGCCACACCGGCCGTGACGTCCATGCGCCGTGTCCCGGCCTCGCGCACGATCGCGTTCGGCGTCGCCCGGACCTCGACGTCGGCGACCCGGTCGAGCCGCACCTGCGCGCCCGTCGGGGTGTCGATCAGCATCCGCCGGATGCTGCCGACGCTGTGCCGCACGTCGGGGACCCCGTAGACGTTGATGTCGTAGGTGCGTCCGCTCTGGTAGACGTCGGCGACCTCGATGCCGGCGACGAGCGTCGCGGCCGCACGGCGTACGTCGCCGGGCTTCAGGCCGAAGCGCTGAGCCCGGTCGAGGTCCACCTCCACCTCGATCTGCGGGACCGCGGTGAGCAGCTCGGCCTGCGGGGCCTCGACACCCGGCACCTCGGCGACGACGTCCTCGAGCCGGTCCGCGACATCGCCGAGAACGTCGAGCTCGTCTCCGGAGATGCGGACGACGATCGCCTCGTCGGTCCCGGTCAGCACCTCGCGGATCCGCTCCTTGAGATAGGTCTGCACGTCGCGGTAGAGACCGGGGTAGCCGTTGACCTCCGCCTGGACCGCGGCGAGGGTCTTGTCGTAGTCGGCGTCGGGGTCGACGCTGATCCAGTTCTCGCCGAACTCCGGGCCGACGACCTCGTCGGCATTGCTGGCCTGGCCGATGTGGGCGCCGAAGTTGCGGACCCCGGGGATGGCCCCCAACCCCTCGGCCGAGCGCGTGGTGATGCGCACCTCCTCCTGCAACGAGGTGCCCGGCTTGGTCACCCAGTGCATGAGGAAGTCGCGCTCCTTGAAGTCCGGCAGCAGCGACTGCCCGAGCTGCGGTGTGCCGACCACGGCGAGGAGGGCGAGCCCGGCGACGACGAAGTACGCCGGTCGGGTGGTGCGGGTGACCCGGCGCAGCCCCCGGACGTACCAGCCGACGAGGAGCACCTTGAGCGGCGACTCGCGGCGCAGGAGCCCGTGGCGCCGCAGCAGCATCAGCCCGAGCGCCGGGGTCACGGTGAGCGCCACCGCCATCGACGCCAGCAGTGCCAGGGCGTACGACGTCACCAGCGGGCGGAAGAACGCGCCGGACAGGCCCTCGAGGAAGAACACCGGCGTGATCGCCGCGATGTTGATGAACGTCGCGTAGACGATCGCGCGGCGGACCTCCACCGAGGCCTCGACGATGATCTTCGCCGTCGGGGTGGTGTCGCCGGTGGCCCGGGCCAGCTTCAGCCGGCGCCAGATGTTCTCGATGTCGATGATCGCGTCGTCCACGACCACACCGACCGAGATGACGAAGCCGGCGAGCACCATCGTGTTGATCGTGCTGCCCTGGTGGTAGAGGACCAGGCCGGCGACGACCAGGGAGAGCGGGATGGCCACGACGCTGATCAGCGCCGTCCGCCACTCGTAGAGGAACAGCATCAGCACCACGATGACGAGCAGGATCCCGATGAGCAGGGCCGTGGTCAGGTTGTCGACCGACGTCTCGATGAAGGTCGCCGGCCGGAAGATCGTGCTGTCGATGTGGACGTTGGTGAGCGCCGGCCTGATCAGCTCCAGCTGCTCCTCCACCCCCTCGGTCACCTGCAGGGTGTTGGCCCACGGGAACTTCTCCACGATGAGGAGCAGCCCGGGCCCGCCGTCGACGACCGCGTCGCCGATCAGCGGCTGGTGCCCGACCGCGACGGTCGCGACCTCGTCGATGCGCAGGACCCTGCCCTCTCGGTTGCGGACGGTCACCGCCCCCAGCTGCTCGGGCCGACCGACCGCCGACACGTGCTCGATGCCGAGCCGCTGCCCGCCCGTCTCGACGAATCCGCCGGTGCCGAGGGCGGCGCCGGGCCGGTAGGCGAGCAGCCCGGACTCCACGGCGTCCGCAGCGGCGTTGCGGACGTCGTCGAGGGTGACCCCCTGCCGGTGCAGCCGCGGCGGGTCCACCAGGATCTGGTACTGCGTCTTGCGGTTGCCCCACACCGCGACGTTCGCGACCCCGGGCACCCGCATCAGGTTGTCGCGGATCTTCCATCGGGTGAGGTGGGAGAGCTTGATCGTGTCGAGGGTGTCGGAGGAGACCCCGATCTTCAGGACCCGGCTGGTGGAGGAGAGCGGCTGGATCATGTGCGGGGGCGTGGCCCAAGCGGGGAGCGACGGCGTCACCGAGGCCACTCGCTCCTGCACCAGCTGGCGCGCCTCCATGATGTCGGTGCCCGGCTCGAAGAGCAGCGTCACCGAGGAGAGCTGGCCCACGGACTTCGACCGCAGCACGTCCAGACCCGGCACGCCGGCGAGCGACTGCTCGAGCGGCACCGTGATGAGCTCCTCGACCTCCGCGGCCGAGAGGCCGACGCAGGCGGTCTGGATCTCGACCTTCGGCGGCGCGAACTCGGGGAAGACGTCCACGGGGGCCTTGCTCAGCTGCAGCATCCCGCCCACCATGAGGACCGAGCCGGCCAGCACCACCAGCGTCCGCAGCCGCAGGCTGGTGAGGATGATCCAGTGCATCATCAGTGCCCCACCTCGAACTCGGAGCCGTGGAGCAGGGCGGACCCCACTCCGGCGACGAACGTCCCGGGCGGTGGCGCCTCGCTCAGCATGGCCCGATCGCCGGCCACCGCTCGCACCTCCACCGGGTAGCGGCGGAAGCGCAGCGAGTCCTCGTCCTCGGTCCCGTACACCCACGTGGTGCCGTCGGCGGCGTGGACGACGGCGGAGTACGGCACCGTGACGGGCTCGGCGCCCTCCGGCACCGCGGCGACCTCGAGCCCGACCCTGCGGGCGGCGTCCGGGGTGAGCGTCACCCAGGAGAAGTCACCGTGGCCGATGTGCTCCACCGTCGCGGGGGTGTCGTGCGAGGGCTCGACCGGCTCGCCCTGACCGGAGCCGGCAGCCCACCACGTGGCCGCGAGCAGGACCAGCGTCGCGATGCCTGCGCCGGCCCAGCCGGACCCCGGTCGGGTGCTCTCGAGGGGGGCCCGGGTGATGGTGGTCATCGTGCCCACGCACCCGCGACCGACCCGCTGCCGGCCTCGTCGTCGAGCAGGGCCGGCTCGCGCTCCTCGCCCCACCGCAGGTAGAGCGCGGGGAGGAGCAGCAGCGGCACCAGCACGGCGGTGATCACACCCCCGAGGACGACGACCGCCATCGGATGCACGATCTCCAGGCCCGGCCGCGCGCCCGCGAGGGTCACCGGCAGCAGCACCAGCGCTGCCGCCGCCCCCGCCAGCAGGATGCCGACGCTCCGCTCGCCGACCGCCCGGGTCACGAGCTCACGCCCGAACGGCAGGCCGGACGCTCGGGCGAGGTCCCACGCCGCGACGAGGGCGAGCACGTTGCGCACCGCGATCGCCAGGACCGCGAGGAAGCCGAGCACGGTCCCGGTCGTCGCCTCGCCCCCGGCGACCAGGACGGCCAGCACCCCGCCGAGCATCGACATGGCGATCGTGGCCAGGGCAGCCGCGGTCATCCGCCAGCTGCCGATGACCACCTGGAGGAGCAGGAGCCCGGTGAGCAGTGCCACGACCGAGACGGCCCCGACCAGCCGGGTGTCGGCCGCGTTCTGGCCCTCGCTGATGACCTCGGCGTGGTACTCCCTCGGGAAGCCGATGCCGGCCACGCTGGCCTCGATGTCATCGGCGACGTCGTCCCGATCGCCCGTCACCGTGGCGACCACGTCGAGCCGGCGCGAGACCGACTCCCGGTTGATGAGGGAGAACGACTCGCCGAAGGAGACGTCCGCGACCTCGTCGAGGCGCACGGTGCTGCCATCGGGCTTGTCGATGAGGAGCGCGCCGATCTGGTCGGGATCCGCGAAGTAGTCGCGGTCGCCGTTGACGATGACGTCGAAGACCTTCTGCTCCTCGAACAGGCTGCCGACCTCGAGCCCGTTGGCGAGCGTGGTGGCGACGCGGCGCACGTCGCCCGGCTTGAGGCCGTGCCGCTCGGCGGCGTCGAGGTCGACCGCCACCTCCAGGTTGGGCTCCACCGGAGGCTTGTCGACCCGGACCCGCGACACCCCCTCGATGCCGGAGAGGCTGTCCCCGATGGAGCGGGCCTGGTCGAGCAGGACCTGGAGCTCCTCGCCGTAGACGCGTACCACCACCTCGTCCTCGCCGAGGGTCACGCGCCCGCGGTCGAACTCCGACATCAGCGCGCCGCCGGCCTCGACCTGGTCGGCGATGGAGGAGCGGATCTGCGCCGGTGCCTCGTCGTAGCCGGCCGCCACCTCCCGCACCGCCGCGACCGTGTCGCCGTGGTCGGCGTCCGGGTCGATGCCCACCCACAGCTCGCCGGTGCCGATGCCGTGGATGCGGTCGGAGAGGACAGCACGCCCCACGTGTCCTCCGACGCTGCGGACGCCGGGCACGGCGCGCAGCTGTGCGCCCAGGTCCGAGGCGATCGCGGTCATCGCCTCCCGGGAGACGCCCGGCTCACCCTGCCAGCTGACGACGAGGTCGGACTCCTGGAACTCCGGCAGCAGCGCCGGCCGGTCCGTCGACTGCACGAAGGCGGTCGCCGCAGTCGTGGCGATCACGCCGACCGCGAGCACGGCCGCGGCGAGCCGCCAGGCGCCCGCCAGCCGCTCCGCGACGCCGGTCGCTGCGCGGCGTACGGCCTCGGTCACCGGTGAGCGACGGTCTCCCGTGCGGTGCAGGACCACCGAGGCGAGGGCCGGCGTGACGGTGAGGGAGACCAGCAGCGAGACGAGCAGGACGACCGCGAACGCGACGAGCGCGGGTCGGTAGAAGGCCTGGGCGAGCCTGTCCACGGCGAGGAGAGGCCAGAGGGCGACCAGGGCGACAGCGGTCGCGTAGCCCGCGGACCGCCGTGCCTCCACGGAGGCCAGCGTGACCCGCGAGAGTGTCAGGGCGGTGTCGTCCCCGCGGTCGCGCAGCCCACGCAGCAGGTGCTCGGCGGTCCCGACGGCGTCGTGCACCACCAGCGCGGCGGCGAGCGCCAGGCCCGCGAGCGCCAGCCCGTCGAGCCCGATCCCGAGCAGCTCGAGGACCAGGACCGACGTGGCCAGCGAGACGAGGGTGGACACGAGGGCGACGAGCGTGGCGCGCAGGTGGAGGAGCACCAGCAGCACCAGCAGGGCCGCCAGCGCCAGGCCGACGCCCAAGGTGACGACGTAGTTGGTGCGGGCGGCCTCCACGAAGCTGGCGGGGCGGAACAGCTCGGTGTCGACGGTGATGCCCTCCAGGCCCGGGGCGAGCGTGGCGAGCGCCTCCTCGATGCCCTCGGTGACCTCGACGGTGTTCGCGCCCGGGAGCTTCTCGATCACGAGCACCAGGCCCGGACCGTCGTCCACGACGGCGTCGCCGATCAGCGGCTGGTGGTCCTCGGTGACGTGGGCGACGTCGCCGAGCGTCATCCCTCGGGGGTCCCGCGCGCCGTCCGCCCGCTCGAGCGCCACCTTGCTCAGGTCGCCGGCGGTGGTGATGGGGGAGACGTGCCGGATCTCCAGGCGCGAGGTGGGCGTGTCGACGAAGCCGCCGGTCCCGGGGGCGGACGCCTGGAGGTAGGTCAGCGGGGAGACCCACAACGCGTTGCCGCTGGTGTTGATGACCTCCTGGAGCGTGACCCCGCGCCGCGCGAGCCGACGCGGGTCGACCTGCACCTGCAGCTGGCGCTCGCGCTGGCCGAAGATCGACACGTTCGCGACGCCGGTGACGCCGAGCAGCCGCGGACGGATCGTCCACCGCGCCAGCACCGACATCTCGATGGGGCTGACGTCGGCGGACCGGAAGCCGACCACCAGGACCCGGCTCGAGGACGACAGCGGCTGCACGATCGCGGGGGGATCGGTCAGGTGCGCCAGCAGGCCGGCCTGCGTGAGCCGCTCCTGCACGACCTGGCGGGCCTCGAGCAGGTCGGTCCCGGGCTCGAAGATCAGCGTGATGGAGGAGAGGCCGTTCACCGACTCCGACCGGATCCCGTCCAGGAACGCCACCCCGTTGAGCAGCAGGTTCTCCATCGGGGCGGTGATCAGCTGCTCGACCTCCTCCGCGGAGAGCCCCAGGGCCTCGGTCTGCACCTCGACGTACGGAGGGGAGAACTCCGGGAGGACCTCGGTCCTGGCGGATTGCGCCTGGTAGGCCCCGAGCGCCACGAGCGCCAGCGCCACCGCCAGGACGAGCACCCGCGCCGCCACCGCTCGAGATATCAGCCAAGGAGACATCGCGTCGACCCCCGGGTCCTTCTACTGGGGCTTGCCGGCCGCGAGTGTGCGGGTCCGGCATCCTACAGGCCTACGCGCAACGGCGAGCGCTCTCAACCCCCAATCGGGGTATGACACGTCGGTGGTTGATGGGGGAGGAGCGGCTGGTGGGACGCCCGACGGACGCAGAGCGACTGTTCGACGGGCGCACCCACATCAACGGCGGGCCGCGCGGGCGTCCTCATGGCACGGGGACGTACCGGGCGAGGAAGTCACGGGCCCACGGCGTGTCCACCCGGTAGGTCTTGTCGGTGGCCTTGCACATGGCGTCACCGGTCACGGTGATGGACACGACGGCTCCGTCGAGGAAGTGCGGGCCGCCGGAGTCGCCGTAGCAGGTTCCACCGTCGCCGGTCGCCTGGTTCATCGACAGCGTCGCCCACGCCTTGGTGACCGACCGCAGGTGCTGGTCGGCCTTCTCACGACGCCATCCCACACTGAAGCCCTGGGGGCCCTTCCGCCTGCTCGTGCGCACGGTCCCGTAGCCGACCGCGGTGAAGGTCTCGCCGCGCAGCCCGCGCCTGTCCAGGGTGCCGGCGGGCGCAAGCGGAGCGGGGTCGACGTGCGTGACCGGGTCGTCCAGGAGGAAGACCGCGATGTCGTAGAGGTTGCTCAACCCGCCGGTGGCGTAGAGGGGATGCGTGACGGGGGTGCCGGTGAGCAGCTCCACGTCGGCGTCCACCGCGCCGTCCCGATCGGCGTCGATCACCGGATCCAGCGTGAAGGTGATGTCCGTGATCTCGGGCGGCAGGCCGCTGAAGCAGTGGCTGGCCGACAGCACCACGTCCTCGGCGATGAGGGTGCCCGTGCATGCCTGGAAGAGCAGCGTGTCACCGGTGGTGGGATCGGTGAACTCGCCGACGAAGGAGCCGACGTTGGGGTGCTCGCCGGCGTCGGGCACACCGTAGGTGATGGCGTGAGCGGGGGCCTGGGTCCCGAGGAGACCCGCGACCAAGGTGGTGAGGCAGGCGATGACGAGGGAGGATCGAGTGCGCATTGGGGCGTCCTGGTGCGACTGTGAGACGGACTGGGTGGACCCTCGAGCGAAGCAGAGCCGCCCCGAGGGTGTCCATGACCCACATGCGGTATCCGCCTCCCCTCTGTCTCCGCGCAGGGCGAGGCCCCGCCGATGGAGCGCCGATCGGGATCACCGACGCACCCAGGGAGACGGAGCCGGAGGGGTGGTCCCGGGGGGCGCCCGGACCGACGGGAGCCGCTCCCCAAGGAATCCCCCACCAGCCCCCCGCAAGATGCCGGTCCATGAAGCTAACGACCTC
>NZ_CADCUP010000069.1 GCF_902805925.1 uncultured Nocardioides sp.
TGGGGCAGCGGCCGGCCTCGGGCCGGTACGTCGCCGCCGACGTGGCCGTGCCGGTGGAGGTGGCCTGAGGTGAGCGTCCTCACCGAGCACCCGACGACCCGCTTCGCCGCCCCGGCCGACGCCACCGCAGCGGCCCCTCCGGAGAGGCGCGGCCTGGCGCGCGACCGCGTGCGGCTGCTCGTCGCCACCCCCGACGGCACCACGCACGCCCGCTTCCGCGACCTCCCGCGCCACCTCGAGCCCGGCGACCTGGTGGTCGTCAACAACTCCGCCCCCGTGCGCGGCCAGGTCGACGGCACCCTCCACGGCGACCCGGTGGTGCTGCACGCCGCCACCCGCCTCGACGACGGCACCTGGGTCGTGGAGCTGCGCACGGCGCCCGACGCGGCGCGCGCGATCCTCGACGCGCGTCCCGGTGACCGCGTGCAGACCGGCGCCGTGGGCGTGGAGCTGCTCGCGGCGTACCCGCACGAGGGCTCCTCGCCCACCGGCACCGGCAACCGCCTCTGGCGGGCCCTGCCCTCCGGCGACCTGAGGAGGCACCTGGACCGGCAGGGCCGGGCGATCGCCTACGGCTACCTCGACCGGCGCTACCCGCTCTCGGCCTACCAGTCGGTGTTCGCCTCGGTGCCCGGCAGCGCCGAGATGGCCTCGGCCGGACGCCCGTTCACCCACGCGCTCCTCACCCGGCTCATCGCCCGCGGGATCGGCGTCGCGCCCCTCACCCTGCACACGGGCGTGTCGTCGCAGGAGGCCGGCGAGGGCCCCGCGCCGGAGTGGTTCGACGTGCCGGCCGCCACGGCCCGGCTCGTCGCCTCCACGCGGGCGGCGGGCGGGCGGGTGGTCGCCGTGGGCACGACGGTGACCCGGGCGCTGGAGTCGGCGGTCGACGGGGAGGGCCGCATCGGCCCCGCCCGCGGGTGGACCGAGCGCGTCGTCACCCCGACCGACCCGCCGCGGGTGGTCGACGGCCTCGTCACCGGCTGGCACGACCCGCAGGCCTCGCACCTGCTGCTGGTGGAGTCGGTCGCGGGCCCGGCACTGACCCAGGCGGCGTACGACGCGGCCGTCGCGGGGTCCTACCTGTGGCACGAGTTCGGCGACTCCGCGCTGCTCCTCCCCTGAGGGCGGTGGGGCCGCCACGGACGGAAATGGTGAGACCACGCGCTACCGTGTTCCGCCGAGGCGGTGCGACACTCCTCATCGCCGGGCACCGCGAGCAGCAAGGAACACACGTGGCACACAAGTTGGTGATCGTCGAGTCCCCGGCCAAGGCCAGGACCATCGGCGGGTACCTCGGCTCCGACTACGTCGTCGAGTCGTCGATCGGTCACATCCGCGACCTGCCGCAGAGCGCTGCCGACACCCCGGCCAAGATCAAGGACAAGCCGTGGGGGCGCCTCGCGGTCGACGTCGACAACGGCTTCCAGCCCCACTACGTCGTCCCGCGCGACAAGAAGTCGCACATCACCAAGCTGAAGTCGCTGCTCAAGGACGCCGACGAGCTCTACCTCGCCACCGACGAGGACCGTGAGGGCGAGGCGATCGCGTGGCACCTGCTCGACGAGCTCAAGCCCAAGGGCATCCCGGTGCACCGCATGGTCTTCCACGAGATCACCAAGCCGGCGATCCTCGCCGCGGTCGCCAACCCCCGCCAGATCAACGACGACCTCGTCGAGGCCCAGGAGGCCCGCCGCATCCTGGACCGCCTCTACGGCTACGAGGTCTCGCCGGTGCTGTGGAAGAAGGTCATGTCCGGCCTCTCGGCCGGCCGCGTGCAGTCGGTGGCCACCCGCCTCGTGGTCGACCGCGAGCGCACCCGGATGAGGTTCAAGGTCGCCTCCTACTGGGACATCGAGGGCACCTTCGACGCCGGCTCCGGCCACGACCAGCGGATGTTCCCCGCCAAGCTGCACTCCGTCGACGGCTCCCGCGTGGCCCGTGGCTCCGACTTCGGCCAGGACGGCACGCTCACGGGCAAGAAGGAGGTCGTGCACCTCGACCGCGCCCGCGCCGAGGCGCTGGTCTCCGGCCTGCAGGACAGCTCCTACGAGGTCCGCTCGGTCGAGTCCAAGCCCTACAAGCGCTCGCCGTACGCCCCGTTCCGCACCACCACCCTCCAGCAGGAGGCCGGCCGCAAGCTCGGCATGACCGCCTCGGTGGCCATGTCGGTCGCCCAGCGGCTCTACGAGAACGGCTTCATCACCTACATGCGCACCGACTCCACGACGCTGTCCACGGCGGCGGTCGGGGCGGCGCGCGACCAGGTGCGCGAGCTGTACGGCGCGGAGTACCTCCCCGACAGCCCCCGCGTGCACACCTCCAAGGTGAAGAACGCGCAGGAGGCGCACGAGGCGATCCGCCCGGCCGGCGACACGTTCCGCACCCCTGCGCAGACCGGGCTGACGGGGGAGCAGTTCCGGCTCTACGAGCTGATCTGGATGCGCACCGTCGCCTCCCAGATGAAGGACGCCGTCGGCCAGAGCGTCTCGGTGCGCATCGGCGGCACCGCCGCCACCGGCGAGGACGTCGTCTTCTCCGCGTCGGGCCGCGTGATCACCTTCCACGGGTTCCTCAAGGCCTACGTCGAGGGCCGCGACGACGCCAAGGACAGCGACGACACCGAGACCCGGCTGCCCCAGCTGGTCGAGGGTGCGGCGGTCTCCGCGGCCTCGCTGGCCGCCGCCGGCCACGAGACCAAGCCGCCGGCGCGCTACACCGAGGCCACGCTGATCAAGGAGCTCGAGGACCGCGAGATCGGCCGGCCCTCGACGTACGCCTCGATCATCAAGACCATCATCGACCGCGGCTACGTCTACAAGAAGGGCACGGCGCTGGTGCCGGCCTGGATCGCGTTCTCGGTGATCCGGCTGCTCGAGGAGCACTTCCCGCGCCACATCTCCTACGAGTTCACCGCCGACATGGAGGACGTGCTCGACGAGATCGCGCACGGCCGTCGCGACCGGGCCACCGAGCTCGGCGAGTTCTACTACGGCTCCGAGGAGGTCGACGGGCTGCACCCGCTGGTCACCGGCCTCGGCGAGATCGACGCGCGCGAGCTGGCGACGTTCCCGATCGGCGACCCCGCCGACGGCATCGACCTGCGCGTGGGCCGCTACGGCCCCTACCTCGAGGGCCCCGACGACGACGGCAACCCGGCCGGCAAGCGCGCCAACGTGCCCGACGACCTGCCGCCCGACGAGCTGACGACCGCCAAGGCGCTCGAGCTGCTGGCCAACCCGGCCGGCGAGGAGACCGTGCTCGGTGCGCACCCCGAGACCGGGCTCCAGGTCGTGGCGAAGAACGGCCGCTACGGCCCCTACGTCACCGAGGTCCTGCCCGAGGACGCGCCGAAGTCCGCTCGGCCCCGCACCGGCTCGCTCTTCAAGTCGATGTCGCTCGACTCGGTCACCCTCGACCAGGCGGTGCAGCTGCTCTCGCTGCCCCGGGTGGTCGGCGTCGGCGAGGACGGCGAGGAGATCACCGCGCAGAACGGCCGCTACGGGCCGTACCTGAAGAAGGGCACCGACTCCCGCACCATCGCCTCCGAGGAGCAGCTGCTCACCATCACCCTCGAGGAGGCGCTGGCGGTCTACGCCCAGCCCAAGCAGCGCGGGCGCGGCGCCGCGACCGCGCCGCTCAAGGAGCTCGGCAACGACCCGGTCTCCGGCCAGCCCGTCGTGGTCAAGGCGGGCCGCTTCGGCGAGTACGTCACCGACGGCGAGTACAACGCCACCCTCCGCAAGGACGACACGGTGGACGCCATCACCCTCGAGCGTGCCGCCGAGCTGCTCGCCGAGCGCCGCGAGAAGGGCCCGGCCAAGAAGACGGCCAAGCGGGGTGCGAAGAAGGCGCCGGCCAAGAAGACGGCGGCGAAGAGGACGACCGCCAAGAAGGCCACCACCAAGAAGGCCACCACCAAGAAGGCTGCGGCGAAGAAGGCCTGAGTCGACGAGGCAGGCGCCGATGGCACCGGTGCCTGGTCCCGCGTGACAGCACCGCGGGCGCATCGTCGGGGCCGTCGGAGGGCGACCGTAGGGTGTGCGCGTGACCACCTATCCCGGCCAGCACACCGACACCGGGGTGTTCGTGTGCTTCGAGGGCGGCGAGGGCGCGGGCAAGTCGACGCAGGCCCGGCTGCTCGCCGAGTGGCTGCGCGAGCAGACGCACCCGGTGCTGCTCACCTTCGAGCCGGGCGACACCCCGATCGGCCAGGACATCCGCCGCATCGTGCTCGACCCCGCCACCGGCCACCTCGCCGACCGCACCGAGGCCCTGCTGTACGCCGCCGACAAGGCCGAGCACATCGAGAAGGTGGTCCGCCCCGCGCTGGCCACGGGCGCCGTCGTCATCAGCGACCGCTACGTCGACACCTCGCTGGCCTACCAGGGCACCGGCCGCGGCATCGACGCGGCCGAGCTCGAGCACGTCCTGCGCTGGGCCACCGGCGACCTGCGGCCCGACCTCACCGTCGTCCTCGACCTGGAGCCGGAGCACGGGCTGGGCCGGTTCGAGGGGCGCGACCGCATCGAGGCCGAGTCGGTGGCGTTCCACCAGCGCGCCCGCCAGGGCTTCCTGGACCTCGCGGCGGCCGACCCCGACCACTACGCCGTGCTCGACGCCCGGCAGCCGGTGGAGCTGCTGGCCGAGGCGGTCCGCGAGCGGGTGGCCGCGCTGGTGGGGCTGCGCCCGTGACCGTCTGGGACGACCTGGTGGGCCAGCGGCCGGTCATCGAGACCCTGTCCCGCGCGGCCCGCGGCGACGGCATGACCCATGCCTGGCTCTTCACCGGCCCACCGGGATCGGGGCGCTCCAACGCCGCGATCGCCTTCGCGGCGGCCCTGCAGTGCGAGCAGGGAGGCTGCGGGGAGTGCCACTCGTGCCACACCGCGATGACCGGCTCCCACGCCGACATCACCGTGGTCCGCACCGAGAAGCTCTCCCTCGGCGTCGACGAGGTCCGCGAGCTGGTCAGGCGCTCCGCGCTCTCGCCCAACGGACGCCGCTGGCAGGTGCTCGTCGTCGAGGACTCCGACCGCCTCACCGACCAGGCCGCGAACGCCCTGCTGAAGGCGGTCGAGGAGCCCAACCAGCGCACGATCTGGCTGCTCTGCGCCCCCACCGTCGAGGATGTCCTGCCCACCATCCGCTCACGCTGCCGGCTGGTCACGCTGACCACGCCCGCAGCGATCGACGTGGCGGCGTTCCTCGAGCGCACGGCCGACGTGCCGCCGGCTCTCGCGGCGCACGCCGCCCGCGCCAGCCAGGGCCACATCGGTCGGGCCAAGGCGCTGGCCCGCGACGAGGACACCCGCAACCGGCGCGCGGAGGTGGTCCGCATCCCGGTCGCCCTCACGTCGCTGGGCGCCGCCATGACCGCCGCGGCCAACCTCGTGGACCTGGCCAAGCAGGAGGCCGAGGCGATCACCTCCGAGCTCGACGCGCGCGAGAAGCGGGACCTCGACTCGGCGTACGGCGTGCAGGAGCGCGGCCGGCGCCCGCGCGAGTACGCCCCCGCCCTCACCGCGCTGGAGAAGGGCCAGAAGACCCGGGCGAAGCGTCGCGTCCTCGACGTCGTCGACCGCAGCCTGATGGACCTCGCCTCGGTCTACCGTGACGCGATCTCGGTCTCCACCGGCGCCCGCGGCCACCTGGTCAACGAGGAGATCCGCGGCGACGTCGCCTCGATCGCCCGCCGCTCGAGCGCCGAGCAGCACCTCCAGCGCATCGAGGCGATCTTCACCGCGCGTGAGCAGATGCTGGAGTTCAACGTCCCGCCGGCGATCGCGCTGGAGTCGATGATGGTGGCCCTCCGGCTGACGGAGAGGCCGTCTGGAGGTCCGTCCCGATGAAGCGACTCGTCGCGCTGCTGCTCGTGCTGGCCCTGGTCCTGGGAGCGGTCCTGACCGGGCTCGTCGTCTTCCTGTCCGCAGGCGAGGACGACACCGGCAGCGCGCCGCCGCCCCAGCGCGCGGTGCGCACCGACGGCGGCGAGGCGCCGGAGTCGGCCACCACGCCGCCCGATCCGGCGCTCGCCGACCTCTACGGCCAGGAGCTGTCCTGGGAGTCCTGCGAGGGCGGCCTCCAGTGCTCGCGGCTGACCGTGCCGGTCGACTACGCCGAGCCGACCGGCGACACCGTCGAGATCGCCCTGCTCAAGGTGCCGGCCGCCCGGCCGGAGCAGCGCGTCGGCTCGCTCGTGGTCAACCCCGGCGGCCCCGGCGCCCCCGGCACGTCGTACGCCGCGGCGGCCGACCGAGTCTTCCGCCAGCGGATCACCGACCACTTCGACGTGGTCGGCTTCGATCCGCGCGGCACGGGGCAGAGCGCTCCGGTGGACTGCCTGACCGACGAGGAGCTCGACGCCTACCTCGCCACCGACCCGGTGCCCGACGACCCCGCGGAGGAGCGCGAGGTCGTCGGCTGGGTCGAGCGGTTCGGCGCCGGCTGCGCGCAGCGCTCCGGCCGCCTGGTGGCGCACGTGACGACCGTCGAGGCCGCCCGAGACATGGACGTGCTGCGGTCGGCCCTCGGCGAGGAGCAGCTCGACTACTTCGGTGCGTCCTACGGCACCAAGCTAGGGGCGACGTACGCCGAGCTCTTCCCCGACCGGGTGGGGCACCTCGTGCTCGACGGCGCCGTCGACGTCTCGCTCGGCAGCCGCCGGCTGAGCCTCGACCAGGCCGCCGGCTTCGAGCGGGCGCTGCGGGCCTACGTGGAGAACTGCATCGACTCCACCGACTCCTGCTTCCTCGGCGACGACGTGGAGCAGGGTCTGGCGACCATCACCGAGCTGGTCGAGTCCATCGACGCCCGGCCGCTGCCGACCGGCTCCGACCGCGAGCTGACCGTCGGCAAGGCGTTCTACGGCATCGTCACGCCGCTCTACAACCGCGACTACTGGTTCCTCCTCTCCGCTGCGCTGCGCTCGGCGCAGGACGGCGACGGCGCGGCGCTGATGGAGCTGTCCGACCTCTACGCCTCCCGCGGCCCCGAGGGCTACACCGACAACAGCGCCGAGGCGATCTACGCCATCAACTGCCTCGACGACCCCTTCGCCATCGAGCCGTCCGAGGTGCCGGACGAGTACGCCGCCTTCGAGGAGGCCTCGCCCACCTTCGGCCGGATCTTCGCCTGGGGCCTGATCGGCTGCGGCGGCCTGGAGGTCGAGCGCAGCGAGCCCGCGCCCGACATCGCCGCGGAGGGGGCCGCCCCGATCGTGGTCGTCGGCACCACCCGCGACCCCGCCACGCCGTACGAGTGGGCCGAGGCGCTCGCGGGCCAGCTCGAGTCCGGCGTGCTGGTCAGCAGGGACGGCGACGGGCACACGGGCTACAACGCCGGGAACGCCTGCGTGGACGAGGCGGTCGAGGGCTACCTCGTCGACGACGTCGTCCCCGACGACGGCCTCTCCTGCTGAGGCCTGCCGGTTTCGCCGCTCGTCGCGGGTGTCCGTATAGTTCTCCGCGTTGCCCGGGAGCCCTCGCGGACCCGCCAGCACGCCGCCTTAGCTCAGTCGGTAGAGCGAGTCACTCGTAATGACTAGGTCGTCAGTTCGATTCTGACAGGCGGCTCCATCGAAGTCCCCTGACCTGCAGCGACGCGGGTCGGGGGCCTCCGCGGTCCGGGTGGCTCGGCGGGACTCAGAGAGGCAGGTCGCTCTCCTGTGGGCCGCCCGGCCAGGGCGGCACCACGCGCTGGAGGTGCACGGTGTCGAGGAACGCCGTCCTGAGGTCCGGGGGAAGCCCTTCGAAGGGCGAGGTCTGCGAGGCATGGACGGCGATCGCTCGTTCCCGTCGCGCGAGGTGCTCCGTCGCCTCGATGCGGGTGGTGATGTGCTCGTCGGGCGTGCCGATGGCCGCGATCTCGGGGTCGAGGTGCGCGACGTCCGGCCGCTCCGAGCGCATCCGGTCCACCCAGCGGTGCATCAGTGATCGGGGGAGGCACGCGAGATAGGCCGCGGGGACCTCACATCGCTCCGCCGCCGCCAGGGCCGCGTCCCGGATCCTGGCGTGGTCGCGGTGGCCGTCACTGGCGTCGAGCGTCACCAGCACGTCCGGCGCGAATGCCCGGATCGAGTGCGACACGGAGGCCACGACGTCCTCGAACGGGGCAGCCACGAGGGAGCCGGCCGGCGGCTCCCCGGTCATGTCCGAGTCGGCGAAGTCGAGCAGCGAGACCTCGGAGACACCGAGGACGCGGGCCGCGTCGTGAAGCTCCTGCTCGCGGACGGATCCGAGGTCCGCCGTCGGGTCGGCCGCGGTCCCCGCCTCGCCGCGCGTCGCACAGCACACGGCCGTCACCGCGCCACGTGCGGCCGCGTGGAGCAGCAGGGACCCACAGCCGAACGTCTCGTCGTCGGGGTGGGCCACGACCAGCATCAGGCGGGTGGCGCGTGCACTCATGGTGACCTCCTCGACCTGCCGTGCAGGAGCTGAGAGGACTTTGACACTGCCGAGGACACCATGTCGACATGCACCATGCCCATCGCCGAGCGGGAGTTCCCAGACCGCGACCTCCGACGCGGTCTCGGGTCTGCTCTCGCTCAGCACCTGGCCCACCTACGAGCTCACCGAGCAGGTGCGACGCAGCCTGAACCGGTCCTCCTCGTCTGGGCCCCGCTGCTGGTCACCGGCGTCGCCGCGGGTCTCGTCCTGATGTCTGTCTCGGCATTCACGGTCGCGGTGGTCCTCGGAGCCTCGACCGGCGCGCTCTGCCCGGAGTGGTCGGGACCCCGCACTCCGGGCGAGCCGCGGTGGAGGGCCTGGACGAGCTGGAACGGCGCAACGCCTGGAGGCCTGGAGGTCCGGATGCAGGGAGGCGCCGGTGCGGACGAGACGCTGGAGGCCTTCGTCGTCCGCAGGGACGGGGTCGGCAGCCGAGCCGGGGACGGGCCGCGGCGTGCTCGGCGGAGCCACTACACTGACCCCGCCGTGAGCCCGTGGTGGTCACGTTCTCTTCACCGACTTCGCGAGAAGCGGTGCCGTGCAGGATGGGTGGGAAGTGCCTTCGGTTCGCGTGCGCAGGTCGACCCTGCTCAGAGGGGCGCGGTGCACCGCACCGCGACTGCTGGCGGCGTGCCTGGTCGTCGCCTCGGCGATCACGGCAGCGGCGCCCCCGTCGCTCGCGATCCCGGTCCGGGCCGACGGACCCGACCGCGCGGGCTCGGTCCTGTTCTTCGACGACTTCGAGGACGGGCTCGACCCGGCCGCCTGGCTGATCACCGACGACATCGCCTCGGCGGACCCGGCCGGCAAGTCGCAGGCCCAGTTCGTCCCGGAGAACGTCACCGCGTCGGACGGCGTGCTGGCGGTCTCCGCCCGACGACACTGCCTCGCCCCGGGGGAGGCGCGCGTGCTGCCCACGAACGGCGACGAGCGGCCGGAGGCCGACTGCCGCGCCGCCGGCTGGACGCCGGCCTACTCAGCGGGGCGGACGGCACTCTCCTACGCCGTCCCGCCGGGGATCGACTTCGAGATGCGGGTCTCGGCGCGGATGCCGCAGAACGGCGTGGACGGCTCCCGGTTCGCCATGTGGACCAAGAACTTCGGAGGCAGCAGCGCCTACTGCGACGAGGTCGGCGGCTGGAGCGACGTCGGCGAGATCGACCTGCTGGAGTACTCACCCGGCCGGCGCAACGACGTCCCGACCGCCAGCGGCACCTCGGTCCACATCGAGCAGACCACGCACCTGGGCTGCCGGGCCAGTGCCG